>CAMDTB010000041.1 GCA_945907245.1 Rhizobium sp. Q54
GTGACCGGAGGCAGGAACGACATGCTGCAGGCTCAGCACGCCCTCGGTCAGCGTTCCCGTCTTGTCGGAGCAGATGCAGGTGATGCGGCCGATGTTCTCGACGACCACGCCCCTGCGAACCAGCGCCTGCCGCCTTGCGAGCCGATAGACGCCGACGCCCAGGAAGAACGTGAAGACGACCGGAAACTCCTCGGGGATTGCGGCGACGGCCAGCGTGACGGCACTCAGCAGGCCATCGACGATGCCGAAGCCCTGCCGCACGCGGATCCATGCCAGCGCGACGCAAAGTATGACCGAGGCGATCACGAGGATTTTGACCAGCTGGCCGATCGCGAGTTGAAGCGGTGTGCGCCCGTGAGATCCCTCGACCGCCGAGCGCACGATCTCGCCATAAAGGGTCTCGGGTCCTGTGAATACGACGCGGATATGTGCCGTGCCGGTGAGAAGTCGCGAACCGGCGAAGCCCCAGTGTGCGCCATCGATCATGGTTTGTGCGGCCTCGGAGGCCGCGAGCGGTCTCTTTCGCACCGGGAACGCCTCTCCCGTCAGCGCGGCCTCGTCAGCCTGGAGGCCGTCGCCGCCCACGATGATCCCATCCGCCGGAAACGGCTCGCCCGGAGCAATGAGCATCAGATCTCCCGGTACCAGGGAAGCGGCCGGCACCTTCGACTCCGCGCCGCCGCGCACGACCACGGCGAAGTCCGTGAGCCTGCTTCGCAGCCCGGTGGTCGAGGCCTGCGTGCGCTGGTGCAGGAACACATCCATGCCGAGAAGCGGCAAGATCGCCGCGAGCATGATCACCGCTTCCATTCGGTCGCCGATGGTAACGAACAATCCGCTCGTCACCAGCAGGAACCAGATCATCGGATCCGTCAGCGTATCCCGGAGTATCTGCCGCCAGCCTGCTGGCGCCGCTTCCACGATATTGTTGGCGCCGTAGAGGCCGCGGCGGCGGCTGGCCTCATCGATGGCCAGCCCTTCGCCATCGGTGCGGAGGTCGATTTGCCGATCAAGCGGATATTGTCGTCGCACGTCAGGCTACCGGCCAGTCTCGCACGACCATCACCGAACACGGCGCGTGTCGCACCACGCGGGCCGCATTGGAGCCGATCAGGTAATCCTTCATCTCGGGTCGGTGCGAGGCCATGACGATGAGATCGACACCCAACTCTCGCGCGGCCGAAAGTATCTCGGCGTAGATCGAGCCCTCTCGCACGATCAACTCGCCTGGAACATCTGGCGGCACCAAGCGCACGCGCAACCCCGCCAGCTCGCTTTCCATCTCATCCAGGCGGAACGCAAAAATACCGGGCGCCAGGGAGAGGGCGAGCGCCTGAGAGGTTGGCATTACAGAAATGAGCGTCAAACGCGCGTCATCTCGTTTGGCAGCCTCCGCGGCTACCGGGAGCGCACGAGCCCAGGAGGTTGCCTCCTGAAGATCGATCGGCACCATTATGTGCTTGAACATGAACTCTCCCCGGCGTTCTGCCGCCATGGCGCAGATGATAGCCTAATCGGCGGTCAGTTCGATGGTTTCGATCCCCTCGCCCGCGGCGCCTCTTGGAGCGGCGCTGGTGCCGCTGTTCGGCCTGCAGGGCGAACCACAGCGGTATTGCCCATTATCGCCATCTCCAGCAGATGGCGCGGCAAGGCCAGTTCACGTCGTAAGGGGAGGGATCAGGTTCGCCAGAGTCCAGCAAGATCAAGGACATCGTTTCTGGTGGAGCCGAGGGGGATCGAACCCCTGACCTTCGCATTGCGAACGCGACGCTCTCCCAACTGAGCTACGGCCCCGACCGGCGAAACGGCGCGCACCTTGTGACGGCGCGTCCCCAAAGTCAAGCGCCGACCGCGCCCTTGCCGCTCATGCATGCCCGCGGGGAATTCACCGCACTTGCGCGCGGCGTCCGCCCCATATTAAACCTTCCGCACAACGGACGGGAAATGCCAATGAACGCCCTCGCGACGCTCATCTATCTGGTCGGCCAGGTCCTGATCTGGATGCTCATCATCTGGGCGGTGATGGGCTGGCTGATCACCTTCAACGTCATCAATGCGCGCAACCCGTTCGTGCAGAGCGTGATGCGCTCGCTGGAGGCGCTGTTCACGCCCCTGCTGCGGCCGATCCGGCGCTACGTGCCGACCTTCGGCGGCATCGACTTCTCGCCGATCGTGCTGGTGATCATCATCATCGTGGTGCAGACGCTGCTGCTGGACGACCTGCTGCCGCTGCTGCGCCGCATGCTTTGATCGGCCGCGCCGCGCCGGACGGCCTGATCGTCCCGGTGCGGCTGACGCCCAAGGCGTCGCGCGACGCGATCGAGGGTTTGCGCGAAGACGCCAGCGGCGGCCGGGTGCTGGCGGTGAAGGTCACCGCCGTGCCGGAGAAGGGCAAAGCCAACGCGGCGCTGGAAAAGCTGCTGGCGAAGGCGCTGGGCGTGGCGGGCGGCCGGGTCGAGGTGACCGGCGGGCTGACGTCGCGGAACAAGGACGTGCTGGTGCGCGGCGATCCGGCGGAGATCACGGCGGCGCTGGAGAAACTGATTGGAGAACAGGGTGTCTGAAGCGGCGATCATCGACGGCAAGGCGTTCGCGGCCAATCTGCGGGCCAGGGTGGCGACGCAGGTCGCGGCGCTGAAGGCGGATCACGGCCTCACGCCCGGCCTCGCCGTGGTGCTGGTGGGCGCCGACCCGGCCAGCGAGATCTATGTGCGCAACAAGCATGCCCAGACCATCGAGGCCGGCATGAACTCGTTCGAGTTCAAGCGTCCCGCCGACATCACCCAGGATGCGCTGCTGGGCCTGGTGCGCGAGCTGAACGCCGATCCCCGCGTCCACGGCATCCTGGTGCAGCTGCCGCTGCCGAAACCGCTGGTCGAGCAGCCGGTCACCCAGGCCATCGACCCGGACAAGGACGTCGACGGCCTGCACGTCATCAACGCCGGGCGGCTGGCGAGCGGCCTGCCGGGCCTGTTCCCGTGCACGCCGTCGGGCTGCATGATGCTGATCGAAGATCGTTTGGGGCCAGATCTGTCGGGCAGGCGCGCCATCGTGCTGGGCCGCTCGAATCTGGTGGGCAAGCCCATCGCCCAGATGCTGCTGCGCGCCAACGCCACGGTCACGATGGCCCATTCCCGCACCGACGACCTGCCGGCAGAATGCCGCCGGGCCGACATCGTCGTCGCCGCCGTCGGCAAGCCCGAGATGGTGCGCGGCGGCTGGATCAAGCACGGCGCGGTGGTCATCGACGTGGGCATCAACCGCATCCCCAAGGACGGCGGCGGCACGCGGGTGGTCGGCGACGTGTGCTTTGCCGAGGCGAAGGAACGGGCGGCGGCGATCACACCGGTGCCCGGCGGCGTCGGCCCGATGACCATCGCCACCCTGCTGCACAACACGGTGATCGCGGCGTGCCGGCAAGCGGGCGTGGACGAGCCGAAGGTTTAGACTGAGTCCTCCTGCACAGGAGCGTCATGTCCCATTCAACGCTCTACTGGATCGACGGCGTGTCGTCGGGACGGCTTGCCATCATGGCGCGGCCGAGGGCGGGCGATTGGCTGGATGATGAGATCGCCAATTGGGCTTTGGAAGGCGTCCGCGCCGTCGTCAGACTCTTGGAACGGGACGAGATTGAAGATCTCGACCTCAGCGGCGAGGCGACGTGCTGTATCACGCATGGCATCGAGTTGATTGACTTCCCGATACCCGATCGAGGCGTCCCGTCATCCCGAAGCGATGCGCTTAAGCTGGCCAAAATACTCGCGGCACGCGTGTCGGAAGGGCACGCCGTAGCCGTACACTGCAGGGCTGGCATCGGCCGTTCGTCGCTCATCGCGGCGTGCACCATGCGCTGTCTCGGGATCGACGTCGCAAGCGCGTTCGATCTCATAGCGAGTGCGCGGGGGCTTCCAGTTCCGGACACGGACGCACAACGCCTCTGGGCGCTTTCGTTCGGGGAGTCTTTCGAGTGAAGCTCTCGGAAAAGCCCTACTTCTTCCCGTCGCGCTGACCCAGCAACCGCAGCCGCAGGGCGTTCAGCTTGATGAAGCCGGCGGCATCCCGCTGGTCGTAGACGGCGTCTTCCTCGAAGGTCACGTGCTGCAGCGAATAGAGCGTGTTGGGCGACTTGCGGCCCACCACCGTCGCGCTGCCCTTGTAGAGCTTCAGCCGCACGGTGCCGGCGACCTTCTCCTGGCTCTGGTCGATCAGCGCCTGGAGCATCCTGCGCTCCGGGCTGAACCAGAACCCGTTGTAGATCAGCTCGGCGTAACGCGGCATCAGCTCGTCCTTCAGGTGCGCCGCGCCGCGGTCGAGGGTGATGCTCTCGATGCCCCGGTGCGCCGCGTGCAGGATGGTGCCGCCCGGCGTCTCGTAGACGCCGCGGCTCTTCATGCCGACGAAGCGGTTCTCGACCAGGTCGAGCCGGCCGATGCCGTTGGCGCCGCCCAGCTCGTTGAGCCGGGTCAGCAGCGCCGCCGGACCCATCTTCACCCCATCAACGGCGACGGGATCGCCGCCCACGAAATCGATCTCCACATAGGTCGGCTTGTCGGGCGCGTCCTCGGGCGCGACGGTGCGCGAGAACACGAACTCCTCGGGTTCGGCCCACGGATCCTCGAGCGCCTTGCCCTCGGCCGAGATGTGCAGCAGGTTCGCGTCGGTCGAGAACGGCGCTTCGCCGCGCTTGTCCTTGGGGATCGGGATCTGGTTCTCCTCGGCGAACTTCACCAGCGTCGTCCGCGACGTCAGGTCCCATTCGCGCCACGGCGCGATCACCTTGATGTCGGGCTGCAGCGCGTAATAGCCGAGCTCGAAGCGGACCTGGTCGTTGCCCTTGCCGGTGGCACCGTGGCAGACCGCGTCGGCGCCGACTTCGCGGGCGATCTCGATCTGACGCTTGGCGATCAGCGGCCGGGCGATCGAGGTGCCGAGCAGGTAGACGCCCTCATAGGCGGCGTTGGCGCGGAACATGGGGAACACGTAGTCGCGGACGAACTCGTCGCGCAGATCCTCGATGAAGATCTGCTTCACGCCCAGCATCTCGGCCTTCTTGCGCGCCGGCTCCAGCTCGTCGCCCTGGCCCAGGTCGGCGGTGAAGGTGACCACCTCGCACTGGTAGGTGACCTGCAGCCACTTCAGGATGACCGAGGTGTCCAGCCCGCCCGAATAGGCGAGCACGACCTTGTTGATTTTCTTGCTCATCGTGGTGTGTTCCCGGGGATCGGATTGGCGGCGGAGTATAGGCAAAAGGCGCGGGTGGGCAAGACGCGCATTTTGCCCCCGCCAACCGCCTGATTTCTGATAGAAAACAGGCCTATGTGCGGACTGGCGGGCATGTTCGACGGCAAGGCGGAGCGGCCCATGGACCGGGCCCTGCTCCGGCGCATGACCGACGCCGTCGCCCATCGGGGGCCGGACGGATCGGGCCTGTTCACCGGGCCGGGCGTTGCGCTGGGGCATCGGCGGCTGTCGATCATCGACCTCGAGGGCGGCGCCCAGCCGATGACCGACCCGGAGACCGGCACGGTCGTCGTGTTCAACGGCGAGATCTACAATTTCCCGGCGCTGATGGAGACCCTGGCCGGCCATGGCCACCGCTTCCGCACCCGGTGCGACACCGAGGTGATCCTGCATGGCTGGAAACAGTGGGGCGCCGACTGCCTGGCGCATTTCGACGGCATGTTCGCCTTCGCCCTGTGGGACCCGCGCGAGCAGACCCTGTTCCTCGCCCGTGACCGGCTAGGGAAGAAGCCGCTCTATTATGCCATCCTGCCCGACGGGCTGTGCCTGTTCGGCTCCGAGCTGAAGGCGCTGACCTCCCATCCGGACTTGCCGCGCGACATCGATCCGCAGGCGGTGGCCGATTTCTTCGCCTATGGCTATGTGCCCGATCCGAAAAGCATCTACCGGGCGGCGCGCAAGCTGGCGCCGGGCCATTGCCTGCGCTGGCGGCGCGGCGGCGAGCCCCAGCTGCGGCAATGGTGGGACGTGTCGCTCGAGCCGACCGAGGGCGATGCCGCCGACGTGGCGGCCCAGCTCGACATCGCCACACGGCGCCGGCTGATCGCCGACGTGCCGCTCGGCGCGTTCCTGTCGGGCGGCGTGGATTCCAGCGCCATCGTCGCCCAGATGGCGCACGGCATGGACACGCCGGTGAAGACCTTCTCCATCGGCTTCGGCGACAAGTCATACGACGAGACGGCCTATGCCCGCGCCGTCGCCAGCCGCTATGGCACGGACCACACCGAACGGGTCGTCGACCCCGAGTCGTTCGACCTCGTCGACCGGCTGGCTGCCCTTTACGACGAGCCGTTCGGCGACAGCTCGGCGATTCCCACTTTCCAGGTCTGCGCGCTGGCCCGGGAGCAGGTGACGGTCGCGCTGTCCGGCGACGGCGGCGACGAGGTGTTCGCCGGCTACCGCCGCTATCTGTGGCACGAGCGCGAGGCGCGGGTGCGCCGGTCCCTGTCGCCGGGCTTTCGCAGGCTGCTGTTCGGCACACTGGGAAAAATCTATCCCAAGGCGGACTGGGCGCCGCGCAGCCTGCGCGCCAGGACCACGTTCCAGGAGCTCGCGCTCGACGACATCGACGCGTATTTCCTCAGCGTCTCGGCGACCACAGAGCACCAGCGCCGCACCCTGCTGAGCATCGATGTGCGCGGCCAACTCCAGCGGGCGGGGTACCATCCCATCGAGGTGCTGCGCGACCACTGGCGCAAGGCCAAGGGCGCCGACCCGCTGAAGCAGGCGCAATACACCGACATCAAGACCTGGCTGCCCGGCGACATCCTGGTGAAGGTGGACCGGGCGAGCATGGCCAACGGACTGGAAGTGCGCGCGCCGTTCCTCGACCACCGGCTGCTGGAATGGGGCGTCAACCTGCCGGCGGACCAGAAGATCGCCGGGGGCGAGAAGAAGGCGATCCTGAAGCAGGCCATGCAGCCCTTCGTGCCCGCCGACCTGCTCTACCGGCCCAAGCAGGGCTTCTCGGTGCCCATCGGCCCGTGGTTCAGGGGGCCGTTGCGGGAAAAGGTGCGCGACGAGCTGTCCGGCAGACTGCTGGGCGAGTCCGGGTTCGTCGCCAGGCAGCCGGTCGAGATGCTGCTGAACCAGCATCAGGGCGGCTACCACGACCAGTCGCGCGTGCTGTGGTTGCTGCTGATGTTCCAGGGCTTCCTGCGGCACGACGCGGCATCGCGGCCATGAACATCCTCGGCTTCACCACGCTCTATCCCAACGCCGTGCAGCCGGTGCACGGCATCTTCGTCGAGAACCGCCTGCGCCGCCTCGCCGAGAGCGGCAAGGTGAGCCTGACCGTGGTGGCGCCGGTGCCGTGGTTCCCGTTCGCGTCCGCGCGGTTCGGCGGCTACGCGGCCTATGCGAAGGTTCCCGCGCGGGAAGTGCGCTATGGCATCGAGGTTTTCCATCCGCGCTACAAGGTCATTCCCAAGGTCGGCATGAACCTGGCCCCGGCGCTGCTGGCGCGCGGCGCGCGGGAGACGGTGGCGCGGCTGGTGCGCGAGCGCGGCATCCAGCTGATCGACGCCCATTACTTCTACCCCGATGGCGTGGCGGCGGCGACGCTGGCAACCGAGCTTAGCCTGCCGCTCACGATCACCGCGCGCGGCACCGACCTCAATTTGATCCCGCAGTTCCCGGTGCCGCGCCGCAAGATCGAGCAGGCCGCGCGCCGGGCCGACGCACTGATCACCGTGTGCGACGCGCTGCAAAAGCCGCTGCTCGACATGGGGATCGACCCCGGCAAGATCGTCACGCTGCGCAACGGCGTCGACCTGGAGCTGTTCCGGCCGCTCGATCGCATGGCGGCGCGCAACCGCTGGGGCGCGGATGGCCGCACCATCGTCTCGGTCGGCGGCCTGGTCGAGCGCAAGGGACATCATCTGGTGATCGTGGCGCTGAAGTCGGTGCCGAACGCGTCGCTGCTGATCGCCGGCGAAGGCGAGGAGCGGCCGGCGCTGGAGCGCCTGATCGCGGCGCTGGGTCTGACCGGCCGGGTGAGGCTGCTGGGGCAGGTGCCCCATGACAGCCTGCCGTCGCTCTACAGCGCCGCCGACGCGCTGGTGCTGGCATCGAGCCGGGAAGGCTGGGCCAACGTGCTTCTCGAGGCCATGGCCTGCGGCACGCCGGTCGTTGCCACCGATGTGTGGGGCACCGGCGAGGTGGTCGCGGCGCCGGAGGCCGGCGTGCTGATCAGGGACAGGTCGGCGGTTGGTGTCGCCGAAGGGCTGAAGGCAGTGTTAGACAATCCGCCGGAGCGGACGGCGACGCGCGCCTACGCCGAAGGCTTCAGCTGGGACGCGACGACGCAGGGGCAGTTGCGGCTGTTCGAGCGATTGATCCGCTGATTTCGCGTCATTGCGAGTGGAGCGCGGCAACCCAGTCCCGCCGCCACACAATTATCACCGACAAGAACTGGGTTGGGCAAGAACTGGGTTGCCGCGCCGCTTCGCGGCTCGCAATGACGGGAATGGAGCAGCGCGGCACTCCTACGCGGGGGGATTTCCGGCCTCGGCCTTGAGCAGGTCGGCCTTGCGGACCTTTTCGGAGGCGGATTTGAGCTGGCCGCAGGCGGCCATGATATCGCGGCCGCGCGGCATGCGGATCGGCGCCGAGATGCCGGCGCCAAACACATATTCCGAGAAGGCGTGGATGGTGTCCCAGTCCGAGCACTCGAACGCGGTGCCGGGCCACGGGTTGAACGGGATCAGGTTCACCTTGGCCGGGATGTCGTATTTCTTCAGCAGCCGCACCAGTTCCTTCGCGTCGTCCAGGCTGTCGTTGACGCCCTTCAGCATGGCGTATTCGAAGGTGATGCGCCGGGCGTTGGACACGCCGTGATAGTTGGCGCAGGCGGTCAGCAGCTGCTCCAGCGGGTATTTGTTATTGATCGGCATGATCGCGTCGCGGGTCTCGTTGCGCACCGCGTGCAGCGAGACCGCCAGGTTGACGCCGATCTCCTCGCCGCAGCGCTGCATCATCGGCACCACGCCCGAGGTCGACAGGGTGATGCGCCGCTTCGACAGCGAGATGCCTTCCGGGTCCATGACGATCTTCATGGCCTGCTTGACGTTGTCGAAATTGTAGAGCGGCTCGCCCATGCCCATCAGCACGATGTTCGACAGCAGCCGGCCGTCCGCCGGGCTGGGCCATTCGCCCAGCGCGTCGCGGGCGATCATCACCTGGCCGACGATCTCGGCCGCCGTCAGGTTGCGCACCATCCGCTGGGTGCCGGTGTGGCAGAACTTGCAGGTCAGGGTGCAGCCGACCTGGGACGAGACGCACAGCGTGCCGCGGTCGTCCTCGGGAATGAACACGGCCTCGACCTCGTTGCCGTCGTCGAGCCGGACCAGCCATTTGCGGGTGCCGTCCTCGGACAGCTGGGCCAGCGATACCTCGGGGCGGCGGATCTCGAATTTCCCGTCGAGCATGGCCTGCATGTCCTTCGACACGTTGGTCATGACGTCGAACGAGGTGGCGCCGCGGTTGTAGATCCAGTGCCACAGCTGCTGGGCGCGCATCTTGGCCTTGCCCTCGGCCACGCCGTTCTCGATCAGCGACGCGCGCAGCTCGTCGCGCGACAGGCCGCAGAGGTTGATCTTGCCGGAGGTCTCGGCCTGGTTCAGCGGGCGCAGCATGTTCATGAGCCGCACGCCTTGCTTGCCGCGTCCATGGCGGCGGTGAAGCCCGACAGCGAGAAATCATATTCGGTGTTGTCGCCGTTCGCGGCCATCTCCTTGATGGTCAGCAGCTGCGAGGACTTCATCCGCTCGACGATGCGCTTGTCGGATGCGGCGTCATAGGCCCAGGCATCCTTGCCCGAATTGAACATGGGCTCCTTAAAGCCGCCCATGATCGCGGTGCCGTCCTTGTTGGCCTTCAGCTCGTAGCGCGCGCCGAAGCGGGTCTCGTCCGTCACCTTCTTGCCGGGCTTCTGCGACACCATGAAGAAGACGCCGTTGTGGTCCACTTCCTTGGGCTTGGTGCGCTTGGGCACGGTGATGACGTAGCAGACCTTGGCGTTGCCCGAACCGGTGGTGAACGCGTCCCAATCGGTGAATGTGCCCAGCAGCTTGGGTGCCGCGAGCGCGGGCATGGCGATGGCGAAGGCCGCGAGCCCGGCCAGAAGCGGAATGATTCTCATGGCACCACCATACAAAGCGCGGCCGGATTTTTCCACGACATCCACCGTAAACCTGTTGTTGCGTCAAGATTTCAGGCGAGAGATAGGCTCGCCATAGCGATGCTCAAGCATCGGGATCGGCTCGCCGCGCGGCGTCACCGGCCGCACCGGCCAGCGGCCCAGGGTGCGCACCCGGTCGTACATCACCACCGCGCCGGCCGTCGCCTGGTTGAGGCAGAAGCTGGTCGGGATGCGGATAACGTGCGCGCAGCGCGCCAGGATTTCCGGCGTCAGCGACCCGCGCTCGCGGCCCAGCACATAGGCGGCCTGGCGCGGATGTGCGAAGCTGGGCAGGTCGACGGCGTCCTCGGTCAGCTCGACGCCGACCAGCACGCAGCGCTCGGGCAGCATGATGGTCTCGACGCTGTCGAACCGGTAGAGCGGCACTTCCCGGTCGGTGCGGCTGGTGTCCGAGAAGGTGTCGTCCTTGTTGTAGTCGCGCCCGACCGTGAACAGGAAGCTGGCGCCGAACCCGTGCGCCGTGCGCATCAGGTTGCCCAGATTGCCCGATTTGTCGCCGCTCTCGACGCCGATGCCGAAAAACCCGCGCATGCGCTCCGTCCACGACCGGAAAGGCCGGTTCGGCGCGGCTTATACAGGCTGGCGCGGGAACTGGCAAATCGGCGGCGACGAGGCGCGCAAGGCCGCTTCTGCTGCGGGATAATACCCATTACACTCATCGGCTGAACCGTTTCAAAACGCCGGGGGAGCAGAATGTCCGATCGAACCGCCGAGACTGTCGCCGACAAACACGAGATCGAATACCTGCAGCGGCTCTACGCCAAGGCCACTGACAAGCTCGGCAAGAAGTCGCCGGACATCAGGGAAGAGGGCCGCAGGATCTATCACAGGATTTTCGCGCCGCACGCCCAGATACGCACCGCGAACACCGGAAGCGACTTTGTCGCCGACGGCCCGGACGGCTGGGCGGGCGTGGCGGAAAACGCCCTGAAGGACTACATCGGAACCCAGCACCTCATCGGCACGCAACTGGCCGAGGTGGATGGCGACCAGGGCGTGCTGGAAAGCTACCTGAACGCCTGGCACAAGAATGCCGACAACTCGGTCTATTATTTCCTCGGCACCTACATCTCGAAGGTCAGGCGGTACGAGGATGGCTGGAAAATCTACGACATGACGCTCAGGCTGGACACCAGCGGGATCGTTCAGACGACGTAGACGTGCCAGTGAGCCGACGTCGAAGCACGGCGGCTAATCAGTTGTCGGCTACTATCCGTGACTAGGGTTTGCCACGGGGCTGGGGCGAGGGTGGTAAGGCTCCACTTGGCACCGCGCCCCTTCCGGCATAACCTGCGCGCATGCTGAAAATTGCCGCCCCATCAAGGACGGTCCAGGCCGTCTTGCTGATGATCTGCGCCAGCGCCACCATTTCGGTGCTGTGGGCGCTGCTGCGCTGGGGCGCCGAGACCATGCATCCGATTTACATGGTGTTCTGGCGGTCGCTGTTCGGCGCCATCGTGCTGTTGCCGGTGTTCCTGAGATCGGGCGGGGCGGGACTGCGCACCCGGCGGCTGCCGCTGCATTTCCTGCGCAGCACCTGCAGTCTCGTCGCCATGGTCGGCATCTTCTATTCCATCGCCCATGTGCCGCTGGCGCAGGGCATGGCGGTGAATTACTCCGCGCCGCTGTTCGCCACCATCGGCGCGGCGATCCTGCTGGGCGAGACCTTGCACCGGCGGCGGATCGTCGCGGTGCTGATCGGCTTCCTCGGCATGCTGGTGGTGGTGCGGCCCGGCTTCGAGGACATCCATATCGGCATCCTTGCCGCGCTGATGGGCGCCGTGGCCATGGCCGGCTCGCTGCTGTGCGTGAAGAAGCTGTCGGCCACCGAGCCGACGCATGTCATCATCCTCTATGGCAACACCTTGTGCCTGCCGATCTCGCTGCTGCTGGCGCTGAACTACTGGCAGCCGATGACCTGGCACGACGCCGGGGTGATGGCGATCATCGGCGTGGTGTCGTCGACCGCCCAGTGGTTCCTGGCGAAAGCGCTGTCGATGGCCGACGCGGGCGCGGTGCTACCGATGGACTTCATGCGGCTGGTGTTCGTCACGATCATCGGCATCGCGCTGTTCGGCGAGACGCCGGACCTGTTCACCCTGGTCGGCGCCGGCCTGATCCTGGTCAGCACGGTCTACATCGCCCGGCGCGAGGCCGCCGGCAGGGCGGCGGCCCGGAACGAGCCGGCCAAGCCCGCGCCCGAGCCGGCCGAGTAGTGGAGCTGCCGTTCGAAAAGCCCGAGCAGGCGCGCGACAATCTGCGCGGCGCGGTCTGGATCCTGGCGGCGGCGGTGCTTGCCGCGGTGCTGATGGCGGTGGTGAAGCTGGCCGGCGAGACCTTGCCGCCGACGGTGATCGCGTTCTTCCGCGGCGCCTTCGGCCTGTTGATCATGCTGCCCTTCATGTGGCGGGTCGGCCTGGGCGGGTTCAAGACCCATCGGCCGGCGCTGCAGCTGGTGCGCGCCGTCTGCTCCGGACTGATCCTGCTCGCCAGCTTCCATGCCTTCGTCCATCTGCCGCTGGCGCAGGTGACCTCGATCCTGTTCTCGCGGCCGCTGTTCGTGCTGGTGCTGGCCGCCATCTTCCTGTCCGAGCGGCTGCGCTGGTACCGGACCACCGCGACGCTGGTCGGTTTCGTCGGCGTGCTGATCGTCATGCGGCCCGGACCCGGCATGGAGCCGGCGGCGCTGATCGCCCTCGCCGCGGCCGGGCTGGCGGCGGTCAACGTGGTGCTGGTGCGCATCCTGACCCGCACCGACCGCACCGAGACGCTGGTGTTCTATGCGGTGCTGGCGCAGACCGTGGTGCTCGCCGTGCCCGCCGCGCTCCACTGGCAAACCCCCGACGGGCGCGAGTGGGTGCTGCTGGCGGCGACCGCCGTCGTCGCCACCCTGCTGCAGACCTGCGTGGTGCGCGGCTACCGGCTGGCCGAGGCGTCGGCGATGGCGCCGTTCGAATATACCCGGCTGCTGTTCTCGACCATCGCCGGGATGCTGCTGTTCGCCGAGTATCCCGATATCTGGACCGGCGCCGGCGCACTGCTGCTGATCGGCTCGACCTTCTACATCACCCGCCGTGAGCGCCGGCTGGCGAAGGCGGGAACAGCCCCTGTCGTGCCCTCGACTCCGTGAAATCGCTGTGCTACATCGGCCCGCCGATTACAAAACAAACGCAACAAAAAGGGACGAGAGAATGGATGTGAACGGAGTTGCCGCCGTGATCACCGGCGGCGCATCCGGCCTGGGCCGGGCCACCGCGGAAGCGCTGCTGGCCAAGGGCGCCAAAGTCACCATCTTCGACGTCAACGAGACCACGGGCGAGGCCGCCGCCAAGGAAATGGGCTGCGTCTTCGCCAAGGTCGACGTGACCAGCGAGGACAGCGTCATCGCCGGCCTCGACAAGGGCAAGGCCGCCCACGGCCAGGACGCCCGCATCCTGGTCAACTGCGCCGGCGTCGCCGACGCGGGCCGCACCGTGTCGAAGGGCGAGCCCCATTCGCTGGCGGTCTTCACCAAGGTGATCAACGTCAATCTGATCGGCACCTTCAACTGTATCCGCCTCGCTGCCGTGCGCATGTGCGCCATGGAGCCGCTGGCCGACGGCGAGCGCGGCGTGATCGTCAACACCGCCTCGGTCGCGGCCTATGAGGGCCAGATCGGCCAGGTCGCCTACGCCTCGTCGAAGGGCGGCGTCGTGTCGATGACCCTGACCGTCGCCCGCGACCTCGCCCGCGACGGCGTCCGCTGCTGCACCATCGCGCCGGGCCTGTTCATCACCCCGATGCTGAAGGGCCTGCCGCAGAACGTGCAGGACGCGCTGGGCCAGTCGGTGCCGTTCCCGCCGCGCCTCGGCGACCCGGGCGAATACGCCAAGACCGCCATGTTCATCTTCGACAACGTCATGCTGAACGGCGAGACCATCCGCCTCGACGGCGCGCTGCGGATGGGCCCCAAGTGAGCTTGTCCGCATAGGACGGAAAAGGGGCCTTCACGGCCCCTTTTTTTCAGCTCCAACAAATATTGATGCTGCCTACTTCGCCGCCTCGTCCATGAATGCCGCCAGCGCGATATCCTTCTTCGACACGCCGCCGACATCGTGTGTCGACAACGTCACCTCGACCCGGTTGTAGACGTTGAACCATTCCGGGTGGTGGTCGGCTTTCTCGGCCTCCAGCGCCACCCGCGTCATGAAGGCGAACGCCTCGTTGAAGTCGTTGAACTTGAAGCTTCTGGTGATAGCGTTGCGGCCCGGCACCTCGGACCAGCCGTCGAGCGTGGCCAGCGCCGCCTTGCGTTCGGGTCCTTCCAGTTTCGCCATGTCGCGCCCCCTCGTTACGAAGTCGATTTGACCGGATGGAGATGTAGATATGTCCAGAGGCAGTTTTCTCAATGACGCACTGTACGACTATCTGCTGCAAGCGACGATCGCGCCCGAGCCGCTGCTCGACCGGCTGCGCGACGAGACCACCGAGAAGACCGGCCAGTGGGCCGGCATGCAGATCTCCCGCGACCAGGGCCGCTTCATGCAGGTGCTGGTCCGGCTGATGAACGCCCGGAAATATCTGGAGGTCGGCACCTTCACCGGCTACAGCGCGCTGGTGGTCGCCCAGGCGCTGCCCGTCGACGGCAAGGTGGTGGCCTGCGACATCAGCGAGGAATGGACCGCCGTCGGCAAGCGCTACTGGGCCGAGGCGGGCGTCGCCCACAAGGTCGACCTCCGCCTGGCGCCCGCGCTGGAGACCTTGGCGGCGCTGGCCGCCGGCCCCGAGGCGGGCACCTTCGACATGACCTTCCTCGACGGCGACAAGAAGGAATATGACGGCTACTACGAATACAGTCTGTCCCTGCTGCGGCCGGGCGGCGTGGTGCTGATCGACAATGTGCTGTGGGGCGGCAGCGTGGCCAATCCGGACAAGCAGGACGAGAGCACCGTCGCCATCCGAGCGCTCAACGAGAAGATCCGGGACGATCCGAGGGTCTACAGCGTGCTGGTCTCGATCGGCGACGGCCTGACCCTGGCGATGAAGCTGTAGGCGGCCATGAACCCGACAAGCGTGCTGTTCGTCTGCCTGGGCAACATCTGCCGCTCGCCCATGGCGGAAGGCGTCTTCCGCCGGATGGCCGCCGAAGCCGGCCTGCATGACGCGATAAACATCGACTCCGCCGGCACCGGCGACTGGCATGTTGGCGAGCAGCCGGACCGCCGCGCCATCCAGGCGGCGGCGAAACGCGGAATCGACATCACCGGCATTCGCGCCCGTCTCGTCCATGAAAAGGACTTCGAAACCTTCGACCACATCCTGGTGATGGACCGGAAAAACCTTGCCGCATTGCAGCGGATGGCACCGCCGCAGGGGCCCGGTCCCGAGCTTTTCCTGCGCTATGCGCCGGGCGCCGGCATCGATGAAGTGCCTGATCCCTACATGACCGGCGGGTTCGACGACGTGCTGGAATTGATCGAGGCCGCATCGGCTGGATTGCTGCGCGCGCTAAGGAAACCAGCAAGCACTGCACAATAATACGTATAAATTGTGTATAAAAATATATTTTACATTTTTGTTGATTAATCCAACGGCCAACACTAGATACCCCAACAGTCACGCGTGCAGGCTAAACCGCTATTGTTCGCCTTGCCGCAGGATGCGCGTGGTAGTATGTATGCCGTGTGACAGCGCGCGTTTAAGCACGACTGCCGAAAATTCGACCCCGAAAGGATGGGGCTGGGAGAAGATGGCAACTAATCTCGCTCAAAAGCCGACCGCGAGCGCTGACAAGCATGTCCCCGCGAGCCTTGAATCCGTCGTCATCCGTTTCGCCGGCGATTCCGGCGACGGCATGCAGCTGACGGGCACACAGTTCACGCACTCGACGGCGCTGATGGGCACCGACCTGGCGACCTTCCCCGACTTTCCGGCGGAGATCCGGGCGCCCACGGGCACCACGTTCGGCGTGTCGGCGTATCAGATCAATTTCGGCGCGCGACGCGTGCTGACGGCGGGCGATCAGCCCGACGTGCTGGTCGCCATGAACCCGGCGGCGCTGAAGACCAATCTGGAAGCGCTCAAGCCGGGCGGCACCCTGGTGGTCGACATCGGCTCGTTCAACAGCCGGACGCTGGCCAAGGCGGGCTACACCTCGGACCCGCTCGAGGACGGCACCATCGCGCCCTATCAGGTCATCCGTCTCGACATCACCAGGATGACGCTGGAGTCGGTCAAGGAATTCGGCCTTTCCAACAAGGACGCCATCCGCTGCAAGAACATGTGGACCCTGGGTCTCATGTTGTGGATGTACGGCCGCCAGCGCCAGTCGGTCGTCGACTGGCTGAAGGGCAAGTTCGCCAAGTCGCAGCAGCTCGCCGACGCCAACATCGCCGCGGTCAACGCCGGCCACGCCTTCGGCGAGACCGCCGAGCTGGCGGGCGACATGAGCCATTCCACCGTCGGCCGCGCCGAGGTGGCGCCGGGTGTCTACCGCACCATCACTGGCGCGGAATCGCTGGCGCTCGGCCTCGTCGCCGGCTCCAAGCTGGCCGGCCTCGACATCATGTTCGGCTCATACCCGATCACGCCCGCCTCCACCCTGCTGCACCAGCTGGCGCGGCTGAAGGAGCACGGCGTCGTCACCTTCCAGGCGGAAGACGAGATCGCGGCGATCTGCTCGGCCATCGGCGCCTCGTTCGCCGGCTCGCTGGGCGTCACCTCCTCGTCCGGCCCGGGCATCGCGCTGAAGGGCGAGGCCATGGGCCTGGCGATCAGCACCGAGCTGCCGCTGGTGATCGTCAACTCGCAGCGCGGCGGCCCGTCGACCGGCCTGCCAACCAAGACCGAGCAGTCGGACCTGTACCAGGCGATCTATGGCCGCAACGGCGACGCACCGCTGCCGGTCATCGCCTCGGCGACGCCGGGCGACTGCTTCGAGGTCGCCATCGAGGCGGTACGTATCGCCACCAAGTACATGACCCCGGTGATCCTGCTGACCGATGGCTACCTGGCCAACGCGGCCGAGCCGTGGCCGGTGCCGGATTTCGACAGCCTGAAGCCGTTTCCGGTCCAGTTCCATACCAACCCGGAGAACTTCAGCCCGTCGTCGCGCGACGCGAAGACGCTGGCGCGCAACTGGGCAATCCCCGGCACGCCGGGCACCGAGCATCGCATCGGCGGCATCGAGAAGGACTTCAACACCGGCAACATCTCCTACGCCTCGGACAATCACCAGCTGATGACCGACACGCGCTGGAACAAGGTGCTCGGCATCGCCGACGACATCCCGCTGCAGGAGATCACCCAGGGCGACGCCACCGGCGACCTGGTCGTGGTCGGCTGGGGCTCGACCTTCGGTCCGATCTACCGCGCCGTCGAACAGTCGCGGGCCAAGGGCCTGAACGTGTCGCAGATCCATGTGCGCTACATGTGGCCGCTGCCGAAGAACCTGGGCGAGCTGCTCAAGGGCTTCAAGCAGGTGCTGGTGCCCGAGATGAACAAGGGCCAGTTCGCCACCGTGCTGCGCGACAACTACCTGGTCGATGCCGTCCGCCTGAACCAGGTCAATGGCCAGCCCTTCAAGGTGAGCCGCCTGAACCAGGTCATCGCCGAGATGCTGGCCTGAGGAGAACGATCATGAACGAACTCTCCCCGCAGAAGCTGACCGCCAAGGACTACGCCACCGACCAGGAAGTGCGCTGGTGCCCGGGTTGCGGCGACTACGCCATCCTGAAGTCGGTGCAGAAGACGCTGGCCGACCTCGAGGCCGATCCGGCGAACACCGTGTTCGTCTCCGGCATCGGCTGCTCGTCGCGCTTTCCGTACTACATGGCCACCTACGGCTTCCACACCATCCATGGCCGCGCCCCGGCGTTCGCCACCGGCATCAAGCTGGCGAATCCCGACCTGGACGTCTGGATGGTGACCGGTGACGGCGACGGCCTGTCGATCGGCGGCAACCACCTGCTGCACGTGCTGCGCCGCAACGTCGACATCCAGATCCTGCTGTTCAACAACGAGATCTACGGCCTGACCAAGGGCCAGTATTCGCCGACCTCGCGGCCGGGCACCCGCTCGCCGTCGAGCCCGGGCGGCTCGATCGAACGCAACCTGAACCCGTGCAACTTCGCCCTGGCCGCCGGCGCGCGCTTCGTCGCCCGCACCGTCGACACCGACCAGAAGCACATGCCGGAGATCCTCAAGCGCGCCCACGGCCACCGGGGCGCGTCGTTCGTCGAGATCTACCAGAACTGCATCGTGTTCAACGACGGCGTGTTCGCCGACTTCACCGACAAGAAGGCCGCTCCCGAGCGCCAGCTGCGCGCCGAGCACGGCCACCGGCTGGTCTTCGGCCCGAACAACGAGAAGGGCCTGCGCCTCAACCGCGACAAGGTGGCGATCGAGATCGTCACCATCGGCGAGAACGGCATCACCGAGGACGACATCCTGGTGCATGACGAGACCGACGCGCTGCTGGCGCAGATGCTGGTGACCCTCGATGGTCCGGACGCGCCGGTCGTCGTCGGCGTGATCTATTGCAACCAGGCCGACACCTACGACGCCGGCGTCGCCCGGCAGGTCGCCAAGGCCAAGATCGCCAAGCCGAACGCCGACATGAAGGAACTGCTGTTCGCCGGCAGCACCTGGACCGTCGACTGAGGTCTCCGGTCTATAGCAACACGAAGGGGCGCCTCGCGGCGCCCCTTTTTTTGTCTGGATCGGTCTGGATTGGCGGCTCTACAGGTCAGGATGCGGGCATACGCCGAGTGCGGGTGAGGTTACTCCCGGGCGTGCCCCACAGCCTTCCCCTCAGCCGCGCCTCACCCCAGCGAGCCCAGCATGTCGGGGATGGTCGTGAACTTGCGCCGCGGCGCGCCGTGGGAGGCGCCCGCTTCCTCGGCCGCCTCGATGCGCTTCCAGTCCTCGAACGTCACCACCCGCACCTCGCGGTCGGCGAGCAGCTGGTCGAGGCCCGCAGGGCCCTGCTTGAAGGCATCGGGCACCAGCGCCTTGGCGTATTCCGCCACCTGGCTGCCGTCGGGAAAGTTGGTGGCGATGGTGCCGCTCGGGCCGCGCTTGGCCCAGCCGGCGACGTAGAGGCCGTCCTCGATCTTGCCGTCCTGGTTCTGGAAGCGCTGGTTGCGCTCGTCGTAAGCCACATTGTCGAGCGGCATGGACTGGGTCCCGATGCAGGCGACGACGATGTTGCACGGCACCTCGAAGGTTTCGCCGGTGGCGACGACCTTGCCGTCCTCCGTCAGCCTGGTCCGCTCCATGCGGATGGCCGACACCTTGCCCTCGCCCAGCACGGCGACGGGCATGGCGTAGAACTGCAGATGGATACGCACCGGCTTCTCGTCGCCCTTGTTCCTGGCGTATTCGCGCAGGTAGCCGATGTTCTTCTCCTGGCTGCCGCGGCCCTTGTCTTCCAGTGCCACGTCCTCGCCGGGCAGCACCGCCGGATCGACCAGCGTCACCGCGTTGTCCAGCTCGCCGAACTCCTTCACCTCCTTGTGGGTGAAGGCGGCCTGGAGCGGCCCGCGGCGGGCGAACACGTGAATATCGGCCAGCGGCGCGACGTCGATGGCGTCGGCGGCATAGTGGGCCATGTCGGTGGCGCGCACTTCCTCGCCGGTCTTGGCGAGCAGCCGGGCCACATCCAGCGCCACGTTGCCGGCGCCGATCACCACGGCCGTGCCGGTGCTCAGGTCGGGCGCCAGCTCCTTGAAATCCGGATGGGCGTTGTACCAGCCGACGAACTCGGACGAGCCGTAGACACCCACCAGGTCCTCGCCGGGAATGCCCAGGCGGCGATCCTTCGGCGCGCCGGTCGCCAGCACCACGGCGTCGTAGAGGCCGCGCAGCTCGGCGATGGAGACGTCGCGCGGCACTTCCACGTTGCCGAGGAAGCGCACCTGCGGCGCCTGTGCCGTGCGCTCGAAGATCTTGGCGATCTTCTTGCTGCTCTGGTGATCGGGCGCGACGCCCGCCCGGATCAGGCCGAACGGCGTCGGCAGGCGGTCGATGATGTCCACCCGGCAGTCCGGGATCTCCTTGATCAGCGCGGCGGCCGAATAGAATCCGCCGGGCCCGGACCCGACAATCGCAACGGTCAGGCCCATCAGCCCACCTCTCCCCTAAGATTTCTCACTTCAAATCCCCGTGCCGCGTCCCGTCGCGGAATCTATATCGAAATATAGTCATCCGTGCCGAAGGGTTCTCCGCAGGCCTCCGTTTAATAGCCAAGAACAGGGCTTAGGGCAACGATTGGCGATCGGATAGACTGCGTGAAACCGTCCTGGGAGATGACCGGTTTGGCCATGGACAGCATGCGCGGCGCGCCGCGTGCCGGCGCCGCCGACGCCGCAGCGCTGAATATCCTGTCGGACCAAGCGCTGATGCAGCGCGTCGGCCGGGGCGACGAGCCGTCCTATACGGTCCTGGTCGAACGCCACCTGTCCCGCAACCTGGGCTTCGCCACGCGCCAGCTGGGCGACCGCGCCGAGGGCGAGGAGGTGGTGCAGGAGGCGTTCCTCAAGCTGTGGCGCGGCGCGGCCAACTGGCAACCGGGCGGCGCGCGGTTCACCACCTGGTTCTACCGGGTGGTGCTGAACCTGTGCATCGACCGGCAGCGCAAGCGGCGCGGCCGGCAGGTGCCGATCGACGACGCGGGCGACCCGGCGGACCAGCGCCAGGGCGCCGACGCGGACATCCACGACCGGCAGGTCAGCCGCCAGATCGACGGCGCGCTTGCCGGACTCCCCGAGCGGCAGCGCGAGGCGGTCAGCCTGTGCTACCTGCAGGGGCTGAGCAACAAGGAGGCAGCCGACGTGCTGCAGGTGAACATCAAGGCCCTGGAAAGCCTGCTGACCCGCGGCCGCGCCGCGCTGAAGCAGCGCCTGGGGCATCTCAGGAACGAGCTGACGGGGGTCACGCCATGAGCATGGGCATGGACGAATTCAGGACGCTGCTGGACGCCTGGGGCGCCGACGCGGCGCGCTGGCCGCGCGAGCGCCAGGCTGACGCCCAGGCGCTGCTGGCATCCTGCGAGGAAGCCCGGCTGCTGCTGGCCGACGAGGCGGCGTTCGACGCGCTGCTGGCCGCACTGCCCGAGCCCACACCCGGCGCGGCCCTCATGCAGGATATCCTGGCGATTCCGCGCACCGCCAGGCAGGACGGCAAGGCCCGCGGCCGGTGGTTCAGCATCCTGCCGGCGCTGCCGCGCTTCGCCGGTCTGGCCGCGGCGACGCTGCTGGGCTTCTACATCGGCACCACCAGCCTGTTCCAGCCCGCCCAGTCGATGGCGGCGGACGCGGAGACGGTGAACATCAGCGACTATGTGTTCGGCGAGGGCATCGACGCCGGATCGGTCGACGGAGAGGCAGCAGAATGACCCGCTCGGAGAAATGGCTGCTCGCGGGCCTCGGCCTGTCGCTTGCCGTCAACGGCCTGCTGGCGGCGATGCTGTTCTTTCATCCCGGCCATCACGGCGACCGCCACCGCGGGCCGGACGTGCGCGTCGGGCGCATGGAACGGCATCTGGCGCCGGACTCGCGCGACGTGCTGCGCGCCTCCGTCGGCATGCATCGCGACACGCTTAAGCAGGAGTTCGAGGCCATGCGCGGCGCCCGCGACCGCATCGCCGACGCGCTGGAGAAGGAACCGTTCGACCGTGCCGCGCTGGAGGCCGCCTTCGCCGAGGCCAACGGGCATCAGAACACGATCCGGACGACCATCCAGCAAAGCTTCGCCGAGGCCGCGGCGCAGCTTCCCGTCGAGGAGCGGATGAAGCTGGCCAAGGGCGGCGAGCGCTACCTGCGGCGCCTGTTCGGCCCGCGCCGTGGCGACGGTCCCAGGGGCGACGGGCCGGGAGAAGACGGTCGCGGGGATGACGGCAGCCCGGAACCTTCACCGTGATCTTTCCGGGCAGCGAAACCCTGAAACCCCTGCACGGACTGATCCGCGGATAACGCGCCGCCGACCGTTGCACGCGCGGGCGTTTGGGCGCATACAGCCTGCAGAAAATCCGAAACGCCCGCCGCTTCATGCAGATCTATCTGCCCATCGCCGAGATGTCGATCAACTGGCTGTTGATTCTGGGCCTTGGCGCGGGCGTGGGATTCATGTCCGGCATGTTCGGCGTCGGCGGCGGCTTCCTGATGACGCCGCTGCTGATTTTCGCCGGCATCCCGCCCGCCGTCGCCGTCGGCACCCAGGCCAACCAGATCCTCGCATCGTCGGTTTCCGGCGTCATGGCCCACTGGCGGCGCGGCGGCGTCGATTTCAAGATGGGCTCGGTGCTGATGGCAGGCGGCGTGGCCGGCTCGGGCGCGGGCATGGTGCTGTTCGACTATCTGCGCTCCATCGGCCATGTCGAGCTGCTGATCTCGCTGAGCTACGTGCTGTTCCTCGGCACCGTCGGCGGCCTGATGCTGAACGAGAGCATCCGCGCCATCCTGCGCGCCCGCAAGGGCATCGTGCCGCCCCGGCGCCGCCACGACGACCTGGCGCACCGGCTGCCGTGGAAGATGCGGTTCCGCAAGTCGCGACTCTATATCAGCGTGATTCCCCCCGTCGCCATCGGCTTCTTCACCGGCGTGCTGTCGGCGGTGATGGGCGTGGGCGGCGGCTTCGTGATGATCCCGGCGATGATCTACCTGCTGGGCATGGCGACCAACGTGGTCGTCGGCACCTCGCTGTTCCAGATCATCTTCGTCACCGCCACGGTCACCCTGCTGCACGCCACGACCACCTACACGGTCGACGTGATCCTGGCGCTGCTGCTGATCGCGGGCGGCGTCGTCGGCGCCCAGTTCGGCGCCCGCGCCGGGCTGAAGATGAAGGGCGAGCACCTGCGGGTGATGCTGGCGGCCGTGGTCGTGGCGGTCTGTCTCGGCCTTGCCTGGGGCCTGGTGGCGACGCCGGGCGAGCTGTACTTCGTGTCGACCCTGACGGACGCCGAATGACCCGGCTGCTGCTTCTGCTCCTGCTGCTCGCGCCGGCGCCCGGGTTCGCCGCGACGCTGTCGAGCGACCTGTCGAGCCGCGAGATCGCGATCCGCTCCAACTTCAACGGCACCAGCCTGCTGCTGTTCGGCTCGAAGAACACCGGGCCCAAGGAAGGCCCGGTCGACATCATCGCCGTGGTCCATGGCCCCGAGCAGCCGATGACCATCTACCGCAAGGAACGGGTCGCGGGCATCTGGATGAACAGCCGGCCGGTGCGGTTCCACAACGTGCCTGGCTTCTATGCCGTGGCCAGCAACCGGCGGCTCGCCGACATCGCCGGCGCCGAATATCTGCGCCGCGAGAACATCGGCCCCGACAATCTGGTGCTGCTGTCGGTGGAGGACGTCGCGCCGGAGGAACTTCAGGGCCTGCGCAAGGCGATCGTCGAGAACCGTGTGGGCGCCGGGCTCTACGAGATCCAGGAGAACGCGGTCACCTTCCCGTCCGGCGACCTGTTCCGCGCCGACATCTATTTTCCCGCGCGCGTCCCCGTGGGCGACTACCGGGTGATCGTCCGGATGTTCCGCGGCGGCAAGGAGATCGGCCGCACCACGTCGATTCTCACCGTCGGCAAGCAGGGCCTGGAGCAGTGGCTCTACAACGTCGCCCATCACCAGCCCTTCGCCTACGGGTTGGCCGCGATCATCCTCGCGGTGGCCGCCGGATGGACGGCGGCGGCGATTTTCCGCCGCCGCTGAACCCGCCGGAAGCAAAGCCTTCACGCCCCGGGGTTAAAGTGGAATCTGAACGCCGGGAACCGTTCATGTTCAGGCGGCGTTCATCTATTCGGCACCATTGTTCATCGTGACGAGGGCACGAAACCCTAGGTTCCATGATCTGTCGGGGTGACGATGTCGAGAGCAACTTTTGTCGCGGATGAGAATCTGGGCCGCTTCCTCAAGGAGATGCGGCGATTCTCGGTTCTGGACGCCAACACGGAACAATCCCTGGCCGTGGCCTGGCAGCAGCGGCGGTGCCCGCATGCCGCCGAGCAGCTGGTCGGTAGCCATCTTCGCCTTGTCGTGAAGGTGGCCAAGAGCTTCCGGGGCTACGGCTTGCCGCTGGGCGAGCTGGTCGCGGAAGGCAATGTGGGCCTGATGCAGGCCATCGACCGCTTCGAGCCGGAGCGCGGTTTCCGCCTGTCCACCTACGCGCTGTGGTGGATCCGGGCGACGATCCAGGAATACGTCCTGCGGTCGTGGTCCATGGTGAAGCTGGGCACCACCTCGGCGCAGAAGAAGCTGTTCTTCAACCTGCGCCGGCTGAAGACCAATCTGCGCGCCATCGAGGAAGACACGCTGACGCCGGTGCAGGTCGCGTTCATCGCCCACCAGCTCCAGGTGAGCGAGGAGGACGTGATCTCCATGAACCAGCGGCTGTTCGGCCGCGACCAGTCGCTGAACGTGACGATCTCGGACGAGGACGACACGGAATGGCAGGATTGGCTTGAGGACGGCGAGGCCTCGCAGGAGGACTCGCTGATCGAGAACGACCAGATGGCCAGGCGCCGGGCGCTGATGACCCGCTGCCTGACCCATCTGGACCAGCGCGAGCAGCACATCCTGATCAATCGCAGACTGCGCGACGATCCACCGACCCTCGACGCCCTGTCGCAGGAACACGGCATCTCGCGCGAGCGTGTCAGGCAGATCGAGGTGCGTGCCTTCGAGAAATTGAAGCGCATCATGCGTGCCCCGGATAATATGCCGACGGCCTGGGCCGCCTGAGGTCTCTTTAGGAACACGGCTTAGGTCCCTTTCGGAAAACGGCTTCCCGCGTACGGGCGGGAGGCCGTTTTCTTTTGTGGGCGGCTGCTCTGCTCCAATTCCTGTTGTCCAGGACATGGCGCGGCGTGATGGGACCGCCGGTTGCTCGTTCATACCTATCCGTGAATTTGCGAGCGCAGCGCGGCAATCCAGCTTCTCCGCCACACAGCCGTCAACGGAACGGCTGGACTGCTTCGCTTCGCTCGCAGAATCACGCCGGATTGGGGGTCATGAGACGGGTGAAGAGGGCGGCCCCTAACCCTGCCCCGGCAGCCACGCCTTCAGCCGCCGCGCCGCCTCCGCCATGTCCTCGCCCGTGCCCGCGAAGCACATTCGGACGAACCGGTCGCCGTCGACCTCGTCGAAATCCGTGCCGGGGACCGTCGCCACGCCGGCGCCCTCCAGCATGGCGCGGCAGAACGCGGCGCTGTCGCCCGTAAAGCGCGACACGTCGGCATAGAGGTAGAACGCGCCCTGCGGGTTGGCGAAGCGCAGGCCGAGCGGTTCCAGCTCGGCGAGCAGCAGGTCGCGGTTTGCCTTGTAGCGGGCGACGCGTTCATCCAGCTCGGCGGCGCACTCGAACGCGGCCAGCGCCGCGTGCTGGGCCACGGTGGGCGGCGAGATGAACAGGTTCTGCGCCAGCCGCTCGACCGGCCGGACAAGCGCCTCAGGCACCACCATCCAGCCGATCCGCCAGCCGGTCATGCAGTAATATTTCGAGAAGCTGTTGATCACCACCGCCTCCGGATTGAACGACAGCGCCGTGACCTCGTCGCCGTCAAACACCATGCGGTGATAGATCTCGTCCGAGATCAGCCGGACGCCGCGTTCCTGGCATGCCACGCCCAGGGCGGCCATGCGGCCGGCATCGATCATCGTCCCCGTCGGGTTGGACGGGCTGGCGACCAGCAGGCCGTCCAGCCGGTCGACGAACGCCAGGTGCGCCGGCGTCGGCTGGAAATTGTCGGCCAGGGTGGTGCGCAGCTCCACCGCCTCGATGCCCAAGGTGCGCATGATCCGCTCATAGGGCGGATAGCACGGCCGGCCGATCGCCATCCGGTCGCCGATGTCGAAGCAGGCGGTGAACGCCAGGGTGAACGCCGCCGACGAGCCGGTGGTGACGATCACCCGCTTCGGGTCCACGTCGGCGCCGTAGGCCTCGCCGTAATGCAGGGCGATGCGCTCGCGCAACGCCGTGATGCCCAGCGCCACCGTGTAGCCGCCCCGCCCCGCGCGCATGGTGCGCTCGGCCGCGTCGATCACCCGCGCCGGGGTCGGCGTGCCCGGCTCGCCCACCTCCATGTGGATGATGTGCCGCCCCTGCGCCTCCAGCGCCGCAGCCGCCGTCATCACGTCCATGACCCGGAACGCGGGGATGTCGCTTCGCTTGGAGATTTTCGGCGGCATGGGAGCCTCGGAACGGTGCGGAACCAGCGCCGTTTCTCGCATCCCGGCGCGTTCAATCAAGACTTTTCCGGCCATCCACGACATTAGGTAGCAAATACACCAAAGAAACCCTCACGATTCCCGGCGCGTTCCCTACGTTTGGGCCATGAACCAGACGCGCTACGCCCTGAACCGGAAGTACGCCACGACGCTTGGCAAGTTGCGCCGTGATCCCGCATCCAACCAGGTGCGCGACGACCTGGTGCACCTCGAAGCCGTGATCCGCACGTTCGATCCGGGCTGGGATGGCAACGTGAAGCCCATACGGCCCAAGGCGGCTATCCGGTGGGGTAAGCGCGGGCTGTGCATCAGAGCGGCCGTGGACGTCCTGATAGGGGCAACCAAGCCGCTGACCGTGCGGTAGATCACCAGCCGCGCCATGGTGCGCTTTGTTGTCCCGGCGGACGATGAAGAAGTGCTTCCCTCGACATCGTGCACGGTGTGGGACACGCTTAAGCGGCGCGATGCGTTCGTTCGTCGGTTTGGCGACGGTAAACCGAGGCGATGGGACTTGGTGCGCTAATCATCCAGCTTGATGACATGGGCGCGCACAAGGTCATCAACACCCCGTTGAATTAGGTATTGAGCGACTTGCGTCTTGCTAGTTCCGTAAGGTCCTTTCTTAACCAGCCTCTCCAGAATCTCGTGCATCTCGGCTGATAAGACCGGATGGACCTTACTCGGCTTTGCGTCGTCATTGGCCATGCCGTCTTTGTAGCAGATAGGACCATCACGCGGGAGTCCGATCAGAATCCAATGAGATTCCCTTGACTTGCCAGTTGCATCCAACGCAATATGTTGTGGCACAAAAAAAGAGCGCCCCAAGGGACGCTCTAAAGGTTCAAAGAACCGCCGCGCTTCTGCCTCGCGTTCGGTGGCCCATAGCTCCAGATGGAGCGGGGTCGCCACCCTGATCCGGTTAGACCGTCACCTCCGACAAGGTGACGGCTTCCGGTGCAGAGGCTTAGGACTATACGCGGCCTCACGTCTTCCAGCACGCAAAATCTATGGCCGCGAGCGGCCTGTGGCACCAAATCTGTTCCGGCTTTGTGTGAAACCTGTGGATAACCACTATATCTTGTGGATAACTCAGATCGAC
>CAMDTB010000042.1 GCA_945907245.1 Rhizobium sp. Q54
CGAGCTGCCGCGCCTGCGGCTGTCATCCATCGATTCGGTCGAGGTCGACCCGGTGCTGATGGAGCTGATCGCCGGCGAGCCCCGGCTGATGCCACACCTGCATCTCAGCCTGCAGGCGGGCGACGACATGATCCTGAAGCGGATGAAGCGCCGGCATTCCCGGCAGCAGTCCATCGAGTTCTGCGAAGCGGTGCGCGCGCAGCGGCCGGACGTGGTGTTCGGCGCCGACATCATCGCCGGCTTCCCGACCGAGACCGAGGCGATGTTCGCCAACACCCTCGCCTGCATCGACGCGGCAGGGATCACGTTCCTGCACGTCTTCCCCTATTCGGCGCGGCCCGGAACGCCCGCCGCGCTGATGCCGCAGCTGCGCGGCGACATGATCCGCGAGCGCGCGGCCATCCTGCGGCTGCGCGGCGAGCAGCGGCGCGACGCCTTCTTCGCCCGCCAGCAGGGCCGCGAGGCCGACGTGCTGGTGGAGAAGGTCGAGGGCGGCGACAGCATCGGCCACACCCAGCATTTCGCGCCCATCGTCATCGCGGGCGCGGCGGACGGCATCGTGCGCGCGCGCATCACCGGGCGTGACGGCAACGCCCTGACCGGACGGCTGGCCGCGTGAGCGAACCCGAGAAGAAGGGCTGGTTCAGCCGTCTCAAGGACGGCCTGAAGAAGAGCACCAGCTCGGTTTCCGACGGCATTACCGGCCTTTTCACCACCGGCGTGCTCAGCGGCAAGCGCAAGCTGGACGCCGCGACCCTCGACGAGCTTGAGGACGTGCTGATCATGGCCGACTTCGGCGTGGTGACCGCCGCGCGGGTCACCCAGGAACTGGGCAGGACCCGCCTGGACAAGGAAGTGTCCGACGAGGACATCCGCCGCACGCTCGCAGGCGTGGTGGCGCAGACCCTGATCCCGGTCGCCAGGCCGCTGGTCATCGATCCTGCCAATCGGCCGCACGTGCTGCTGGTGGTCGGCGTCAATGGCAGCGGCAAGACCACCACCATCGGCAAGCTGGCGCGTCAGTTCCGTAACCAGGGCAAGAGCGTGATGCTGGCCGCGGGCGACACCTTCCGCGCCGCCGCCATCGAGCAGCTGGCGGTGTGGGGCGAACGCAACGGCGTGCCGGTGATCGCCAAGCCGGTCGGCTCCGACGCCGCCGCCGTCGCCTTCGAGGCGCTGGAGAAGGCAAAAGCCCAGAACATCGACGTGCTGATGATCGACACCGCCGGCCGGCTGCAGAACAAGCAGGGCCTGATGGAGGAGCTGGCCAAGATCGTCCGCGTCATCCGCAAGGCCGATCCCGCCGCGCCCCATGACACCCTGCTGGTGCTCGACGCCACCACCGGCCAGAACGCCGTGCAGCAGGTCGAGGTGTTCCGCAGCGTGGCGCAGATCACCGGCCTGATCATGACCAAGCTGGACGGTACCGCCCGCGGCGGCGTCCTGGTCGCCTGCGCCGAGAAATTCGGGCTGCCGATCCACGCCATCGGCGTCGGCGAGAGCATCGAGGACCTGCAGCCGTTCGACGCCCGCGAGTTCGCCGACACCATCGCCGGAGTGGCCGCATGAGCAACAATGCCCCCACCAGCGGAAAGCCCGCAATGAGCGCCGGGCTGAAACTGCTGCTCGACCTCGGCCCGCTGGTGGTGTTCTTCGCCGCCTACTTCAAGGGCAACATCTACGTTGCCACCGGCGCCTTCATGGCCGCGACCGTCACGGCCATCGCCATCTACTGGTTCAAGGTCCGGCACATCCCCATGAGCCAGATCATCACCCTGGTGATCGTGCTGGTATTCGGCGGCCTGACCCTGGCGCTCGACGATCCGCGCTTCATCAAGATGAAGCCGACCATGATCTACGTGCTGTTCGCGGCCATCCTGTTCGGCGGCCTCGCCACCGGCCGGTCGCTGCTCAAGGTGGTGTTCGAAGCCGCATTCCCGCCGCTGACCGAAGCCGGGTGGCGCATCCTGACGCTGCGCTGGGCCATCTTCTTCGCCGTCCTCGCGGTGCTCAACGAGGCCATCTGGCGCAATTTCTCGGAAGAGTTCTGGGTCAGCTTCAAGCTGTTCGGCTTCCTGCCGCTGACCATGGTGTTCGCCATGGCGCAGATCGGCGTGATGAATCGCCACGCGGTGACACCGCCCGAGGAAACGCCGACTAACGGCTGACCGTCTCGCCCGCCGGGTTGGTGAACGGGCTGAACGGGCCCTGGCCGTCGATCTCGCGGAACTGGTTGAGGCCCCAGACCACGCTCGGGAATGCCAGTTCGTCCCACGGGATCTCATCCCAGGAGAACAGTGCCACGTCGAGGCTCTCGATGCCGGGGGAGAACACCGGCTCGGTCAGGTGCGCCTTGTAGATCAGCTGTACCTGGCTGATGCGCGGCACGTTGTAGACAGCCAACAGCTGCTCGATGACGATGTGGGCGGTGGCTTCCTCATAGGCTTCGCGCCGCGCCCCGTCCTCGGTGGACTCGTGCTCCTCGAGGAAACCGGCGGGCAAGGTCCAGAAGCCTTTGCGGGGATGGATCGCCCGGCGGCACAGCAGGAATTTCTCCCCATAGGTGACGACGGCGCCGACGACGATCTTGGGGTTGTCGTAGTGAATCAGACCGCAATCGTCGCAGACGAAGCGTTCCCGGTTGTCGCCGTCCGGGACGCGGCGGGTGAAGTTCTCGTGCTGTGCGGGATGATGCGCCATGGCGGCAGTCTGGCACGGCCTCAGCCGTCCTTCAACGCCGCGAGCGCCTCCTGTGCAGCCGGATTTGACGGATCGATGCGGATCGCCTGCCCGAACGCGCGGACCGCATCCTCCTTGCGCCCCAGCACCGCATAGGCTTTGCCCAGGCGCAGCCAGCCATCCAGGTCGTCGGGGTTCTCTTTCAGCCGGTCGGCAAGCCGCTGGACCATGCCCTCGATCATGGCGCCGCGGTCGTCCTCCGACATGTCCCTGGCGGCCTCGACCTGGGCTGCGCTGGGTCCCGGCGCGGCGGGCGTGACGGCGACGTCCGGAACCGGCAGTCCCATGCGGCGCGCGGCCCGCTTCAGGCCGCGCTCGAGCAGGGCGGCGTATTCGGCGTCGGGCGGCGTCTCGGCGGCAAGCGCCGCCCAGCGATCGAAGGCGGCCCGGTCGTTGTGGTCCTGGAAGTCGGCGAGGCCCAGATAGTAGCGCGCCATGGGATCCTTCGGGTCGAGCACCAGCGCCTTGCCGAAGGCGTCGCGGGCGTCCGGGTTCACCATGCCGGCATCGCGGGCGACGCGCGCCAGGCCCAGCGACTGCCAGTGACCGGTATTGCCGGGCTCGAGCCGCGCGGCGTTCTCGTAGGCCTCGACGGCGAGATCGTAGCGGCCCACCGAGCCGGCGAGTTGTCCCTGCATCAGCCAGCCGCGCAGTTCGTTGGGCCGCTTGCGCATGGCGGCCGCCATGCGGACGGCCAGCTCGTCGGCGGATGCCTCCTCGGCCGGCACCTCGGCCGCGCGCACGGCAGGCCTGTCCGGCAGTCCCGGATTGCCCTGCGCGTGATAGATCAGGCCGGCCAGCACCGCGACGATCGCGGCGACGACGGCGGCGACGGCCTTGCGGTTCCCCGGCGACAGTTCGGCGCGCGGCGCCGGCGCGGTCCGGTCGGCGGCACGCAACAGGCGCCGCTCCACCTCGATCCGCGCCGCCTCCGCCTCGGCCGGGCCGATGGTGCCGGCATCCCGTTCGGCCTGCAGTTCGAGCAGCTGGGCGCGGTAGAGGGCGACGTCGTGATCGGCGCGGTCGGCCGCCGAACCGCGCCGCCGCAAGACCGGTAGGGCGAGGACGGCCGCGGCCACTACCGCGAGCAGCGCGAAGAGTCCGTACAGCATCACGGCGCCTCGTCGAGCAGCGCGCGCAACCGCGCCTGCTCGTCCGCGTCCAGCGCCTGCGGTTGCGCGGCCGGCCGCTGGCGGCGGACGAACGCCCAGGCGCCGAAGCCGCCGAGGACCAGCATCAACGCGGGCGCCAGCCAAAGCAGCGCGGTGCGGACGTTGAATGGCGGCTTCATCAGTATCCAGTCGCCATAGCGGTCGACCATGTACTGGCGCACCTGCGCGTCGGTCTCGCCCGCCGCCACCCGCTCGCGCACGATCTCACGCAGGTCGCGCGCCAGGTCGGCGTTCGAGTCGGTGATCGACTGGTTCTTGCAGACCAGGCAGCGAAGATCCTCCATGAGCTCCCGGGCGCGCACCTCCTTGGCCGGATCCGGCAGCATGGTCTCGTCGGCGCCGACCGCCAGCGCCGGACCGGCCCACAGCAGCAGCACGATGACCGCGAGCGCTCTCATTTCAGCCCCTGCAGGAACGGGATCAGCGTCTTTTCGACGAGCGGCTCGTTGAGCGCGCCCTGGAAGCGCCAGACCACCTTGCCCGCGCGGTCGACGACGAAGGTCTCCGGCACGCCGGAAATGCCCCAGTCGATGCCGACCCGGCCGCTGCCGTCGAAGCCGACGCGAGAGAACGGGTTGCCGTCCGCCGCCAGCCAGGCGCGCAGGTCGGCCTGCTTGTCCTTCCAGGCGATGCCGTAGACCGGCACGCCGGTGCGCTTTTCCAGGTCCATCAGCACCGGATGTTCGGCCCGGCACGGCGCGCACCAGCTGGCGTGGAAATTGACGATGGCCACCTTGCCCCGGAAGTCGCCGGTCGCCAGCCCTTCGCCGCCCTCGATCGCCGGCGGCAGGTCGAACGCCGGCACCGTCTTGCCCTCGAGGGCGAAGGGCGTCTCCGTGGGGTCCAGGTTCAGGTAGAACGCGATGCCGAACGCGACCGAAATGGTGAGGAAGATGGCGAGCGGCAGGACATGCTGCGGCTTCATTCGCCGGCCACTCCCGGAACCGGCACTCCGGCCGGAACCCTGGCGGCGCGCGGCGCGCCGACGCGCAGGCGGCGGTCGGACAGCGACACCATGCCGCCCAGCACCATGATCAGCGCGCCCGCCCAGATCCACGACACCAGCGGCTTGTGGTAGAGCCGCACGCCCCAGCGCCCGTCGCTCTGCGCCTGGCCGATGACGGCATAGAGGTCACCGGTGAACAGCGGATCGATCGCCGCCTCGGTGGTCTCCTGCGGCGGATCGGCGAAGCGGCGGGTTTCCGGGAACAGCCGCGCCACGAACTTGCCATTCTTGTAGACCGAGAAGGTGCCGCGGATCGCCGCGTAGTTGGGACCGCGCACCGGCCCGACCGCGTCGAGCACGAAGCGGTAGCCGCCCACCGTCACGCTGTCGCCCGGCTCGATCACCGTGATCTCCTCGCGCTGCCAGGCGCTGGAGACGGCGATACCGAAGATCATCACGGCGATGCCGAGATGGGCGATGGTCATGCCCCAGGCGCCGCGCGGCAGGCCGGCGGCGCGGCGCAGCGCCTGGCCGGGCGCGCGGAACAGGCCGACGCGGCCCGCCAGCTCGGTCAGCACGGACGCCGTGAGCCAGACGCCGTAGGCGACGCCGATGCTGGCCCAGAACGGTCCTTCGGTGAGGACCGCCACCGCCAGGCCGGCCGCCACCGCCAGCACGAAGGCCGGCCGCAGCCGCCTGAGCGCCTCGCGCAGATTGCCGCGCTTCCAGGCGAGCAGCGGCCCCAGACCCATGAACGGGATCAGCAGCGCCATCAGCGCCGGGAACACGATGTTGAAGAACGGCGCGGCCACCGACACCTGGTAGCCCACCTCCTTGGCGAGCAGCGGATAGAGCGTGCCGAACAGGATGACGAACGCCGCCACCGCCAGCACCAGGTTGTTCACGATCAGGCTGGTCTCGCGTGAGATCGGCGAGAACATGCCGGTCGGTTTCATGGATGGCGCGCGCACCGCGTAGAGCGTCAGCGAGCCGCCGACCACCAGGATCAGGAAGGCGAGGATGAACACGCCGCGCTCCGGGTCGCTGGCGAAGGAATGCACCGAGGTCAGCACCCCCGAGCGCACCAGGAAGCTGCCCAGCAGGCTGAGCGAGAAGGTCAGGATGGCGAGCAGGATGGTCCAGCTTTTCAGCGTGTCGCGCTTCTCGACGACGATGGCGCTGTGCAGCAGCGCGGTGCCCGCGAGCCACGGCATGAACGAGGCGTTCTCCACCGGGTCCCAGAACCACCAGCCGCCCCAGCCCAGCTCGTAATAGGCCCACCACGAGCCGAGCGCGATGCCGGCGGTGAGGAACGACCACGCGGCCAGCGTCCACGGGCGCACCCAGCGCGCCCAGGCCGGATCGACCCGTCCCTCGATCAGCGCCGCGATGGCGAACGAGAAGGCGATCGAGAAGCCCACATAGCCCAGGTAGAGCATGGGCGGATGGAACGCCAGACCAGGGTCCTGCAGCAGCGGGTTGAGTCCGTTGCCGTTAAGCGGCACCGGATCGAGCCGGGCGAACGGATTGGACGTGAACAGCGAGAAGGCGAGGAAACCGACGGCGATCAGCGCCTGGATCGCAAGCACCCGGGCGCGGAACGCATCCGGCAGGTTGCGCCCGAAGGCGGCGACACCGGCGCCGAACAGCGCCAGGATCAGGATCCACAGCAGGATCGAGCCCTCGTGGTTCCCCCAGACGCCGCTGATCTTGTAGAGCAGCGGCTTGTCCGTATGGGAGTTGAGCGCCACGTTCGCGACCGAGAAATCGGACACCAGATAGGCCCAGGTCAGCGCCGCGAACGACAGCGCCGCCAGCGCCAGTTGCAGGAACGCGGCAGGCCGCGCGACGGCGATCAGCGCCGCATCGCCCCGATGCGCGCCGACCAGCGGCACCGTGCCCTGGACCAGCGCCGCCAGCAGCGCCAGGATCAAGGCGAAATGGCCGAGTTCGACGATCATTCTGGTCGGCCCCGCTGCCACTCGCCCGAGCGCTTCAAGGCGTCGGTCACCTCGGGCGGCATGTAGTTCTCGTCATGCTTGGCGAGGACGCGGGTGGCGACGAAGGTGCCGTCGTCGCCGAGTTTCCCCTCGGCGACCGCGCCCTGGCCTTCGGCGAACAGGTCGGGCACCAGGCCATGCTCGGTCTGGTCGTAGACCACCGGCACCTCGGCGGCGCCGTCGGTCACCGTGAAGCGCAGCATCATCTCGTTGTCCTTGTGGACGCTGCCCGCTTTGACCAGCCCGCCCAGGTGGAACGACTGGGTCGGCGGCGACGCCAGCTGCTTGAGGTCGCCGGGGCTGTAGAAGAAGCGCACATTGTCGCCGATGGCGAAGAATGCCAGCAGCCCCGCGAACGCCAGGATGGCGAGGCCGGCACCGACATAGATCATGCGCTGGGTCTTACGCTTCATCGCCGCTCCGGAGCTGGTCCAGCTTCGCCTCCAGCGCCGCCTGCACGCGCAGCGCGCGGCGAAGCCGCAGGATGCTTACGGCCGCGACGCCCGTCAGGATCACCGCCGCCGCCGCGTAGGACGACCAGATATAGGCGGCATATTCCCACTGCATCATCATGCCTCGGCCTGCATCATCTGCAGCGCCCGCACCCGCCGCTCGGCCACCTCGGCGCGGATGCGCAGCAGCAGCACCGAGACGAAATAGGCCTTGAACGCGAACAGCATGACGAACAGCGGCCACAGCATGGCCGGATCGATGGTCGGCCCGCCGCGCCGGAACACGCTGGCCGGCTGGTGCAGGGTGTTCCACCACTGCACCGAGAAATGGATGACCGGGATGTTGATCAGACCCACCAGCGCCAGGATCGCCGCCGCCCGCGCCGCCTTCTCCGGGTCCTCGAACACCTGCCACAGCGCCATGTAGCCCAGATAGAGGAAGAACAGAATCAGGAACGAGGTCAGCCGCGCGTCGCCCCATTCCCACCAGGTGCCCCACATCGGCGCGCCCCACAGCGCGCCGGTGATCAGAGCCAGGAGGGTGAAGCTGGCGCCGATGGGCGCGCAGTTCTTCGCCGCGATGTCGGCCAGCGGATGCTTCCAGATGAACCCCATGCCGCTGAAGACCGCCATCAGCACATAGGTGGCGAGCGCCATCCAGGCGGCGGGCACATGGATGTACATGATCCGCACCGTGTCCTTCTGCCGCGCGTCGGGCGGCGACCCGACCAGCGCCAGGTAGAGGCCGACGGCGAACAGCACGATGGTCAGCGCCAGCGCCCAGGGAAGGATCCTGGCGCTGAGGCGGGAGAAACGCGTGGGATTCGCGAAGCGGTGCCAGCCGGACATGGGCAGTGATGTAGCGGTCTGTCCTGCCGGGCGCAAGCGGAGTCGGGACGCGTTCGCGGCACCCATTTGATCCGGGCACCTTGACCGAGGCAGGGCCTTATTCGCGCGGCCGCTTCTTGCCGTTGAGCGATGCGCCCTGAACTTCCGGCACGTCCGCGTAAGGCGCGAAGTCATCGGCGGTCAGCCCCACCAGCAGGCTCCGGTGCTTGACGGCAGCCGGGCGTGCGGCAATGACGGGAGATTTGGTGGAGGGAAGATCGAGCATTGCCCCGCCAGTAAAGTGGGTAGCCATTGTGTCACGGTTAGCCTTGCCACGACGGCTTGCCGTCTGACTGACCGCGTATCCCTTCGATGATTTTCCAACCTTAGCCATTCAAACCTCGCGTTGGCAGTATATTGGCTGGTTCCGTGGCCTGACAATGGTGAAGCCCAGCTTGCTTTCGTAGAATGGCAGGAGCGCCTTCAATGGCTTCTTGAGTCGCAACCTGGAAACGCGCCATTCCCTGGCGAATGCGGCGGCACAGTCGACAACGATCGCGGCGATGAAGCCCTTGAGCGGGTGATCGGGATCGGGCGAGCCTTCCATCATTGCCAGATCGACACGGCCGTTGCCTTTCACGCCAACACCAAGCCCACAAAGCGTATCGCCATACCAGATCGCGACTGAAAAAGGGCATGTCTCGCGGTTGAAGGCGTCGACGTTGTAGCGCCAGTCGAAATCGCCCTGGGGGTTAGGCGGCAGCGCGCCCCACTGCTTGTCATAGGCCTGCAAGGCGACGTCATCGATACGCGTCAGTTTAATTTTGGACTCGTCGAGCCCCGGTCGTATACGCGCCAGCTCATGCGCGGTCTCGGGGAGAAGCCGTGTGAGGGCGTTGACCAGATGCCGCCTGTTGTTGATCTGTATCTGCTTTCGATCGGTCATCTCCCTCCCCGCCCGAGTCTCATTGGCAATCAACTGTCACCAGCCTTTAGACGCAAAATGATCCATTTATTAAACTGGCACCGTAACCTGCAATGGTCGAAAGCGTACGTTATGCCGAAGATGGTTTTAGGATCTGAATGAAGGCGCTGAACGTCGCGGCTACCTTGTCGATGTGTTCGTCGCCAATGTCTCTTTCATGATTCCACCAGTAGACGGTTCCAGGGTGAGCGACGCAGTCCAGCAGATACAGATTGCCACCGTCATCTTCCGCGACGGGGAGCGTTCCGCTCGGCAAAACATCCCCGACAAGCCTGAGAACCTCATCGACTTGGACGTGTTTTGGTCCATCGGCGAGTTCGAAGAGGCGCTCCACCCCCAGTAGTCTGGGTTTGTAGATACAACCTGGTCGCTGGGTACGTTCGCTGTCCGGTGGTCCGCAATGAAGGCCACGTAATCAGACGGTAACTCGGCTCGGAGTGCCGTTTCGAGCGCGCTAATGCGAGATGCGGTGTCCATTGTGGCTACGATGATGCTCACTTCTAATGTCCGCAAGGGTCGAAGACGGACGTCTTCGATCGGCTGCAAGTTAATCCACTTCGGGCAACTCCCCGCCGCCGAGGAATAGGCATTTCTGCTTCTGCTCCCACAGATGCTGGGGATTACTCCAGCGCCAGCCGCAGCGCCGCCGCCGAGGCGAGCGGCGCCAGAACCAGCGAGACCAGGCTGACCGCGCCCAGCAGCATCAGCGGCTCCGTGGCGTGGGCCGGGTCGGCGGTCGCGGCCACGCCGAAGATCAGTGTGGGGATGTAGAGCGGCAGCACCAGCAGCGGCACCAGCACGCCGCCGCGCCTGATGCCCGCCGTCAGCGCCGCGCCGATGGCGCCCACCAGGCTGAGCGCGGGCGTGCCGATCAGGGTGGCGGCGACCAGCGCCGGGAACGCCTCGATCGGCAGGTTCAGCAGGATGCCCACGAGCGGCGACGCGATCACCAACGGCAGGCCGACCACCAGCCAGTGGGCGAGCACCTTGGCCAGCACGGTGAAGAACAGCGGCTGCGGCGACAGGGCGAGCACGTCGAGGCTGCCGTCCTCGAAGTCCGCCTGGAACAGCCGGTCGAGCGACAGCAGCGTCGCCAGCAGCGCCGACACCCAGATCACGCCCGGCGCCACCCGCCGCAGCGTGGCCGGATCGGCGCCGACGGCGAAGGGGAACAGCGCGGCGACCACCACGAAGAACGCCACCGCGAGCATGGAGCCGCCGCCCTGACGGCGGGCGATCAGCAGGTCGCGGCGGACGACGGCGAGGAACGGGCTCACGGCGCCACCACCCGCTGCCGGGCTTCCAGCAACAGCGTCTGCGCGCCGGGAAGGTTCATGTCCGTGTGGGTGGCGATCACCGCCATGCCGCCGGTGGCGCGGTGCTCTGCAATGAGGATTTCGAGCCGCTCGGCCGACGCCGCGTCGAGCGCCACCGTCGGTTCGTCGAGCAGCCAGAGCGGGCGCGGCACCGCCGCCAGCCGGGCGAGGGCCAGGCGCCGCCGCTGGCCGGCGGACAGGAACCGCGCCGGCAGGTCGCGCAGGTTGGCCAGACCGAAGCGCCGAAGCGCCGTATCCACATACGCCTTTTCCTGCAGCATGGCCGCCTGGGTCGACAGGTTCTCGGCGGCGGTCAGCACCGGCTTCAGCGTGTCCAGGTGGCCCACATAGTGCAGCCGCGCCCGATGTGCCTGCGGATCGGCGGCGACGTCCTCGCCATCCCAGCCGACCGAACCGGCGGCGGGCGCGATGAATCCGGCGAGGATTCGCAGCAGACTCGACTTTCCCGCGCCGTTCGGGCCGCGCAGATACAGCACGCCGCCGGGACGCACGCCGCACGACAGCCCTGCGAAAACCTCATGTTCGCCGCGCCGGCAGGTGAGGGTGTCGACGGTCAGGCCGATGATACCGGCATTTGGCATGGGTGGGTCGCGGCTCCGCTGGTCTCGCGCCGGACCTTAGCGCCGTTGGCCGCCGCGCGTCCAACTTTGCGGTTGGCAACGGGGGGTAATTGGGGCAAAACCGGCAGGATCAGCCGGAAACAACTTAATCAGGAGCATCGTGACGTGAGCGTCGGGCACGACACCTTGAAAACGCGCCGTCAACTGACCGTTGATGGCCGCACTTATGACTATTTCAGCATCGAAGCGGCGGGCAAGGCCCTCGGCATCGACTTTGCGCGCCTGCCCTATTCCTTGAAGGTGCTGCTGGAGAACCTGCTTCGTTTCGAGGACGGCACCTCCGTCACCGTCGACGACATCAAGGCCATGGGCGCCTGGCTGAACGACAAGACCTCGGAGCGCGAGATCGCGTACCGGCCGGCCCGCGTGCTGATGCAGGACTTCACCGGCGTTCCCGCCGTGGTCGACCTGGCCGCCATGCGCGCCGCCATGCTCGAACTGGGCGGCGACCCGAAGAAGATCAACCCCTTGGCGCCGGTCGATCTCGTGATCGACCACTCCGTATCGGTGGACCATTTCGGCCAGGGCCGTTCGTTCCAGGACAACGTCGACCTGGAAATGGACCGCAACAAGGAACGCTACGAGTTCCTGCGCTGGGGCCAGACCGCGTTCGACAATTTCCGCGTGGTGCCGCCGGGCACCGGCATCTGCCACCAGGTGAACCTGGAATACCTGGCCCAGACCGTCTGGACCAACACGGTGGACGGCGCCGAGATCGCCTATCCCGACACGCTCGTGGGCACCGACAGCCATACCACCATGGTCAACGGCCTCGCCGTGCTGGGCTGGGGCGTCGGCGGCATCGAGGCGGAAGCGGCCATGCTGGGCCAGCCCGTGTCCATGCTGATCCCCGAGGTCGTCGGCTTCAAGCTGACCGGCAAGCCGAAGGAAGGCACCACCGCCACCGACCTGGTGCTGACCGTCACCCAGATGCTGCGCAAGAAGGGCGTGGTCGGCAAGTTCGTCGAGTTCTACGGCCCCGGCCTCGACCAGCTGTCGCTGGCCGACATGGCGACCATCGCCAACATGGCGCCGGAATACGGAGCGACCTGCGGCTTCTTCCCGATCTCCCGGGAAACCCTGAATTACCTGTCCTTCACCGGCCGCGCCCCCGAGCGCGTCGCGCTGGTCGAGGCCTACGCCAAGGCCCAGGACATGTGGCGCGAGGCATCGTCGCCCGATCCGGTGTTCACCGACACGCTGGAACTGGACATCTCGACCGTCGAGCCAAGCCTGGCCGGCCCGAAGCGGCCGCAGGACCGGGTGCTGCTGAGCGACGCCGCGCCCGCCTTCGAGAAGGAGCTGGCCACCGGTTTCGGCAAGGCCGACAGCAAGAACCTGCGCGTCGCCGTCGAGGGCACCAACTACGACATCGGCCACGGCGACGTGGTGATCGCCGCGATCACCTCGTGCACCAACACCTCTAACCCCAGCGTGATGATCGGCGCCGGCCTGCTCGCCCGCAACGCCATCGCCAAGGGCCTGAAGGTAAAGCCGTGGGTGAAGACCTCGCTGGCCCCGGGCTCGCAGGTCGTGACCGAGTATCTCGACCGCGCCGGCGTCAGCCAGTCGCTCGACATGCTGGGCTTCAACCTGGTCGGCTATGGCTGCACCACCTGCATCGGCAATTCGGGCCCGCTGCCCGAGCCGATCTCGAAGGCGATCAACGCCAACGACCTGGTCGGCGTCTCGGTGCTGTCGGGCAACCGCAACTTCGAGGGCCGGGTGAGCCAGGACGTGCGCGCCAACTATTTGGCGTCGCCGCCGCTGGTCGTCGCCTACGCGATCGCCGGCACGATCCGCAAGGACATCACCAAGGAGCCGCTGGGCTTCGACCAGATCGGCACGCCGATCTACCTGAAGGACATCTGGCCGTCGAACGCCGACATCGCCGCCGCGCTGCAGGCGTCGGTGACGCCGCAGATGTTCAAGGAGCGCTATGCCGACGTGTTCACCGGCACCAAGGCGTGGCAGGAGATCGAGGTCGCCGTCGGCCTGACCTATGACTGGCAGCCGGACAGCACCTATGTGCGCCAGCCGACCTTCTTCGAGGGCTTGGCCGGCGACGCCGCACCGGTGACGGATATCGTCAATGCCCGCCTGCTGGCGCTGCTCGCCGATTCGATCACCACCGACCACATCTCGCCCGCCGGCTCGATCAAGAAGAACGGCCCGGCCGGCAAGTACCTGATGGATCACGGCGTCGACCCGGCCGACTTCAACTCCTACGGCTCGCGCCGCGGCAACCACGAAGTGATGATGCGCGGCACCTTCGCCAACATCCGCATCCGCAACGAGATGGCGCCGGGCACCGAAGGCGGCGTGACCACCTACATCCCGACCGGCGAGGTGATGAGCATCTACGACGCCTCGATGAAGTACCAGGAACAGGGCGTTCCGCTGATCGTCATCGCCGGCAAGGAATACGGCACCGGCTCGTCGCGCGACTGGGCGGCCAAGGGCACCCGCCTGCTGGGCGTCAAGGCGGTGATCGCCGAGAGCTTCGAGCGCATCCACCGGTCGAACCTGGTGGGCATGGGCATCGTGCCGCTGGTGTTCAACGAGGGCGAGGACCGCAAGACCCTCGGACTGACCGGCCAGGAAGTGATCTCGCTGACCGGCCTGGCCGCCGGCATCACCCCGCGCATGCCGGTGACCGCCACCATCCAGTACGCCGACGGCACCACGCGGGTCACCACCCTGGTCTGCCGCATCGATACGCTGGACGAGGTGTCCTACTACAAGCAGGGCGGCATCCTGCAATATGTGCTGAAGAACCTGGCCAAGGCGGCCTGAGTTAATCCACATCGGAGATCGGAACGGGAGGCTGCGGCCTCCCGTTTTGTATTTCGGCCCCCTGCGTTCATAGTGAGTGGCCCCTTCCCGGCCGGTTTTCCTTGACCACCCCGCTTGCCTGCTTACCTTGGGAGGACGGTCTCGCCGCCGACTGTGCCAACCGCCGACGTACAGGCCAGCGATGCAACTAGCCCTCATCGTGCTACTGCCGTTTGCCGGAGCATTGCTGCCGGCTCTGTTCATCCGCGCGGGCCGCAATGCGTGCGCCGCCGCCACCGGGCTCGTCACCGCCGCCGCCCTCGCGCTGCTGCTGTCCCTGGCGCCAGCGGTGATCGCCGGCGAGACGATTCGGGTCGGCTGGAGCTGGCTGCCGTCGCTGGGCCTGAACGTGACCTTCTTCCTCGACGGGCTGGGGCTGCTGTTCGCCGGGCTGATCCTGGGCATCGGCCTGCTGATCATCGTGTTCGCCCGCTTCTACCTGGCGAAGCAGGATCCGATGGGGCGCTTCTTCGCCTATCTGCTGCTGTTCCAGGGCGCCATGGTCGGCATTGTCCTGTCGGACAACGTCTTGCTGCTGCTGATCTTCTGGGAACTGACCAGCCTCACCTCGTTCCTGCTGATCGGCTACTGGCGCCACCTGCCCGAGGGCCGGCAGGGCGCGCGCATGGCGCTGGCGGTCACCGGCGCCGGCGGCCTGGCGCTGATCGGCGGCATGCTGCTGCTGGGGCATATCGCCGGCTCCTACGAACTGACCGTCATCCTAGAGCGCAAGGACCTGATCCAGGCCTCGCCGCTGTACCTGCCGATGCTGATCCTGGTGCTGCTGGGCTGCTTCACCAAGTCGGCCCAGTTCCCGTTCCATTTCTGGCTGCCGCACGCCATGGCGGCGCCGACGCCGGTGTCGGCCTACCTGCATTCGGCCACCATGGTGAAGGCCGGTATCTTCCTGATGGCGCGGCTGTGGCCGGTGCTGGCGGGCACCGACGCCTGGTTCTACCTGGTGACGACGACCGGCCTCGTCACCATGGTGCTGGCGGCCTGGTTTGCGCTGTTCAAGGACGACCTCAAGGCGCTGCTCGCCTTTTCCACCGTCAGCCAGCTCGGCCTGATCACCATGCTGCTGGGCTTCGGCACCACCATGGCGGCGGTGGTCGCCGTGTTCCACATCATCAACCATGCCTGCTTCAAGGCGGCGCTGTTCATGACCGCCGGCATCGTCGACCACGAGGTCGGCACCCGCAACACGCGGCGGCTGGGCGGACTGGCGCGGCTGATGCCGGTCACCACCGGGCTGGCGGTGGTCGCCGCCGCCGCCATAGCGGGCCTGCCGCCGCTGAACGGCTTCCTGTCCAAGGAGATGATGCTGCACGAGGCCGGGCAGACCGTCTGGGCCGGCCAGGCGTGGGCGGTGCCGGCGCTGGCCACCGTGGGGGCGCTGCTGTCGGCCGCCTACTCGTTCCGCTATATCGGCCATGTGTTCTTCGGCCCGGTGCGCAACGACTACCCATCAAAGCCACACGACCCGGCCTTCGGCATGTGGCTGCCGCCGGCGCTGCTGACGGTGCTGGTCGTCGCCATCGGCATCGCGCCCGCGCTGGTCGCCGGGCCGCTGCTCGCCGCCGCCTCGGCCGCGACGATCAACGCTGGCCTGCCCGCCTATCACCTCGCCCTGTGGCACGGCGTGAACCCGGCGCTGATCATGAGCCTGATCGCGCTTGGCGGCGGCATGCTGCTGCTGTGGCGGCACGACGCCGCCAATGCGGTGTGGCTCAAGGCGCCGCGCCCAGAAGCCAAGATCCTGTTCGAGACCGGAATCGACCGCAGCGTCCGGCTGGCCCGCCGCGTCATCGACCTGATCCACAACGCCTCGCTGCAGCGGAGCGCGGCCGTGACGGTGACGGTGGTGCTGGTCGTCGCCCTGTCGGTGTTTCCCGGCGCCGCCGAGCTTCGCGGCGACCGCGACATGCTGCCGGCCACGCCGGTGGCGCTGGCCGCCTGGGCGCTGCTGGCCGCCGCCTGCGCCGGAGTCGTGCTGCTGCACCGCCAGCGGCTGCTGTCGCTGATCCTGGTCGGCGTGATCGGGCTGATCGTGTCGCTGGCGTTCCTCCAGTTCTCGGCGCCCGACCTCGCGCTGACACAGATCTCGGTCGAGGTCGTCACCCTGGTGCTGATGCTGCTGGCGCTCAACCTGCTGCCGCTGCAAACGCCCGCCGAGAGCAACGCCGCCCGCAAGACCCGGGACGGCCTGCTGGCGGTCATCGCGGGACTGGGCGTGGGGGCGGCATCGTTCGCGGTGATGACGCGCGGCTTCGAGACGATCTCGTCCTACCACCTCGCCAATTCCTACAAGGGCGGCGGCGGCACCAACGTGGTGAACGTGATCCTGGTGGACTTCCGCGGTTTCGATACCTTCGGCGAGATCATCGTGCTGGGGATCGCCGGCCTTGCCATCTTCGCGCTGATCTCAAGCGTCGGCACCGGCGTGTCCGGCCTGCGACTGGCGCACTGGGTGCCCAGCCAGCCGCGGTCCAGGGACCATCATCCGCTGATGATGGTGGTCGCCACCCGGATCATGCTGCCGCTGGCACTGCTGGTCGGCGTCTATGTGTTCCTGCGCGGGCACAACGAGCCGGGCGGCGGCTTCATCGCCGGCCTGATCGTGTCCATTGCCCTGATCATGCAGTACATGGCCTCCGGCTTCACCTGGGCACAGGCGCGGATGAAGATGGACTACCACAACCTGATCGGCTGGGGCGTGCTGGTCGCAGGCCTGACCGGCATCGGCGCCTGGTTCGCCGGCCGGCCGTTCCTGACCTCGGACTTCGGCTATGTGACCTGGCCCGTCGTCGGCACGTTCGAGGTGGCGACGGCGATTGCCTTCGACCTGGGCGTGTTCCTGACCGTGGTCGGCGCGGTGATGCTGGCGCTGGCCACCTTGTCGCGGGTCGAGCGGATGGCCGAGCACCAGCCGGACGCACCCGGACCCATGGACCTCGATCCCTCGAAGCCAGCGGAGGCCTGATGGAACTGCTCCTGGCTTCCGCCATCGCCCTGCTGACCGCGTCCGGCATCTACCTGATCCTCAGGGCGCGGACGTTTCCGGTCGTGCTCGGACTCACCCTGCTGTCGCACGCGATCAACCTGTTCCTGGTGTCCATGGGACGGCTGGCCGTCAACCGGCCGCCGATCCTGTCCGACGACGCCGCCGGCTATACGGATCCGCTGCCGCAGGCGCTGGTGCTGACCGCCATCGTCATCGCCTTCGGCATGACCGCCCTCGTCGTGGTGCTGGCGCTGCGCACCTACCTGGAGACCGGCAGCGACCATGTGGACGGCGATCCGCCGGGGAACAAGCCATGAGCCACTGGATCATCGCCCCCATCGTGATCCCGGCCATGGTCGCGGCGCTGATCGTGCTGTTCCTGCGCAACCGGCAGGGCCTGACGCGGGCCGTCTCGCTGGCCGGCGCGGTCGCAGTGCTGGCGGTTTCGGTGGCGCTGGCGACGGCGGCCGCGGGTGGGCCGCCAGAAATGTACGCGCTCGGCAACTGGCCGGCGCCGTTCGGCATCGTGCTGGTGCTGGACCGGCTGTCGGCGCTGATGGTGCTGCTGACGTCCGTGCTGGGCGTCATCGGACTGCTGTACGCGCTCAGCGGCTGGGACGACCGGGGACCGCACTTCCACGCGCTGTGGCAGTTCCAGCTGATGGGCGTGAACGGCGCCTTCCTGACCGGCGACCTGTTCAACCTGTTCGTGTTCTTCGAGATCCTGCTGATCGCCTCCTATGGCCTGATCCTGCACGGCGCGGGCCGCGCCCGCCTGAAGGCCGGCCTGCACTATGTCATGATCAACCTGGTGGGCTCGGCGCTGTTCCTGATCGGCGTGGGACTGATCTACGGGATCACCGGCACGCTCAACATGGCCGACCTGATCCTCAAGGTGCCGTTGGCGACGGGCAGCGACGCCGCGCTGCTGAAGACCGGCGCCATGGTCCTGCTGGTGGTGTTCGGGCTCAAGGCCGCGCTGGTGCCGATCCACCTCTGGCTGCCCGCCGCCTATGCCAACGCGCCGGCGCCTGTGGCGGCCCTGTTCGCGATCATGACCAAGGTCGGCGTCTACGCCATCATCCGGGTCTACACCATGATCTTCGGTGGCGGCGCGGGCGAGTCGGCCTGGCTGGCCGGGGCCTGGCTGCTGCCGGCGGCGCTCGCGACCCTGGTTATCGGCGCTATGGGGGTACTCGCCGCCCGCACCCTGGGCCGGCTCGCCGCCTTCGCGCTGCTGGCGTCGACGGGGACGCTGATGACCGCGGTGTCGCTGTTCACCCCGACGGCGCTGGAGGCCGCGCTCTATTACATGGTGCATTCGACCCTGGCGGCGGCGGCGCTGTTCCTGGTCTCCGACCTGATTGCCCGCAACCGGGGATCCCATGGCGATCTCGTCACCGTGGCGCCGCGCTTCCGGCAGGCCGAGATGCTGTCGGCGCTGTTCCTGACGGCGGCCATCGGCCTCGCCGGGATGCCGCCGCTCTCCGGGTTCATCGGCAAACTGCTGATCCTCGACAGCGCGCGCGCCTCGGGCGCGGCGGTGTGGATCTGGGCGGCCATCCTGATCACGTCGCTGATCCTGATCGTAGGATTCGCCCGCGCTGGCAGCCGGCTGTTCTGGAAGAGCGCCGCGCAGGAAGGGTTCATCAATGCACCGGCCATTCCGCGCCGGGCCTTCGCGGCCGCCGCCGCCGTCCTGCCGCTCGCCGGCATGGCCGCGCTGGCCGCGGCGGCGGGTCCGGTCGCCGGCTACATGGCCGCGGCGACGGACCAGGTGTTCGATTCGTCGGCCTACGTGGCCGCCGTGCTCGGCGGGCGATAGGGAGGGAGCGATGTTCAGGAAGCTTCTGCCCCATCCGACCCTGAGCCTGACCCTGGCGGTGCTGTGGGTGCTGCTCGCCAACAGCGTCTCCGCCGGCGCCGTCGTGCTCGGGCTGTTGCTGGGCGTGCTCATACCCCTGTTCACCGCCCGGTTCTGGCCCGACAAGCCGCCGATCCGAAGCTGGCGGGCCGCCGTTGCGTACGGTTTCGTCGTGATGTGGGACATCCTGGTCGCCAACGTGCAGGTCGCCTGGTGGATCGTGACCAAGCGCAACGACGACCTGCGGACTCGCTGGATCGTGGTGCCGCTGGACCTGACGTCGCCGGAAGCGATCACGGTGCTCGCCGGCACGATCACGATGACGCCCGGCACCGTGTCGGCCGACCTGTCAAGCGACGGGCGCAGCCTGCTGGTGCATTGCCTCAACGCCCCCGACGGCGACGCCACCGTCGCCCAGATCAAGAGCCGCTACGAGGCACGGCTGAAGGAGATATTCTGATGATGGACCATGCGATCACCTTCGCCCTGGCGTGCTTCGCCCTCGCGCTGCTGCTGAACTTGTGGCGGCTGGCGCGCGGCCCGCTGGTGGCCGACCGTATCCTGGCGCTCGACACGATGACGATCAACGCCATCGCGCTGATCGTGCTCGCCGGCATCCGCTGGGACTCGGCGCTGTATTTCGAGGCGGCGCTGATGTTCGCCATGGTCGGCTTCGTATCCACCGTCGCCCTGTGCCGCTTTCTGCTGCGCGGCGACGTGATCGAGTGAGGATGCCATGAATGTCGCGGCCGAAATCCTGATATCGCTGCTGCTGGTCGCCGGCGCGCTGTTCGCGCTGGTCGGTTCGTTCGGACTGGTGAAGCTGCCCGACCTGATGGCTCGACTGCACGCGCCGACCAAGGCGACCACCCTGGGCGTCGGTGGCTGCCTGCTGGGCTCGATGGGCTATTTCCTGCTGACCGACGGGCGGGCGTCGATCCACGAGCTGGGCATCACCCTGTTCCTGTTCCTGACCGCGCCGATCACGGCGAACATGATCGCCAAGGCCTGGCTGCACCAGCAGGTGAATCCGGACCTGCCGCCGACGGGTACGGCTGCCGGCTGGGCCACGTTCGGCCCCACGGGCCGACCGGCCGGAGAGGAGCCCCGGACTCCGCCCTCACCGGGGTTGTAGCGACGCGATGTGCGCTAATATCAAGCGTGGCGGTCCAAGGGCCGATCTATAATGAATTGTGGACGCGTGGCTCGTGACCGGGCTCATCGTCCCACAGGCATCGGTCTCATGAAGCGACGACTCAAGCGGTACTTTCCAAACTCGGATTCGCTTCGAGCCAACCGATGGCTGCAGTGGATGGGTCCGGCCCTGCATCATCCGCGCATCTGGCACTTCTCCCGGCGCGGGGTGGCGCTGGGCTGCGCGATCGGCGTGTTCTTCGGGCTGCTGATCCCGGTGGCCCAGATACCGCTTTCGGCCGGCGCCGCGGTCCTGTTGCGCGCGAGCCTGCCGGTTGCCGTCGGCAGTACGCTGGTCAGCAATCCGCTGACATTCGGGCCGCTCTATTACGCGGCCTATCGGCTGGGCGCGGCGGTTACCGGCGACACCACCAGGCCGGTAACGGAGCACTCCCTGACGCCGGACGGAACGGGGATCTCGGGTTGGGTGAATTTATGGTGGCAGCGCATCCAGGCGCTGGGCAAGCCGCTGATCGTCGGCCTCGCGATCATGGCGCCGCTCGCCAGTGCCGCGGCCTACGTCCTCGTCAACCTGCTCTGGCGGCTCACCACGACGCTCGCCTGGCGAAGACGCCTGCGGCGGCAGCCAGGCCGTTCTGATCACGACGCATAGGTCACGAAGACATACGCCACGTAGCAGGCCAGGAGGACAGGCCCGCAATAGGCGGGAATGCCGCCCCGACGCGGCACGATCAGCAAGACCGCAACCAGGCCGAAAGCAAGCGTCAGCGCGACCTCTCCAACCGGGGGCGTAGCGGGATGGATGGAGGTGGCGAGACCGACGATCGCGAGTCCGTTGAACAGATTGCTTCCGAGGATGACGCCCAACCCGACATCATCGTGCCCTTGCCGCCGCGAAAGCAGTGTCGACACCAGTTCCGGCATGGATGTGCCGATCGCGACGAGGGTGGCTCCGATCACGTAGGGATCGAGGTCGAGCGCGGCGGCGATCCCGGTGGCGCCGGAGACGAACAGGTAGCCCGCGACAACCAGACACGCGAGACCCGCCGCCGAGTACGCCAACGACACCCAGGGGCTGGCCGCTGTCGGATCCAGCTGAATATGCCGCCGATGGTCGAGCGCCTGCCTGGAGACCGCGACCAGCCATGTCAGGAAGATCGTGATCAGGATCGCACCATCGATTCGCGAGAAGGTACCGTCACTGACAAGCACCATCGTCAGGATCGGCACCGCGGCCGCCACGGCGAAGTCACGCCGCAACTCCCCGAAGCGGGCGACCACCGGACCGGACAAGAGCACGATTCCCAGGATCAGCGCCGTGTTGACGACGTTGCTGCCAAGCGCATCCCCGAGCCCGATTTCCGGCTTTCCCGAGAGCGCCGCCATCGTCGACACCGTCAGCTCAGGGCTGGAGGTGGCAAAGGCGGCAAGAGTGGTCGCGACCAGAAATCTCGGAAGCCGCAGCGCGGCGGCGACCCCAACGATGCCCTTCAGAAATGCGTGCCCGCCCACCATGGCAAACGGCACGGCGGCTGTCAGGGCGAGTAGATCGACGGCGGAGCCGGGCATGGTCATGACCGGACATCTGACCGCCAGTTGGCCGACCCACCATCAGCCTGCCGTGGCGCCGTTCCGTCGATCAGGCTGCGCGACCTGTTCAGCGGCGTCGCTCACAGCGCAGGGACGCCAGTCGAAGCAGTGTCATGGAATTCCCACAGAAGTTCCGACGCTAGCATACCGCGTCCGGGCCGGACACGCTCGCCAGGGGAATGAGGACTAATTCAGTCCCTTTGCCATCAGGTCGGCCATCCGTCTGGCGAACGCGGCCGGGTCCGCCGGCAGTTCGCCTTCCAGGATGCGCGCCTGGTCGAGCAGCAGCAGCGCCGGGTCCTTCAGCGCATCGAGCGCGCCCGGCTGGTCGGCGCGGGCCGCCAGCGCGGCGATCAGCGGATGCTCCGGGTTCAGCTCCAGGATGCGCGCCGGTTCGTAGCCCAGCTGGTTGTGCAGCTTGAGCATGCGCTGCAGGTTGATGTCGAGGTCGCCGTCGTCGGCCACCAGGCAGACGGCGCTGCCGGTCAGCCGGTCGGTCTTCCGCACGTCCTTTACCGCGTCGCCCAGCGCGTCCTTCAGCGCCACGATCAACGTGGTGAAGCGGCCGTCGTCGGCCTTCTCCTCGTCCTTGGCCCCGCCCAGCGCGGACAGATCGGCGCCGCCGCGGGTGACGGACCGGAACGGCTTGGCTTCGTGCTCATGCACCATGGACAGCCAGAAGTCGTCCACCGGATCGGTGAGCAGCAGCACCTCGACGCCGCGCGCCGTGAACCCTTCCAGGTGCGGGCTGCGCTTCGCCGCCTCGACGTCGGCGGCGGAGACGTAATAGATCGCCTCCTGGCCCTCCTTCATGCGGCCCAGGTACTCCTCGAGGCTGGTCCAGCCGTCGCCGTTCGTCGAGCGGAACCGGGCGATCTTCAGCAGCGCCGTGCGGCGCTCGCCGTCCTCGTAGATGCCTTCCTTGATGACCGCGCCGAAATTCTCCCAGATCGTCGCAAAACCTTCGGGATCGTCCTTCGCCTTGGCTTCCAGGGCGCCGACGACGCGGCCGGTCACCGCCTTGCGCATGCGGGTGACGACCGGGTTGTTCTGCAGCATCTCGCGGCTGACGTTGAGCGGCAGATCCTCGGAATCGACGACGCCGCGCATGAAGCGCAGCCAGCCGGGGATCAGCTCGTCGGTATCGTCGGTGATAAAGACGCGCTTCACATACAGCTTGACCCGCGGCTTGCGCGCCGGGTCGAACAGGTCCATGGGCCGCTCGGATGGAACGAACAGCAACGCGGTGTAGTCGATGGTGCCTTCCGCCCGGTAATGCAGGGTCAGCGCCGGCTCGTCGAAGGCGTGGCCGGCATGGCGGTAGAACGCGGTGTACTGCTCCTCGGTCACCTCGGCCTTGGGCCGGGTCCACAGCGCCGACCCCTTGTTGACCGATTCCTCCTCGGTGGTCTCGCCGTTCTTCACCTCGGACAGGTGGATCGGGAAGGCGATGTGGTCCGAATAGGTGGTGACGATGTGCCGCAGCCGATGGACGTCGAGATACTCCTCCTCGTCGGCACGGACATGCAGGACGATGGTGGTGCCACGGCCGTCGCGCTCGGCGGGCTCGAGCGTGTAGCTGCCCTGGCCGTCGGACGACCATTTCCAGGCCTGGTCCTCGCCCGCCTTGCGGCTGGTGACCTCGACCTTGTCGGCGACCATGAACGCGGAATAGAAGCCGACGCCGAACTGGCCGATCAGCGAGACGTCCTTTTTCGAGTCGCCGCTTAGCTTCTCCATGAAGGCGGCCGTGCCAGAACGCGCGATAGTGCCCAGATTGGCGATCAGGTCGTCATGGTTCATGCCGATGCCGTTGTCGGCGATGGTCAGCGTCTTCCCCGCCTTGTCCGCCGTGACGGCGATCCGCAGCGCCGCGTCGCCCCCGGTGAGCGCGGCGTCGGTCAGCGCCTCGTAGCGCAGCCGGTCGCAGGCGTCGGAGGCGTTGGAGATCAGCTCGCGCAGGAAAATCTCGGTCTCGGAATATACCGAGCGGACCATCATGTTCAGCAGGCGGGCGACCTCGGCCTGGAATTCGTGGGTTTCGGCGGCGGCTTGCGTCATCGGCGTCTCCTCGTTCTGGCGAACGGCTACATAGGAAACACCCGGCGCCGCATCAAGACGCTATCTACCGATGATTTCAGAGATTGTCGCCGCCCGGAAATGAAATGCCCGGTCGCATGAGATGAAATGGGCTTGGGGGCTACAGATCCATCTCAGCACGACCGGGCGACGAGGCCAACGCTCACGATCATACGCTCAATTATGGCGGGATTTGGACAGGCGCGCGGCAAGGTTGAGGCCACTGCATGCGAGGCCGCGCTGCAAAAGAGAATGCCCGGTCGTTTCAATCGGAATGGGCTTGGGGGCTACAGATCCGACTGACACGACCGGGCGACGAGGCCAACAACCAGATAGTCGCTTTGGATTGTGGCGCGATTTGGGTCCGGCGCCGGCATTCGCAAGGTCTTTTCGTCGCTTTTCCATGGCGGCTGGACAGCCGATTTGATGTTTACATTTTTGCGAACGAGGCGGTTTAATTGGACTATGCAAAACGTGACCACCCTCGCGGAATACCGCGCGACACCGCCAAGCATCTTCTTCAATCGGCGCGAGCTCGATCAGATCCTGCGGGTTTACGGGCAGATGGTCGCCGCGGGCGAATGGCGCGATTACGCCATGGCCGATGGCGCCGAGCGCGCCGTGTTCTCGGTCTTCCGGCGGGCCAGCGAAATGCCGCTCTACCGCATCGTGAAATGCCCCAGATGGGCCAAGCGCCAGGGCGCCTTCGCCATCCTGGCACCGGGTAACCAGATCTTGAAGCGCGGCCACGACCTGGAGACGGTGCTGCGCTTCTTCGAGCGCAAGCGGCTCAACGTCGTCGACTGATCCCACCCTTCGCGGAAACGAAAACGGCCGGCACTGGGCCGGGCGTTCCGTGTATCGATGGACCGTCGCGTACTACTCGCGCGCGGTGCCGAACAGCCGCAGCAACATCATGAACATGTTGATGAAGTTGAGGTAGAGGCTCAGGGCGCCCATGAGGGACAGTTTGGCGGCCTGCTCCTCGCCATGGCCCTCGAAGTAGAGCTCCTTGATCCTCTGGGTATCATAGGCGGTCAGGCCGGCGAACACGATCACGCCGATCACCGAGATCACGAACGACATCATGGACGAGGCCATGAAGATGTTCACGACGCTGGCGATGACGATGCCGATCAGGCCCATGAACATGAACTTGCCGACCGGCCCCAAATCCCGCTTGGTGGTGTAGCCGTACAGGCTGAGGGAGCCGAACATCGCCGCCGTGATAAAGAAGACCTTGGCGATGCTCTCGCCGGTGTACATGAGGAAGATGCTGCTGATCGACAGGCCCATCAGCGCCGCAAATCCCCAGAACGACGCCTGGAGCGCGAAGAGGCTCAGCTTGTTGAGGCCGAAGCTCATCACCATCACGAGCGCGAGCGGCGACAGCATCACCACCCACTTCAGCGGCGACAGATAGATCGCCTGGCCCAACGCGGTAAGCTGGCCGCCGTCGGTGACGGCCATGTTCGACACCATCATGGCGATGATGCCGGTCAGCAGCACGCCCGATGCCATGTAGTTGTAGACATGCAGCATGTGCGCGCGGAGGCCGCGATCGATATCGGCGGCAGTCCCCGTGCCCACGCTGTAAGGCGTTCTGTAGTCTTGTGCCATTGCTGACAGACTCCTTGCTGAAAACGAGCCACGACCAAGGCTCGAACCAATGACCTCTAATATCGAGGCGGTTGCGTCAGGATTCAAGAGAAAGCATTTAGAAAACTTTTGTTAATCTACCCGCAAGTGCGAAGCGGGCCTCTCGCCAAGGGCGCGCCAGGTCCCCAGGAAGCCGAACGCCACGGTCACCGCCAGCCCCGCCGCCGCGGTCGCCACCAGGATTTCGGGGTGCAGGCTCCAGCGGGCCTCCATGATTCGCGTGATCACCAGCCACGCCGCCAGGGTGCCCAGCGCCATGGCGATCATCGCCGTGATCAGGCCCATCAGCGCGTATTCGATCAGATAGACGCGGGCGATGTCGGCGCGGCGCGCGCCGAGCACCTTTAGAATCACCGCGTCGCGCACCCGCTCGCTGTAGCCGGCGGCCATGGCGCCCGCCAGCACGACGACGCCGGCGATCAGCGCCGCCGACGCGGCGCCGGAAACCGCCTGGTTTATCTGCTTGAGCAGCACGTTGACGGTCGCCAGGACGTCGCGCACCCGCACCGAGGTGACGTTGGGATAGTCGCGCGCCACGGCCCGGTCGACACCCGCCTCGTTGGCCTCGTCGACCCGGACGGTGGCGAGATGGGCGTGCGGGGCGTTCTCGAGGGTGCCAGGCGCGAAGATCACCGAGAAGTTCATCCCCATGCCCGACCAGTCGATCTCGCGCAGATTGGCGATGGTGGCGGTGATCGGCCGGCCCATGATGTTGAAGCCGAGCGTATCGCCCACGGTCAGGTTCATGCCCTCGGCCAGCTGGGCGTCGAACGAAATCTGCGGCGGGCCGGCATAGTCCGCCGCCCACCAGTCGCCGGCGACGATGGTGTTCTGCTTCGGCAACTCCGCCGCATAGGTCAGGCCGCGGTCGCCGCGCAGCGCCCACTGGGCGTCGGCCGACACCTTGGCGTCCTGGGCGCGGACACCGTTCACCTCGGTGATCGAGGCTCGCAGCATGGGCGCGCGGTCGACCGCCGCAACGCCGGGGAGGCCGCCCACCAGCGCCTCGAAACCGTCGATCTGGTCCGGCTGGATATCGATGAAATAATAGGACGGCGCATCGGCGGGGACGCCATCCCTGATCTGGGCCGACAGGTTGGCGGTGATCTGGGCGACCGTGACCAGCAGGGTCAGGCCCAGGCCCAGCGACAGCACCACGTTCGGCGTCGCCGCGCCGGGGCGGTGCAGGTTGGCGAGCGCCATGCGCCAGGCGGTGCTGGACGGTCGCGGCAAATAGGCGGCCACCCGCATCAGGCCCAGCCCCGCGAGCCACAGCACCAGGAAGCTGGCGGCCGAGCCGAGCAGGAACCAGCCGGTGAAGCGCCGCTCGTCCGAGAACAGCACCGCCAGGCCTGCGAGCGCCGCCAGCGCCCCGCCGGTCAGCGCCACATAGCGCCAGCGCGGCCGGCCCGATACCGGCGCGACAATCTGCCGGAACAGGCCGGCGGCGGGCACGTCGCGCGCCCGGCCCAGCGGCCAGGCGGCGAAGGCGAGCACGGTGAGCAGGCCATAGGCGGCGGCCATCAGCAGCGGCTCGGCATAGACGCCGGGGCGCGCCGGCACC
>CAMDTB010000043.1 GCA_945907245.1 Rhizobium sp. Q54
AACCTCAAATCTGTGCCATAGGCGCTGACGGCGGACAGGTAGAGCGTGAACAGGTCGCCCCGCGGACCGGCAATGAACTCGGCCTTCACCCGACTGCCCCCTATGGTGTCAGCGCTTTCCGTCGATGAACGCCGCCAGCCCGCCCAGGGTGGAGAACGTTTCCGCGCTGATCTCGTCGTCGTGGATCTTGATGTCGAACTCGGCTTCCAGTCGGGTCACGACCTCCACCACGGCCATGGAATCCAGCTCCGGAAGGTTGCCCAGCAACGGCGTGGCCGCGACCATGGTGCCCGCCCGGCCGCCCAGCCCGAGGGTCTCGTCCAGAAGATTGCGAACCATGTCGATGGTGGCCATCACGTCAGCCGTGTTCCTGCCGCTTTTCCGGCGGTTTATACACCCTTCCGCCGCCGAGATAAGCCGAAAAGGCGCCCCGCCCTGTGCCGCGCCGCGCGCCGTCAGCGGATTGAAGGCGAGCCAGCCGATCATCGGCGCGCTGTCGGGCGTCCAGTCGGCCTTGAACGGCTCGTCGCCAAGGCCGAAGTCGATCCGGTCGGGACGGTCGCCGTCGAGGATTTCCTGGAACATCCGCAGGGTCAGAGCGGAGCCCACGGACCGCGTGTGATAAAGTCGGTCATGCGCCAGCTTGTAGATGGTCGCCCGCCCGCCATGGACAATCCAGAACTGGGCGGCGGCCGGATCGCCGTCGATCGCCCAGCAGCCCAGCCGCAGCGCGCCCCGGCGGGCGCACGCATCGGCCAGCGCGCGCATGAAGCCGGGGAAGGGTTCCGCCTCCTTCCAGCTCGCGGCGTAGACGGCTTCGTAGAACGCCATGCCGCGTGCCACCTCGGCCGGCTGGGTGAACAGCGAGAAGGCATCCGGATCACGCATGTCGCCCATGTTGCGCCGGATGCTGTTGGCGACCCGGGAACTCAGGCCGGCAGTAAAGCCTGCCGCGTTCACACCCTGGCAGTCGAGGGATCGCAGGACGGTATGCTGGTACGTGTCCACGATGAATCCGGCCGCCCGGAACGCCGCCGTCAGTGGCGGGATCGCAACGTCATCGGCCGCCATGGGCCTCAGGTGGATGGTGCTGCAGCGGCGCTTCAAGTCCCCCGCGATCGCCTTCAGCGCGTCGGTCACCGTGTTTTCAGGCAGCGCGGCGTTGACCAGCGGCGCGTAGTGCAGCGTGTAATAATTGGCGAGGCCGGTAAGGTCACTCTCCGAGGCGGCGAGCGGCAGCAGGGCGACCGGCGCTCCATCGCGCGTGGTTGCGCCGAGGATCAGCCGCTCCGCATCCCCGTCGAAACCGGTCGCCGACAGCAGCTCGAACCAGTCGCGGGTCAGGAAGAAGTCGCGGGCGCCGTCCCGCGCGAAGAGACCGTCGTATCGGGCTGGCACCAGGCCCACGTCGCGAAACTCTTCCACTGTGACGGTCATTCGTCTAACAAGCAGCCCTGTGAGAGTAGGGAAAACCCTACCGCGCGAAGGCGGCGGCTTCATCATGCTATTTGGCGACATCATCGAGCGCGGCATGAAGCGCAACCCTCTCGGCGAGGCGCTGCGCATGGGCGCGGACTCCGTCAACTACGTGGATCTCGCGGCGCGCGTCGAACGGGCGGCGAGCGCGTTCCTGCGCCGTGGGCTCAAGGCTGGCGACCGTGTCGCGGTCTATCTGCCAAAATCCGTCCCGACCGTCACCGCCCTGTTCGGCTTGGCGCGGGCGGGCGGGGTGTTCGTGCCGGTCAATCCGGTGCTCAAGGCGCGGCAGGTCAACCACATCCTCGCTGATTCCGGCGCCACGATGCTGGTCACCTCGGCGGATCGTCTCGCCATGCTGCGGCAGGACGGCGAGGCGCTGCCGCCCGGGATGCGTGAAATCATCCTCGACACCGACTGGGATGAATTCCTCGACTCGGGCGCAGAAGGCGCCATCGGCCATCCGCTTCCCGACGACCTTGCCGCGCTGCTGTACACCTCGGGCAGCACCGGCCTGCCGAAGGGAGTCATGCTGTCGCACCGGAACCTGACGACGGGCGCGCGCAGCGTCGTGTCCTACCTCGATAACACAGCAAGCGACCGCATCCTGTGCGTGCTGCCGCTGAGCTTCGACTACGGGCTGTCTCAGGTGTCGACGGCGCTGCTCGCTGGTGCGTCTGCGGTGCTGATCAACCACCTGTTTCCACAGGATATCGTCACGGCGCTGGAGCGCGAGGCGATCACTGGACTCGCCTGCGTGCCGCCGCTTTGGCTGCAGGTGCTGGCGCTGGATTGGCCCGAGAGCATCGCCCGGACGCTGCGCTACGTCACCAATTCGGGCGGGCGCATCCCGCGCCATGCCGTCACGGCGCTGCGCCAGCGTGCGCCGGACACCCGGATCTTCCTGATGTACGGCCTGACCGAGGCGTTCCGCTCCACCTATCTGGACCCCGCGGAGGTCGACCGCCGGCCGGATTCCATCGGCAAGGCGATTCCGCACGCCCGGATCGATGTGATCGATGCGGCGGGCAACAGCGCGGCGCCGGGCGAGCCGGGCGAACTGGTGCACAGCGGACCGCTGGTCGCCCACGGCTACTGGAACGATCCCGAGCGTACCGCCGCCCGCTTCCGCCCGCTGCCGCCGTCGTTTGGCTCGGCTGATCCGGCGGTCTGGTCGGGCGACACCGTGACCCGCGACGCCGACGGTTTCCTCTATTTCGTCGAGCGCCAGGACAACATGATCAAGACCTCAGGCTACCGGGTCAGCCCGACCGAGATCGAGGATGTGCTCTACGAGGTCGATGGTGTGTCGGAGGCGGTGGCGCTCGGCGTGCCGCATCCGGGACTGGGGCAGGCGATCGTCTGCCTGATCACCCTGCGCGACGAGGACGAGACGTCGTCCGACGATGTGCTCGCCCGCTGCCGCGCCCAGTTGCCTGCCTTCATGGTGCCCAAGGCGGTGATCCTGCGCGACAGTCTGCCGCGCAATCCCAACGGCAAGATCGACCGCTCGGGCCTTGCCCGCGAGATGGCCGGCATGTTCGGGGTGGCCGAGTGAGCGCCCCGGCCGTGCCGCCTGGCGGCTTCGAGGTGCGCGGCGCCGAACTCATGGCGGGTGGCCGCAGCGTGACCGAGCTCGCCGGGCAGCTGGGGACGCCGCTCTACATCTACGACCGCCGCCAGATCGCCGCGCGGGTGCGTGAGCTCCGCGCCGCCATGCCGGCCGGGCTCGGCCTGCACTATGCCATCAAGGCCAATCCGATGCCGGAAGTGGTCGCCCATCTGGCGGCGCTGGTCGACGGGCTCGACATCGCGTCCGCCGGTGAACTGGAGCGGGCCTTGGCGGCGGGCGTGTCGCCTGCGCGGATCAGCTTCGCCGGGCCGGGCAAGACCGATGCCGAACTGCGCGCCGCCGCGCTGGCCGGCGTGACCATCAACCTGGAATCGGCCGGGGAGATGCGTCGGCTGGCGGTCATTTCGGAAGGGCTGGGACTCCGCGCCCGCGTCGCCATCCGGGTCAACCCGCTGTTCGAGTTGCGGCAGTCGGGGATGCGCATGGGCGGCGGTCCGAAGCAGTTCGGCGTCGACGAGGAGCAGGTGCCGGCGTTGCTCGTCGAGCTGGCGGGACTCCCGCTGGAGTTTCTCGGCTTCCACATCTTCGCCGGCTCGCAGATTCTCAATGATGACGTCTTGATCGACTGCCTCGAGAAGACCGTCGACCTCGCGATCCGGCTGTCGGCCAATGCGCCCGAGACGGTGCGCTACGTCAATCTCGGCGGCGGCTTCGGCATTCCGTATTTCCCCGGCGAGACCGCGATCGACATAAGCCGGATCGGCGCCGCGCTGGGGCCGCTGCTCGAACGCGGCCGCGCCGCATGTCCCGACGCGGTTTTCGCCATCGAGCTTGGCCGCTACCTGGTGGGCGAGGCCGGTCTCTATGTCACCCGCGTCGTCGACCGCAAGGTGTCGCGCGGCAAGACGTTCCTGGTGACCGACGGCGGATTGCATCACCATCTCGCGCTGTCTGGCAATTTCGGCCAGGTCATCCGCAAGAATTATCCCCTCGCCATCGCCGGACGGATGGGCATGGAAGCGACCGAAACGGCGGATGTGGTCGGCTGCCTGTGCACGCCGCTCGACCGGCTGGGTGACAATGTGGCTTTGCCGGAAACCGCGGTGGGGGACCTTGTGGTGGTGTTCCAGTCCGGCGCCTATGGCGCGTCGGCCAGTCCGTCCGGCTTTCTCGGGCACGCGCCCGCCGCTGAGGTATTGGTGTAGACATCAGCACCGGCATGGGTACCACCAATGCACAATCGGCTAGTGAATCAAGGGAATTGTCGATATATCCGTAGCCTCAGAAGTTGCTGCTTGGGGCCAGTGTGTCGTTGGGCATTGGTTCGCAGATGAGCGCCATTGGCCCATGGCGGCGACTTGCGTGGGGTGTCGCAGAGGGAAGTCGGGTTGTCTGTCGAAATAGTGATGAAGTGGACGCGGTTCCTTCTCGTCGGAGCCATGGCACTCGCGGCCGCCGCCTGTGGCGCTGCCCATGACCGCCTGCCGGCGGCCGAGTTCGTCTCGCCTGCCGAAGGGCCGGGGCCTGACTACATCATCGGCCCGCTCGATACGGTCAATGTGTTCGTCTGGCGCAACCAGGAGGTGACCACCACGGTCACGGTCCGGCCCGACGGCCGCATATCGGTGCCGCTGATCGAGGACATGCCCGCCACCGGCAAGACGCCGACCCAGCTGGCGCGCGACATCGAGGGCGCGCTGTCGAAGTATATCCGCAATCCGATCGTCACCGTCATTGTCTCGGGCTTCACCGGGCCATTCGCGCAGCAGGTGCGCGTGGTCGGAGAGGCGACCGAGCCGCAGGCGATTCCGTTCCGCGCCAACATGACCCTGCTCGACGTGATGATCAGCGTCGGCGGCCTGACCGAATATGCGGCGGGCAACCGGTCGACGCTCGTGCGCTACAACACGGCGAGCAAGCGGCAGGAGGAGTACACCGTGCGCATCAGCGACCTGATCCGCGACGGCGACGTGTCGGCGAATGTGAAGATCAACCCGGGTGACGTGATTATCATCCCGGAGAGCTTTTTCTGAGGCGGCACGCCGTCTGAACGAGATGCCGGCGCACTGAACGGCGCCGGGCCGTCCCAGGGAGACGGCGTGCGGCAGCGTGAGGGCGCCGCCGCGATCGAGGACCAACAATGGCTGGCGGATGGGGCGACGCCAGCGCAACAGGAAGGGCTCTCGAAGCTCGAGGCTCCAAAGTCGAAACATGAACGATAACTATGTCCAGCTCCTGCTCCTGCTGCGGTCCTTGTGGCTTCGCCGCTGGTATGCACTGGGCGTGGCCTGGCTGGTGACGCTCGGCGGCTGGATGTATGTGACCTCGATCCCCGACAAGTTCGAATCCACCGCCCAGATCTACATCGACACCGACACCATGCTGAAGGACCTGCTCCAGGGCGTGACCGTCGACGTGGACACCAACCGGCAGGTGCAGGTGATGCAGCAGACGCTGCTCAGCCGGCCGAACCTGGAGCGCGTCCTGCGCATGGCGGACATGGATCTGACCGCCACCAGCGACGCGCAGGTCGCGGCGATGGCCGCCCAGATCAGGACCCGCGTGGCGCTCACGCCCATCGCGCCCAACCTGTTCCGTCTGTCCTACGAGGACCATGACCGGCAGAAGGCGCAGCGTGTCGTGCAGTCGCTGCTGACCATCTTCGTCGAGAGCAATCTGGGACTCAGCCGGCAGGACATCTCGCAGGCGCGGCGGTTCCTCGACGAGCAGATTCGCGACTACGAGCAGCAGCTTTCCGAAGCGGAGCAGCGCCCAGTTCCGTCGCGACAACATGGGGCTGCTGCCGGGCGAGGAGAACTATTTCGCCCGCATGCAGCGCGAAAAGAGCGAGCTGTCCGACCTGCAGCGCCAGTACAACGACGCCGCGCTGATGCGCGCCGAACTGGCCCGGCAGGCCGCCGCCGTTCCCCGCTTCATCGCCATCCGCACCGCGAGCGGCACCAACAAGGATTCGTTCAGCTCCGCCGACCAGGTGGCCGAGATGCGCCGCAAGCTGGCGGAGCTCGATGCCCAGGGCTACACGTCGCTGCATCCCGACGTGGTTGCGGCACAGGAGTCCCTCGACAAGGCTCTTGAGGACTACAACAAGGAAAAGGCCGCCGCGACCAACCAGAACGCGAGCGCCGACGAAAGCCCGCTCAATCCCAACGCCACCATGATCAACCCGGTTTGGGAGCAGATCCAGGTCAAGCTGGTCGATACCGACACCAACCTGGCCAGCCTGAAGTCGCGCATCGCCGACAAGCAGACTACCATCACCCAGCTGGACGACCTGGCAAAGACCGTGCCGAACGTCGAGGCCGAGCTGATGCGTGTCGACCGCGACTACGAGGTGGTGAAGAAGAAATACGAAGACCTGCTGACCCGTCGTGAATCCGCCCGGATCACCCAGGATCTGGAAGGCAAGACCGACAAAGTGCAGTTCCGCGTGATCGAGCCGCCGGACCTGCCGCGCGGGCCGAGCAGTCCGAACCGTCCGGCGCTGTTGTCGGCGTCGCTGCTGGTCGGGCTGGGCGCCGGCCTGGGCATCGCGTTCCTGCTCAGCCAGGTGCACCACACCTTCTCCACCGCGAACCGGTTGCGGGCGAGCTTCGACCTGCCGGTGCTGGGCACGATTTCCGCCGTGTCCTTCGACAGTTACAGCCGGCGCAAGCGGATCGAGATCGCGTCCTTCTCGGTCGTGCTTGCGGGCCTGGTTGTGGCATATGTATTCGTCATGACGTACCGGATCGGTCCGGTGGCCCTGTGGGGATCGAGCTGATGGGCGCCGAGGAGACCAGCAAGAGCCTGATCGAGCGTGCCGCGCAGCGGATCGCTGACGCGCGGCCGGTCGAAGATGCGCCTCTCACCGCCTCAGGGGCCGAACCGCTGGACCTGACCGCCGAGGAGGAAGCACCCGCCGATCCGTCGTCCGGCCCGAGCGCCGAGCAGCGGGCGCGCGACCGGCGCCGGTCCCAGTCCGCGATGATCGACCTGGACAGGCTCCGCCAGGGCGGTTTCATCGTGCCCGACGACGCGCCACCCGGGTGGCCGAGGAGTTCCGCATCGTCAAGCGCCAGCTGTTGCGCAAGGCGCTGCCGTCGAGCCCCGACCTGATCCCCAATGGCAATTTGCTGATGGTCACCAGCACCCAGCCGGGCGAGGGCAAGACCTTCTGCTCCATCAATCTGGCGCTGTCGATCGCCTCCGAGCGCGACCTGACGGTGATGCTGGTCGACGCCGACGTGGCGCGGCCCCAGCTGCTGAGCGCCCTCGACATCGAGGCCGACAAGGGGCTGATCGACGTGCTGGTCGACGACCGGCTCGACGTGGCCGACTGCCTGCTGCGTACCAATATCGACAACCTGACCGTGCTGCCGGCGGGCCGTCCCCATCCGGGAGCCACCGAGTTGCTGTCGTCGGAGAAGATGACGGCGCTGCTGAAGGAGATGGCGCGCCGCTACCACGACCGCATCGTGATCTTCGACAGCTCGCCGGTGCTGGCGTCCAGCGCGCCAGGCGTGCTCGCCGCCCGCATGGGCCAGATCATGTTCGTGGTCGAGGCCGATCGCACCCGCGAGACACAGGTGATGGAGGCGCTCTCGCTGATCAGCGACTGCCGCAACATCAGCCTGCTGCTCAACAAGTCGCGCTTCATGGGCGGCAAGGTGAGATTCGGCTCGTATTACGAATATTACAGGAGCTGATCTTGGCCTTCTTGGGGGGAGGGCGCTCGGGGTGAGGTGCTGGCGGGTCGAGAACCCGAGATGCGTCGTCATCCTGTCCGTTGCATTCGTCCTGGCGGCCGCTCCCGGCCAGCCCGCGGTAGCGGCCGAATGGCGCATCACGCCGCGGATCGAGGCCCAGGTCGCCTACACCGACAATGTCGACCTGGACGACGCTGGCAAGGAGTCGGACGTGGTGTTCCGCGTCGAACCGGGCCTCGCCATCAAGGCCGAGGGCAACCGCCTGAAGTTCCAGGCCGACTACGACGCCACCTTCCTGCATTTCGTCAATGACGGCCGCAGCCAGATCCGCAACCATTTGCGTTCCAAGCTGCATGCCGAGGTGATCGAGGATCATTTCTATATCGACGCCACCGGCATCATGGCCGAGCCGTTCGTCGACAACACCGGCTCGGTGACGTTCTCCGACACCAATTTCTCGATCAACCGGCGCCAGACCATGTCGTATTCGGTCGAGCCCACGTTCAAGCACCGCCTGTTCGACATCGCCGACATGCAGTGGAGCTACCTGTTCCGCTACGTGACCGTCCAGAAGCCGAATGCCGACGATCCCACGCCCCGTTTCATCGACTCCTATCTGAGCCATACCGGCCGGGTGACGGCGGACAGCGGCGACCGGCTCGGCCGCTTCCACTGGAATGTCCTCGGTGAATACGACCGGCGCCGCCGCGGCGACGGGCGCGATTCCGAGGAAACCGACATCCGTCTCGACATAGAGTACCGGGTCGTCCGCTGGCTCGGCGTCACCGGTTCCGCCGGCTACGAGAAGATCACCGATCCGGACCTGGACGACGACGTGAACGGCCTGGCCTGGAACGCCGGGCTACGCTTCAACCCGACGCGCAACACAGACGTCAAGGTCTGGTACGGCAAGCAGGACGGCGAGAACGCGTTCGGCGCCGACGCGCTCTACCGCCGCAAGCGCTGGAAGTTCGGGGTGAGCTACGAACATGAGATCACCACCACCCACCGCCGCTTCGCCGATATCAACGAGGACGGCCAGTTCAACGATTTCGACTACTTCGTCAGCGACTTCGGCAGCCTGCTCGACCCCGACGACATCGTGTTCGGCGTCGAGAACGACACCTTCAGGAGCGACCGGGTGGAAGTGAACGCCCAGTGGGAAAAGCGCCTGTTCTCGTGGGATGCCCGCGCCTATTACGAGATCCGCAAGTTCGACACCACGAACCGCGAAATCCATGAATACGATATCAAGACACGGTTCTCGCAGCGCCTGAGCCACCGGACGCGCGCGGTGCTGCATCTGCGCCACCGCCACACCGATTTCGATCTCGGCGCCAGCCGGGTCGACAATTTCTACGGCGCGCGTGTCGAGTTGCACTACACCTTCTCGAAATATCTCGATGCCGAGCTGGCCTATGTCTTCTCGCTGCTTGATTCGAACCTGTCGATCAACGACCAGACCGAGAACGTGATCCAGTTCAACCTGAGGGCGACGTTCTGACATGCGCAACGCGCTGACAGTCGACGTCGAGGACTACTTCCAGGTCCAGGCCTTCGCCGGCCAGATCGCCGAAGCCGACTGGGACGGCCTGCCGCACCGGGTCGAGCGCAACACCAACAAAGTCATGGACATGTTCGCCGAGCACGGCGTGAAGGCGACGTTCTTCACCCTGGGCTGGGTCGCCGAGCGCTATCCGGCCCTGCTTAGACGAATGGTCGCCGAAGGACACGAGATCGCGAGCCACGGCTTCCGGCACCGCAGGGTCGGCGACATGACGCCAGCGCAGTTCCGCGACGACACGCGGCGTACCAAGGCGCTGCTGGAGGACCTGTCCGGCACGGCGGTCAACGGCTACCGGGCGGCCAGCTTCTCCATCGACAGCCGGACCCTGTGGGCCCATGACGTCCTGGCCGAGGAAGGGCGCACCTACAGCTCCAGCATCTATCCCATAGCCCACGACCTCTATGGCATGCCGGGCGGCGAGCGGTTCAGCTACCGGGCCGGGCGGGGCGGCATCACCGAGGTGCCGGTCAGCACCGTTATCTTGTTCGGCAAGCGGCTGCCTTGCGGCGGCGGCGGCTATTTCCGGCTGCTGCCCTATGCGTTCTACCGCTGGGCGTGGCGCCGGGTGAACCGCGACGACGGCCAGCCGGCCATGCTGTATTTCCACCCCTGGGAGATCGACCCGGACCAGCCCCGCCAGCACGGCGCGCCGTTAAAGTCGCGGCTGCGGCACTATTCGCGCCTGTCGGCCATGGAAGGCAAGATCCGCCGCGCCCTGCGGGAATTCGAGTGGGACCGCATGGACCGGATTTTCCTGGATGGATAAGCGCCGTCGCCCATGACCGTCACGGTCCGCGAAGCATCGTGCGACGACAGCCAGCATTGGGACGACTATGTCCGCGCCGCGCCCGCCGCCACCTTCTTCCATCTGTGGGGCTGGCGGACGGCCATCGAGAACGCTTATGGCCATGACTGTCCCTATCTGCTCGCCGAGCAGGATGGCCGGATCGTCGGCGTTCTGCCGCTGGTGCGGATCAAAAGCCTTCTGTTCGGCCATTCCCTGACGTCGACCGCCTTCGCCGTCTATGGCGGTCCCATCGGCGACACGCCGGAGGTGGTCGAGAGGCTGGCCGGACATGCCACGGCGCTCGCCGACCATATCGATGTGGACCGCCTGGAACTCCGCTCGCTAGTGAAGACCGGTCTGGGCTGGCCGTCCAAGGATGCAACCTACGCCACGTTCCGCCGTCCCATCACCGCCGATCCGGAGGCGAATCTCACGGCGATCCCGCGCAAGCAGCGCGCGGTGGTGCGCAAGGCTATCGGCCGGGGCCTGACAGGCGGCATCGACGAGGACCTCGACCGGTTCTTCCACCTCTACGCCGCCAGCGTGCGCAACCTGGGCACGCCGGTATTCCCGAAGCGCTGGTTCGCCGAGCTGTTGCGCGCCTTCCCGGGCGAGTCCGACATCCTCACGGTGACCGATGGCGGCACGCCGGTCAGTTCGGTGCTCAACTTCTACTTCCGCGGCCAGGTCTTGCCCTACTATGGCGGCGGCGGTCTGGAGGCGCGGCGGGTGGGCGCGAACGATTTCATGTATTACGACCTGATGTGCCGGGCGGGTGCGCGCGGCTGCACGCTGTTCGATTTCGGCCGCAGCAAGGTCGGATCGGGCGCGTTCGCCTTCAAGCGCAATTTCGGCTTCGAGCCCGAGGCGCTGCACCATGAGTACTATCTGCGGCGCGGCGACCGGCTGCCCGACGCCAGCCCCAACAACCCGAAATACAGGCTGATGATCGCGCTGTGGTCGCGCCTGCCGCTGGGCGTGGCGAACCGGCTGGGCCCACTCGTCTCGCGCTGGCTGGGCTAGCGCCATGGAAGACCTGCTCTACCTGGCGCACCGGATTCCCTATCCGCCCAACAAGGGCGACAAGATCCGGTCCTGGCATATCCTGAAGCACCTGGCGGAACGCTGGCGGGTGCATCTGGGCTGCTTCATCGACTATCCCGAGGACTGGCAGCACACCGGGTTCCTCGACGGCATCTGCGCCAGCACCTGCTTCGTCCCGCTGCCGAAACTGAAGGCGAGGGCGCGCAGCCTGACCGGCCTGCTGCGCGGCGAGGCGCTCAGCGTCGCCTGCTACAGGGACGCTTCCATGCGCGACTGGGTGCGCGCCACCGTCGAGCGCGTCAAGCCGCGGGCGGCCTTCCTCTATTCGTCGCAGACCGGCGTCTACCTGGACGAGCTGTCTGGCCTGCGCACGGTGATGGACCTGGTCGACGTGGATTCCGACAAGTGGGCGCAGTACGCCCAGTCGCGGCGCGGCGCCATGCGCTGGCTCTACGAGCGCGAGGCGCGCACCCTCGGCCGGTTCGAGGCCGAGGTGGCGGCGCAGGTCGATGCCTGCCTGCTGGTGTCCGAACCGGAAGCCGCGCTGTTCCGCGAACGCGTCCCACGGGCGGCGCGCAAGACCTTCGCGCTCACCAGCAGCGTCGACACCGAGCGGTTTTCCATCGGCCGCGCCTATCCGAACCCATATCCCGCCGGCGGGCCGGTCATCGCCTTCACCGGCGCCATGGATTACTGGCCCAACGTCGACGCAGTCTGCTGGTTCGCCGAGGAAATCCTGCCACTGGTGCGGGCGCTTGTGCCCGACGCCCGGTTCACCATCGTCGGCTTCAAGCCCACGCCCGAAGTTCAGGCGCTGGCCGGTCTCCCCGGTGTGACCGTCACCGGCGCCATCGCCGACACCCGCGACTACATCGCCCATGCGGATTGCATCGTCGCGCCGCTGCGGGTGGCGCGCGGCATCCAGAACAAGGTGCTGGAAGCGATGGCCATGGAAAAGCCGGTCGTCGCCAGCCGCCAGGCGGCGCAGGGCCTCGTCGGCATGCGACCGGGCGAGCTGGCCGTGGCCGATACTGCCGCGTCGATCGCCGAGGCCGTCGTCGCCGTGCTCACCGGCGGGCCGGGCGTTCCGGACGGCCAGGCGGCACGCCGCCGCGTGCTGGCGGACTATGGTTGGGAAGCCAACCTGAAAGTCCTCGACCGGGTGCTCGCACCATGATGGACGCCACCGCCCGGCAGGGATCGTGGTCGCGATGGCATCTTGCCGTCGCCGTGTTCGCCATCGCCGCCGTGGCTGTGCTCGCGCTGTTCTGGGGCACCGCCGTCTCCATGGAGGAGATCTGGCGGGGCAACGACAGCTACCAGCACACCTACTTGGTGCCGCTGATCCTGGCCTGGCTGGTCTGGGAGGACCGCGACCGGCTGGCCGGCGTGGCACCGCGGGCCGACTGGCGCGGCGCCGGCATCGTGCTGCTGGCGTCACTAGCCTGGCTGCTCGGCTGGGCGGCGCAGGTGCAGGTGGTGCAGCAGCTGGCGCTGATCGGCATAATCCAGGGCCTGGTGCTGGCGGTGTTCGGCTGGACCGTGGTGCGGCTGCTGCTGTTTCCGCTGCTGTTCATGTTTTTCCTGGCGCCCATGGGCGACTTCCTGGTGCCGATCCTGCAGCGCTGGACCGCGGATGTCGTCGTCTGGTCGGTCAGGCTGACCGGCATCCCGACGACGACCGACGGCTTCATGATCACCCTCCACGACGGATCGGAGACCTGGCACCGCTTCCACGTCGCGCGGGAATGCTCGGGCATCCGCTACCTCACGGCCATGTTCCAGATCGGCCTGCTCACCGCCTATCTGCTCTATCGCAGCTGGCCGCGCCGGGTCGCCGCCATCGTGGCCGCGCTCGCGGTGCCGATCCTCGTCAACTGGCTGCGGGCCGTCGGCATCGTGCTGATCGTCTATCACACGCAGGGCGAGCGCGGCATGGACGTGGACCACATCATCTACGGCTTCTGGTTCTTCCTGTTCGTTCTGCTGGTCTATATCGGTGTTTGCTGGCTGTTCGCCGAGCCGCCGCCGAAGCGGGCTCATGTCTCATTGCCGCCGGCGCCCGCATCGCCGAGTGACCGGCGCCGCTTGCTGATGGCCGGCGTGCTCGCGTTGCTGGCCGTGCTGCCGGCTCGGCTCTATGCCGCAGTCTACGACGGAGAATCCAGCTATACCTCTGTCGATCACGGCTCGCACCTGCCGCAGGAGGCCGAGGGCTGGCGGCGCACCGCGTATCAGGGGCTCGAGTGGCAACCTGTCTATCCCGGCGTCTCGGACGAGACGCTCGCGCGATACGCGCGCGGCGCCGATACGGTCGACATCTATGTCGGGCGGTACCGTGCCCAGCGGCAGGGCGCCGAGCTGGTGAGCTGGAGCAATAGCCTGGCCGGCGACGGCTGGGAGGACCTGGGCGAACGCCTGCCCGCGACGCTGACGGTTGACGGACGGCCGCTCGCCGTCCGATATGTGCGCCTCGCGCAGCCTGGGCGGCAACGCATCGTCTTCTACTGGTATTGGGTGAACGAGGTGACTGTGAACAGCGACACGATGGCCAAGCTGGAGATGACCAGGGCCCGCCTGTTCGGCGGCGATCGGGAGTCGGCGGTGATCGCCATCGCCACCGACGGCGGCGATCTCGGCGAGGCGGTGGCCCAGGCCGAGAGCCTGCTGTCGATCCTGCCGAACGGCGCCCTGCTGGCGGAGGCCCGCTGATGCGCCGCCTTTTGCTCGCCGTCTTTCTTGCCCTCGCAGCCATGCCCGCCCGCGCCGAAGGTCCCGTCGTCGAACTGATCGCCGCCGTGAAGCCCAGCGTCGTCGCCATCGGCACCCATGAGGAAACCCGCAGGCCGCAGGACGTCATCCTCGGCACCGGCTTCGCCGTCGGCGACGGCGGCCACATCCTGACCGCGCTGCACGTGGTGCGCGGCGCGCCGGCCGGGTCGCTGTCGATCTATGTGGGGCAGGGCGACGACGCCGAGATCTTCCGCGTCAGGCAGATCGCCGCCGACGCCGACAACGACATGGCGCTGCTGAAGATCGAAGGCAAGACGCTGCCGGCGCTGCGCCTGTACCTGGGCAAGGAGCTGTTCGAGGGCGAAGAGGTGGCCTTTACCGGCTATCCGGTCGGCGCGGTCTACGGCCTCTACCCGGCGACGCACCGCGGCATCATCTCGGCGATCACGCCGATCGCCCGGTCACAGGTGAAGCCGGGCGATCTGACGCCCGACATGATCAGGGCCATCGACAAGAAGATCATGGCCTACCAGCTCGACGCCACCAGCTTTCCCGGCAACAGCGGCGGCCCGCTGGTCGAACCGGCGGAAGGCGCCGTGGTCGGCGTGATCAACTCGACCTACGTCCAGGAAACCAAGGACAGCGCCGCCGACCGGCCCTCCGGCATCACCTTCGCCATGCCGATCCCGCCGGCCATCGAGATGCTGAAGAAGGCCGGGCTGGAGCCTTAATCGCCTTCCGGCATCACCTCGCCGGCCGGCGACACCACGATGCGGCCGGTCTGGCCGTCCTTGCTGGCGACGCCGTGCCAGTAGTTGTCGCAGCCCTTGCGCTCCATGGTGACATTCGTATAGCCGGCTTCCCTGGCCTTGCCGGCCGCCCATCCGGCGGTCGTGCCGTCGATCCGCTCGCCTGGATCGCAGACCGCCTGGGCGGTGCCGATCATACCGGTCATGGGCATGGCCGCGAGAGTGGCCAGCGCCAGGGCTGGCGCTGCGAGGAACTTCGTCTTCCAGTTCATGGCGCAACCTCTTTCATTTGTGCCAAAGGCCCGTTCCGGCCCCGTGATGGGATAAGAAACCGCTGCATCAACGCTCCAGAGGGCCGGCGGTTGCGGTACCCGCGTGCGGCCTATCATTCGTCCCGCGCGATTGTGCTAGGGTCGGCGCGCACTCCACCGATTCGAGCCGATGACCGACGCGCCCACGCTTTCCGACGCCTTCATTCCCGAATTGCCGAACCACTACAGCGGCAAGGTGCGGGAGAACTACGACCTGTCCGACGGACGGCGGATCATCATCGCCACCGACCGGCTGAGCGCGTTCGACCGCATTCTTTGCGCCGTTCCCTACAAGGGACAGGTGCTGACCCAGACGGCGAAGTACTGGTTCGAGGCGACACGCGACATCTGTCCCAACCACGTGCTGGAATATCCCGATCCCAACGTGGTGATCGGCAAGCGGCTCGACATCCTGCCGGTCGAGATGGTGGTGCGCGGCTATCTGGCCGGCACCACGGGCACGTCGATCCTGACGCTCTACAAGGCCGGCGAGCGCGAGATGTACGGTCACCGCTTCCCGGACGGCCTGCGCGACAACCAGAAGCTGCCCAAGGCCATCATCACGCCCACCAGCAAGGCCTTCGACGGCGGCCACGACGAGCCGCTGACCGAGCAGCAGATCGTCGGGCAGGGGCTTCTCTCCCAGGAACAGTGGGATACGGTGGCGCGCTACTCGCTGGCGTTGTTCGCCCGCGGCCAGGCGCTCGCCGCCCAGCATGGCCTGATCCTGGTCGACACCAAATACGAGTTCGGCACCGACGAGACCGGCCGCATCGTCCTCGCCGACGAGATCCACACGCCCGACAGCAGCCGCTACTGGATCGCCGGCACCTATGACGACCGTTTTGCGGCCGGCCAGCGTCCCGACAGCTTCGACAAGGATTTCGTGCGGAGCTGGGTGACGGCGCGCTGCGATCCCTACAAGGATCCGATCCCGGAAATTCCCGCCGAGCTGATCGAACAGACCAGCCGCGTCTACATCAAGGCCTTTGAAACCATCACCGGCCAGACATTCGCGCCCGATCCTTCGGGCGCCCTGCCGCTGGACCGGATCCGGTGGAATCTGGAGCGGTACTTCTGACGGTCGAGCGGCGACAGGCGCGCCATCACGCCTGTGCCCATTTGTCCCTCAGAAACTATGCGGTCCTGCCTCCGACAGCTGTGCTAAAGGTTGTCTGGTCGCGCCGCGGCTCAGCATAGGGGTTTTACACGGCAATGGACGACAAGGAGCCCGTGGCGCCGGAGCAGCTGCTCGAGACGCCCCATCTGGCCAATGCGCTGGAAAGCGACCGGTTCAGACGGTTTCTCGACCATATTCCGTTCGCGATCGCGGTTGCCGAGCTGCATCCGGTCGAGCGCCTGACCTATGCCAACATCGAGTTCGAGCGCCTGGCGGGCCTCGAGGCCACGGCCCTGCTCGACAAGACATGGACCGACCTGCCGCCTATTGCCTCCAGCGAGGTGTCGGGCAGGACGCTGAGCGAGGCCATCGTGGCAGAGTCCGACTATATCGGCGTGTTCGAGATCCCCGCGCCCGATGCGCCGGTCGTGGTGGATGCATGGTCCAATATCATCGAGGACGATGCGGGGGCGCCCATGTTCCGGCTTGTCGCGCTGGCCGACATTGGCACGCGCCAGAGATCGCAGGAATCTGACCTGGAGAAGCAGGTTTCCGAAAAGGACATGCTGCTGCGCGAGCTGCAGCACCGGGTGAAAAACAATCTCCAGATGATTACGGCGCTGATCCGGCTTGAGGCGCGCAATCTTTCGGATCACGAGGTCAGTCCGCGCTTCGACCGCCTTGCCGGCCGGGTTTCGGCGCTGGCCCAGCTTTATCGGGCGCTGGAAAGCGGCACGACCGAAAGCGTCGATCTGGGCGTCTATCTCAGCCAGGTTGCGTCGGCCGTGATGGAGGCCCATGCGGTTGAAGGCATTCGCCTCGACCTCAAGGTCGACACCTGGCCGGTCTCGGTGGATGTCGCCATGCCCACCGGGCTCGTGGTGAACGAGCTGATGACCAATTCGCTCAAGCACGCCTTCATCGGCCGCGACGGCGGCACGATCACGCTGCACAGCCTGGTCGACGGCAAAGGATGCCGCGTGGTGGTCGCCGACGACGGCATCGGGCTCCTTGACGGAAAGGAATGGCCGGTCTCGGGCAAGCTGGCCAACCTGATCGTGCAGTCATTGCGGGACAACGCCGGCGCCACGATCGACGTCAGCTCCGAACCCGGCAAGGGCGTCAGGGCGACCATCGTGTTCGACCGCGCGGACGCGGCGCCGTAGCGCCTGCCTAATACTTCTCCGGCACGTACAGCTCGGACGGCAGAACGCGGCGCTCGTAGTCGGGGTTGAACACGCGCTCCGGCAGCTCGATCTCCTCCTGCGGCACTTCCTCGTAAGGGATCAGGGTCAGCAGGTGGGCCATGCAGTTCAGCCGCGCGCGCTTCTTGTCGTTGCCTTCGACGATGTACCACGGCGCCTCGGGAATGTTGGTGCGGATCAGCATGTCCTCCTTGGCGCGGGTGTAGTCCTCCCAGCGCACCCGGGACTGCAGGTCCATGGGGCTCAGCTTCCACTGCTTCATCGGGTCGTGGATGCGGACGAGGAATCGCATCTGCTGCTCCTCGTCGGTGATGGAGAACCAATACTTCACCAGGATGATGCCGTCGCGCACCAGCATGCGCTCGAATTCGGGCACGTCGTTGAAGAAGCGGTCGACCTGCTCCTGCGTGGCGAAGCCCATCACCCGCTCGACGCCCGCGCGGTTGTACCAGGAGCGGTCGAACAGCACGATTTCACCGCCCGCGGGCAGGTGCGGGATATAACGCTGGAAGTACCACTGGGTCCGCTCGCGGTCGTTGGGCGCGGGCAGGGCGACGACGCGGCAGATGCGCGGATTGAGCCGCTGGGTGATGCGCTTGATCACGCCGCCCTTGCCGGCGGAGTCGCGGCCCTCGAACAGCACCACCACGCGGGCCTTGGTGTGCGCCGCCCAGCTCTGCAGCTTGATCAGCTCGGACTGCAGCCGCAGCAGCTCGCGGAAATACACCAGGCGGTCGATGGTGTCGGGATGCGTCCGCTTGTAGATCTTGCGGATCTCCATGGACAGCGCCGGCTCGGAAAGCTCCAGCTCGTAGTCCTCGTCGAGCGTGTCGGCCAGCTCGGCCTCCAGCCAGTCGAGTTCGTCGTCCTGTTTCCGTGTCATGAAAGCCTCCGGTGGCCTGCGGTTCGGTGCCGCTCATAGGACCACAGCCGCTTTACGGTTTTGTTGCAGCCGCGGCGCATGGCAGCCCGTGAGCCACCGCGTTTCCTTGACCCGTAACAGCCCCGACGCTACGGTGCGCGCGCCTTCCACTGGGGTTCCTAATCCATGTCTTCCGCGCCGTCCTTTCAGGAGTTGATACTGACGTTGCAGGCCTATTGGGGCCGGCAGGGTTGCGTGCTGCTCCAGCCTTACGACGTGGAAATGGGCGCAGGTACCTTCCATCCGGCGACCACGTTGCGGGCGCTAGGATCGAAGCCCTGGAAGGCGGCCTATGTGCAGCCGTCGCGGCGCCCCAAGGACGGACGCTACGGCGAGAATCCGAACCGGCTGCAGTGCTACTACCAGTTCCAGGTGATCCTGAAGCCGTCGCCGCCCGACATCCAGGAGCTGTATCTCGGCTCGCTGAAGGAGCTGGGCCTCGATCCGGCGATCCACGACATGCGCTTCGTCGAGGACGACTGGGAAAGCCCGACGCTGGGCGCTTGGGGCCTGGGCTGGGAAGTGTGGTGCGATGGCATGGAAGTCAGCCAGTTCACCTATTTCCAGCAGGTCGGCGGCATCGACTGCAGCCCGGTCTCGGGCGAGCTGACCTATGGGCTCGAGCGCCTCGCCATGTACATCCAGGGCGTCGACAACGTCTACGACCTCAACTACGGCAACGGCGTGAAATATGGCGACGTGTTCCTGCAGAACGAGCGCGAGCAGTCGACCTACAATTTCGAGAAGGCCAACACCGACATACTGTTCCAGCACTTCCGCGACGCCGAGGGCGAATGCCAGGCGCTGCTGGCCGCGGGTCTCGCGCTGCCGGCCTATGACCAGTGCATCAAGGCCAGCCACAATTTCAACCTGCTGGACGCCCGCGGCGTGATCTCGGTCACCGAGCGGCAGGCCTATATCGGCCGCGTCCGGGCGCTGGCAAAGGCGTGCTGCGAGGCATGGCTGAAGAGCCAGGAGGCCGCATAATGGCTGAACTCCTGCTCGAGCTCCTCTCGGAGGAGATTCCCGCCCGCATGCAGGCCCGCGCCGCCGAGGACCTGAAGCGGCTGGTGACCGAGAAGTTGAAGGCCGCCGGCCTGGATTTCACCAAGGCCGATGCGTTCGTGACGCCGCGCCGGCTGGCGCTGGTGGTCGACGGCCTGCCCGTCGCCCAGCCCGACGTGAAGGAAGAGCGCAAGGGTCCGAGGGTGGACGCGCCGGCGCAGGCCATCGACGGCTTCCTGCGCTCGACCGGACTGACCCGCGACCAGCTCACCGAGGTCGAGGACAAGAAGGGCACCTTCCTCGTCGCCGTCATCGAGAAGCAGGGCGGGGCGACCGCCGACGTGATCGCGCGCACAGTTTCTGACGTGATTGCCGAGTTTCCCTGGCCAAAATCCATGAGGTGGGGAAGTGGCGACCTTAAGTGGGTGCGACCCCTTCACAGTGTTTTGGCGATATTTGACGGAAAGGTCGTCGAGATCGATCTTCCGTTTGAAAGTTACTCGGTAAACTTTCCTGAAGGCCGCAAAGGCAAGATGTCCGTCCCGTTCCTTACGACGAACGAGACGGTCGGGCATCGCTTCATGGCTCCTGGGCGCTTCGAAGTAACAGATTTCGCGGACTACAAGGCGAAGCTTCGCAAGGCGTTCGTCATCGTCGACCCGCGCGAGCGCAAGCTCGACATCAGCGAGCATCTCGACCTGTACGGCCAGCAGAACGGCCTGCTGCCGATCGAGGACGACGGACTGTTCGACGAGGTCGCCGGTCTGGTGGAATGGCCGGTGATCCTGGTCGGCACCATCGACCAGGCGTTCATGGACGTACCGCCCGAGGCGCTGATCTCGGCGATCAAGACCCACCAGAAATACCCGATGTTCCGCGACCGGGATGGCAATCTGGCGCCGCGCTTCGCCATCGTGTCGAACCTGGCGGCAAAGGACGGCGGCAAGGCCATCATCGCCGGCAACGAGCGTGTGCTGAGCGCGCGCCTGTCCGACACCAAGTTCTTCTGGGACTTGGACCGCAAGACCTCCCTGGAAAGCCGGCTGCCGGCGCTGGAGGAAGTGGTGTTCCACGAGAAGCTGGGGACGCTGGGCGAAAAGGTTCGCCGCGTCACCGCGCTGGCCGTTGAACTGAGCAAGTCGATCCCCGGCGCCGATGCCGAAAAGGCGAGGGAAGCCGCCGGCCTCGCCAAGGCCGATTTGCGCACCGAGATGGTCGGCGAGTTCCCTGAGCTGCAGGGCATCATGGGCCGCTACTACGCCCTTGCCGAAGGCAAGTCGGGCGAGGTGGCCGAGGCCATCGCCGACCACTACCGACCGCAGGGTCCGGGTGACAAGTGCCCGACCGCGCCGGTCAGCGTCGCCGTCGCCATGGCCGACAAGATCGACACGCTGGCGGGTTTCTTCGGCGTCGACGAGAAGCCGACCGGCTCCAAGGACCCGTTCGCCCTGCGCCGCGCCGCGCTGGGCGTGATCCGGCTGGTGCTGGAAAACGGGCTGCGCCTGCGGCTGCTCGACGTCTTCCAGAGCGCTGGAGCATCGTCCGATACGGCATTGCAATTGCTTGAGTTCTTCGCCGATCGCCTGAAGGTCTATCTGCGTGAGCAGGGCGTGCGCCACGATCTGATCACCGCCGTCTTCGCGCTCAGCGGCGAGGACGATCTGGTGCGTCTGCTCGACCGGGTGAAGGCGCTGCAGGGCTTCCTCGACACCGAGGATGGGATCAACCTGCTGGCGGCCTACAAGCGCGCCACCAACATCGTGCGCATCGAGGAGAAGAAGGACGGCGCGTCCTATGATGGCGCCGCCGACTACGAGCGGCTGGCGCAGGAGGAGGAGAAGGTGCTGCATGCCCGTCTCGCCGACGCCATGGATGCCGCCGAGGCTGCCGTGAAGGACGAGCGCTTCACCGACGCCATGGCGGCGCTCGCCGGTCTGCGCCGTCCCGTCGACGCGTTCTTCGACCATGTCACGGTGAACGCCGAGGACCCGGACTTGCGCCGCAACCGGTTGCTGCTGCTGTCGCAGATCCGTGCGACGCTCAACCAGGTGGCGGATTTCTCGAAGATCGAGGGATGATGCGGGCGTTGCGAATCGCGCGCCGTCCTTCCACAGTCGTCATCCCCGTGCACGCGGGGACCCAGCTCTGCGTAGGGCTCGGCGGGACGACACTGCGATCGAGAAGTTTTTCGTGGACCGCTTCATCGCGGCCACAGCCCTTTCACCGCCTGGGTCCCCGCGTGCGTGGGGATGATGATGTTGGTGTGTGTTCGCGGTGGCACGCTGGTGTAAGAAGAAGACCCCATGATCCTTCATGGGCAGTGGAGAGTACGGCATGACGAAATGGGTCTACAGCTTCGGTGGCGGCACGTCGGACGGCGACGCCGGCCTGAAGAACCTGCTGGGTGGCAAGGGCGCCAACCTGGCCGAGATGAGCAATCTGGGTCTTCCGGTGCCGCCGGGCTTCACCATCTCCACCGAGGTCTGCACCGCCTATTACGACAACAACCGCGCCTATCCCGCTGAGTTGAAAGAACAACTCGAGGCGGCGCTGGCCAAGGTCGAGGCCATCGTCGGCGCCCGGTTCGGCGACAAGTCCAATCCGTTGCTGGTGTCGGTGCGCTCGGGCGCGCGGGCGTCCATGCCGGGCATGATGGACACGGTCCTCAACCTGGGCCTCAACGACGAGACCGTCGAAGGCCTTGGCGCGCTGTCGGGCAACCCGCGCTTCGCCTATGACAGCTACCGCCGCTTCATCCAGATGTATTCCGACGTGGTGCTGGAAGTGGATCACTACCACTTCGAGGAAATCCTCGACATCCACAAGGAAAACCATGGGGTTACGCTCGATACCGAACTCGGCGTCGAGGAACTGCGGACGCTGGTGAAGGCCTACAAGGACAAGGTACAGGAAGAGCTGGGCAAGCCGTTCCCGACCGATCCGCACGAGCAGCTCTGGGGCGCCATCGGCGCCGTGTTCAACTCGTGGCAGAACGACCGCGCCAAGGTCTACCGCCGCCTGCACAACATCCCGGAAGCCTGGGGCACGGCGGTCAACGTGCAGGCCATGGTGTTCGGCAACATGGGCGAGGATTCGGCCACCGGCGTCGCCTTCACCCGCAATCCGGCGACCGGGACCCGCGAGATCTATGGCGAATATCTGCTGAACGCCCAGGGCGAGGATGTCGTCGCCGGCATCCGCACCCCGCGCTACATCAGCAAGGCGGCGAGGGAAGCCGCCGGCGAAACCGATCCGTCGCTGGAGGAGTCGCTGCCGGAGACCTTCCGCGAGCTGTCCGCCTTCATGGGCAAGCTCGAGGCCCATTACCGCGACATGCAGGACATCGAGTTCACCGTCCAGCGCGGCCGGCTGTGGATGCTGCAGACCCGCAGCGGCAAGCGCACCGCGGCGGCCGCCCTCAAGATCGCCGTCGAGATGGCCCATGACGGGCTGATCACCGAACGGGAGGCGATCGGCCGCATGGACCCCGAGGCGCTCGACCAGCTGCTGCATCCGACGCTCGATCCGGACGCCCCCCGCGAGATCCTGACGCGCGGACTGCCCGCGTCTCCCGGCGCCGCCAGCGGCATGATCGTGTTCGACGCCGATGAGGCCGAGCGGGCCGCGTCGGAGGGCAAGGACGTGATCCTGGTCCGCATCGAGACCAGCCCGGAGGACATCCACGGCATGCACGCCGCCCAGGGCATCCTCACCAGCCGCGGCGGCATGACCAGCCACGCGGCCGTCGTCGCCCGCGGCATGGGCCGGCCCTGCGTGTCGGGCGCCGGGTCGCTCCGAATCGACTACGCTGCGGGCACCCTGTCGGTGGCGGGCGAGACGTTGAAGCGCGGCGATATCATCACTCTGGACGGCTCGACCGGCGAGGTCATCAAGGGCGCGGTGCCGACCATCAACCCGGAGTTGTCGGGGGATTTTGCCACCCTGATGGGCTGGGCCGACAAGGTGCGCCGCATGAAGGTGCGCACCAACGCCGAGACACCGCTGGACGCGCGGACCGCCCGCGAGTTCGGCGCCGAGGGCATCGGCCTGTGCCGCACCGAGCACATGTTCTTCGATGCCGACCGCATCATGGCGGTGCGCGAGATGATCCTGTCCGAAACCGAGGCCGAGCGGCGCGCCGCGCTGGCCAAGCTGCTGCCGGTGCAGCGCCAGGACTTCATCGAGCTGTTCCACATCATGAAGGGGCTGCCGGTCACCATCCGGCTGCTCGATCCGCCGCTGCACGAGTTCCTGCCGCAGACCGACGAGGAACTCAAGGAAATCGCCGAACAGGCCGGCGTCTCGCTCGCCACCATGCGCAAGCGCGCCAACGAACTGCACGAGGCCAATCCCATGCTCGGCCATCGCGGCTGCCGGCTGGGCATCTCGTACCCTGAAATCTACGAGATGCAGGCCCGCGCCATCTTCGAGGCGGCGCAGGAGGTGCATCGCCAGTCCGGCGATACGGTGGTTCCCGAGATCATGATCCCGCTGGTCGGCTCCAAGCGCGAGCTCGACATCCTCAAGGGCCGGGTCGACGGCATCGCCCGGGAACTGGGATTCAAGGCCGACGGCTATGTGGTCGGCACCATGATCGAGCTGCCGCGCGCCGCGCTGCTGGCGGACCAGATCGCACAGACCGCCGCGTTCTTCAGCTTCGGCACCAACGACCTGACCCAGACGACCTACGGCCTCAGCCGCGACGACTCCGCCAGCTTCCTCGAGGATTACCTACGGGCCGGAATCTACGAGAAGGATCCGTTCGTGACCCTCGACCGCGAGGGCGTCGGCCAGCTGGTCCGCATGGCCGCCGAGAAGGGCCGCGCCACGCGCCCCGACATCAAGCTGGGCATCTGCGGCGAGCATGGCGGCGATCCGGCCTCCATCGCCTTCTGCGAGGAGGTCCGGCTGGACTACGTGTCGTGCTCGCCCTACCGGGTGCCGATCGCCCGTCTGGCGGCGGCGCAGGCGACGCTCAACAACGCGCCCGCCAAGGACTGAGGATTGGCCGCGCGGGTCCCCGACTTCCAGACCCTCGCAACCGGCGCCAAGCCGGCCATGGCGGCGGCGCTGGCCGCCATTGAGCGTGATCCCGCCGATCCCGACGTCGTCGCCCTGCTGGATCGGGCGTGGGCGGCCCCCAGAGCCCATGTCATCGGCCTGACCGGCCCGCCCGGTGTCGGCAAGTCGACGCTGACCGGCGCGCTGATCCGCGCCTGGCGCGGCGAGGGACTGACGGTGGGCGTGATCGCCGTCGATCCGTCGTCGAGGCGCACCGGCGGCGCGCTGCTGGGCGACCGCACGCGGCTGGCCACCGATGCGGAGGACACCGGCATCTTCGTGCGCTCCATGGCCGCCCGCGACCGGCTGGGCGGCCTTGCGTCGCTGACCTTCGCCGCCATGGTGCTGATGCGCGCGGTCTACGACATCGTGCTGGTCGAGACCGTGGGGGTGGGCCAGTCGGAAACCGACGTGCTCACCGTGGCCGACACGGTGGTGTTCTGCATCCAGCCCGGCTCCGGCGACAGCCTGCAGTTCATGAAGGCCGGCATCATGGAGGTGCCGCATATCATCGTCGTCACCAAGGCCGACATGGGCGCCGCGGCGATCCGCGCCCGCGCCGACGTGAAGGGTGCGCTCAGCCTCAACGGCGCGGGCGACGGCTGGGACGTGCCGGTGCTGCTCGCCTCGGCGTCGTCGGGCGCCGGCATGGACAAGCTGGTCGCGGCGCTGGCGGAGCGCCGCTCATGGCTGGATGAGGACGGCCGGCTATCCGACTCGCGCCGTGCGCAGGACGATCACTGGCTGGAAGAGACACTGCGCGACCGGTTCGGCCGGGAGGGCCTCAAGCGCCTTGGTGACACGGTCGGCGGCGACCGGGACGGATCGCCGTTCGAGCGCGAGGCCCGGCTTGGAAAAATGCTGATGGGCCAGTAGCCTAGAAGGCGATACTCATCAGGACGACGCCGCCCGCCACGCCGACGGCGAGGACGATCCACAACCACTTTTCCTTGCTCTGCTGCTGCTCTTTGCGTCTGCGCGAAGTCATGCTCTGGGTCGCCTGTACCGGTTCAACATTCAGGACGTTACCGTGATGTGCCGACTGTAACCGGTTGCGGCGGCGGACCCAAGAGGGAGACGCGCACCAGCGCCTCGAAGCGGGCGAGGGCGTCCCTGGTGCCGGCCTCGTCGTAGATCGCCTGCGCGCCCGGGTCCGGCTCGCTGCACAGGCCGAGCGCGTAGCGCAGCGAGGCGGCAGTGACCCTCAGATTCGAGGCGCGCTCGACGAACACGTTGGGCTCGGTCTCGGTGAAGAAGCACCGCACCGGCAAGTTGCCGCGCACCGGCAATGTCTCGACGAAACGGAAATAGGGATGCGGGTAGTCGAAGGCGTGGCCGCCGGCCGGGTAGACCTGCATGTCGACGGCAAGTGCCGGGTTGTCGCGCTTCAGCTGCTCCGTGAGGTCGGTACAGAGCGCCGCCGGCGTCACCCGGTCCTGGCCGCCGCTCAGCACCAGCAGTGGCGCGCCGGTCGCCGCCTCGTCGAGGAACGAGAAGCCGCACCATGGATAGAACGCCACGTGGAGGGCGAAGCGGTTGGCGCCATCGGCGAGCGTGCCGCGGAAGCGCTCCAGGCCGGCAAGCAAAGCCGGACCGGCGCCCTTGGAAAACCCCATGATCCCAATGCGGTGTGAATCGATCCTCGGATCGGTGCTCAGCAGGTTGAGCGCCGCGTAGGCGTCGGCGATGATCGAGGCTTCGGACACGGCGGCCTGGTCGAAGATCGTCTCGCTGACCTTGCGTCCGCCGAAGCTGTCCACCGCCAGGGCGGCGATGCCCCACTGGTTCAGCAGCCTGGCGTAGTACCAGTCCTGCGATCCCTGTCCGGTGCCGCCATGCAGCAGCACCATCGCCGGGACCTTCGTGCCGGCCGGGACGCCCTTCGGCATCATCAGGCTGCCCGTGATGCGCTGGGCCGGCGCGTCGGCCGGCCGGGCCAGTTCGTCGATGAAGCCCATGGTCCGACTGTCGAGGCTGATCTGCTGGCGGCCGGAAGGGGCGCTTGTGCCACAAGCGGCGAGCATAAGACCGATGGCCAGCAGGCCGAGCCATCTCATAAATCGTCATCCCGGCGAAGGCCGGGAGATGGATTCACATTTGAAGTGCAACAGTTGGCTGCAGAAGAGTTCTGCAGGGGTTTTGAAGTCGAGGCACTTTCG
>CAMDTB010000044.1 GCA_945907245.1 Rhizobium sp. Q54
GCCATCGTCAGCCTCTACAACAACACACCTCGAAAGTGCCTCGACTTCAAAACCCCTGCAGAACTCTTCTGCAGCCAACTGTTGCACTTCAAATGTGAATCCATCTCCCGGCCTTCGCCGGGATGACGGCTATGGTGGGTTGCTGGAAATTGCCGGCCTGGCCGCCGCCTTGCGCGGCACGTCCGAACTGGCGCTGGAATCCACCACCCAGGGCATCTCCTTCCTCTCGACCGTGCGTAAGGCGTGGCCGCACCGGAAGCTCGAAGACCTGCACCACCTGCTTGCAAAAACCCAAACCACCCCGACCTTCCCCGTCGTTGTCGGCGCGGCCTGCGCCGCGCATGGCATCCCGCTGCCGCTGGCGCTGCAATTCACCTTGCACGCAACCATCGCCAACTATGTCGGCGCCGCGCTGCGCCTCATGAAAATGGGCCAGACCGACGGTCAGCACGCCATCTCGGCGCTGGAGGACGCGGTGATGGAAACCGCCGAGGAAGCGCTCGCCGCCACGCTCGACGACATCGGCTCGGCCAGCCTGTCGGTCGATGTCGCGTCCATGCGCCACGAAACCCAGTACAGCCGCATTTTCCGGTCCTAGGAGGCACCCATGTCACCATATCGAGGTCCCCTGCGCGTCGGCATCGGCGGCCCGGTCGGCGCCGGCAAGACCACGCTGGTCGAGAATTTGTGCAAGCGCATGCGCTCGCACTGGGACCTGTTCGTCATCACCAACGACATCTACACCCGCGAGGACCAGCTGATCCTCAACCGCGCCCAGGCGCTGCCCGAGGACCGGATCATGGGCGTGGAGACCGGCGGCTGCCCGCACACCGCGATCCGCGAGGATGCGTCGATCAACCTGGTGGCGATCGACCAGATGTCGGCGCGGTTTCCCAGGGCCGAGCTGTGTTTCATCGAGTCGGGCGGAGACAATCTGGCCGCCACCTTCAGCCCGGAACTGGCCGACCTGACGATCTACGTCATCGACGTAGCGGGCGGCGAGAAGGTGCCGCGCAAGGGCGGCCCCGGCATCACCCGCTCGGACCTGCTGATCGTCAACAAGACCGACCTGGCGCCGCACGTCGGCGCGAGCCTCGAGGTGATGGAATCCGACACGCGGCGCATGCGCGACGAGCGGCCCTATGTGTTCACCAACCTGCGCACCGGCCAGGGCGTGCAGACCGTCATCGACTTCATCGTCCGGATGGGCGGGCTGACGCCTGCGCCCGTCGCCGTTATCTGAGCCCGTCCCGTTATCTGAGGAAGAGCCATGTCCCGAACCTGCCAAGCCCTCTTCGCCGCCTTCCTGTTCGCCATGTTCGTGGTGCCCAGCACGGCCTTCGCCCATGTGGTGCCGGGCGACACCCACTATCACAACTTCACGGACGGCTTTGCCCATGCCGCGACCGGGCTCGACCATGTGTTCGTCGCTGTCCTCGTCGGCCTGTGGGCGGCGTGGCGGCCGCTGAAGTCGACGGCGCTGGCGCTGGGCATCTATGGCGCGGGTCTGGCGGTGTCCGGAATGCTTGGCCTGGGCGGCGAGAACGCCATGCTCGACATCGCGCTGGTCGGCTCGGCGTTTACCGCGGTCATCGCCGGCATCGCGAAGGGCCGGGACTGGCTGGTGGCCTCGCTGGTGCTGGTCGCCGCCGCCCTCCAGGGATTCATCCACGGCATGGCGGCGTCGGAGGTCGGCTATGGCGCGCCGTTCATCGCCGGCCTGACCGTGGCCACGCTCACCATCGCGGCGGTCGCGGGGATCGCGTCGCGGAAACTGAAAGTAAGGGCGCTCGCCTAACCATTATCGTCATCCCCGCGCACGCGGGGACCCAGCTCTTCGTAGAGCTGGCTGACCGCGGACGAGCCTCGTCAACAAACGAAAGTTTTTCGTGGACCGAGCGGGTGGTGAAGGCTTCACCCTTTCCCCGACTGGGTCCCCGCGTGCGCGGGGATGACGGAATTATTTATGTTTACCAGCTACATCCGCAGGATCGGCTTGATCACTTCACCCGTCACCGCGCTGTCGTGCACGGCCTGGTTGATGTCGGCGAACTCGTAATACTTCACGAATTTCTCATAGGGCAGCTGGCCGTTGCGCCACAGGTTGGCCAGGTAGGGCACGAAGGTCTGGGTGACGCTGTCGCCCATCACCACGCCCTTGATGCCGCGGCCCAGGCCGATGTTGTCCATGCTGAAAGGGATCTCGATGCCGCCTGGCGTGGCGCCGACCTGGGCGCACCAGCCGGGCCGGGCGAGGCAGTCGACGGCCTGGCGAACGGCCACCGGCACGCCCGAGCATTCGGCCGAGAAATCGGCGCCGCGGCCGGTGATCTTGCGGATTTCCGAGACCGGGTTCTGCGAGCTGGCGTCGATGCAGTGGGTCGCGCCCAGTTCCGCCGCCATGTCGAGGCGCGAGCGGCGCACGTCGATGGCGATGATCGTCGCGCAGCCGGCCAGCCGCGCGCCCATGATCGCCGACAGGCCCACGGTGCCGCAGCCGAACACCGCGACCGACGAACCCGACGGCGGCCGCAGCGCGTTCAGCACCGTGCCCGCGCCGGTGGTGAGACCGCAACCCAGCGGCCCCATGAGCTCCAGCGGCAGGTCGCTGTCGATCTTGTTCACGCTGCGGGCGGGTGTCAGCGAATAGGTCGCGAACGATGACTGGCCCACGAACCGGCCACGCAATGGCTGGCCGTGCTGGTTGAGCGGCGAGGTGCCGTCGCCGCGCAGCCCCATCAGGTTACGGCCGATGAACTCGTCGCAATAGGCGGTCTTGGCTTCGAGGCAGCTGTGGCAATGGCCGCAGCTGTCGCCGCTCAGCACCACGTGGTCACCCACCTTCAGGTGCGTCACCGCGCTGCCGACCTTCTCGATCACGCCCGAGCCCTCGTGGCCCAGCACCATGGGCAGCGGAATGGCGATGTCCTGGTTCTTCACCGCGATGTCGGTGTGGCAGATGCCGCTGGCGACGATCCGCACCAGCACCTCGTCGGGACGCGGATCGTCCACATCCACTTCCTCGATGATGAAGTCGCCCTTCGCTTCCCGTACGACCGCCGCCAGCGCCTTCATCATGGTCTCCCCATTTGATGTGACCGGAGAGTAACGCGGTACCAAGGCGAAATGCACGCGTGACTGTCACTCCGCCAGCCCTTTACGATGCACTTTCCTGGGGAGAGGAGAACACCATGCCGGCGGATTTTCCGGAACCGACGTTCATCACCACCAACGGCATCCGCATGGCGGTATACGAGGCCGGGCCGAAGGACGGCCCGCCCGTGGTGCTGGCCCATGGCTGGCCCGAGCTGGCCTATGCCTGGCGGCACCAACTGAAGGCGCTGGGCGAGGCGGGCTATCACGTCATGGCGCCGGACCAGCGCGGCTACGGCCTCACCGAAAAGCCCTGCGTGGTGCGCGAATACGACATCCACCACCTGACCGCCGACATGGCCGGCCTGCTCGACGCCTTCGGCCACGACAAGGCGGTGTTCGCCGGCCACGACTGGGGCGGCATCATGGTTTGGCAGATGGCGCTGCTGCACCCTGACCGGGTGGCGGGCGTGATCGGCGCCGGCGCGCCGTTCTTCCCGCGCAGCCGCCGCGATCCCGAGCAGGTGATGCGCGAAGCGTGGGGACCGGACTGGTATATCTGCGACTTCCAGGATTCCCGCCGCGCCGACGAGGCCATGCTGACCAACGTGGAAGCGATCTTCACCAACCAGTTCCGCAAGCTGACGCGGACCTACGCCGAATACCAGGCGCTGCCCAAGGAAGACCGCAACCGCACCATCCAGAAGCGCATCGACCCGCGCCCCGGCCGCGTCTTCCTGAGCGACGCGGAACGGCAGGTCTATATCGACACCTATCGCAGGACCGGCTTCACCTCGACCATCGACTGGTACCGCAACTGGTCGTGGAACTGGGAGAGCACCGCCGACGTGAAGCAGGAGATCCACGTCCCCTGCCTCTACATCCAGGCCGCCGACGACCCGGCCGTGCCGCCCGGATTCGGCGACGACATGGCGGAGTACATCGACGACGTGGAACGCTACAAGGTCGAGGACTGCGGCCACTGCATCCAGCAGGAGCACCCGGAGGAAGTGACGCGGGTGATGCTGGACTGGCTGGGGCGGAAATACCCTGTGTAGGTCCCATTTGTCTCCGTCTTTGCGAGGAGGCGAAGCCGACGCGGCAACCCAGTCCTTCCATGCCGCTTCATCGCAGGTCTGGATTGCTTCGCTGCGCTCGCAACGACGATTGAAGGGATGCAAACCGAGTAGATGAATAGGGAGCGTTTCGTGAATCTCGATGCGATCGACCTCTACGACCCGAAGACCCAGGCGGACTGGTTTCCCGCCTACCGTGCGCTGCACGAGCACGCGCCGGTTTACCGGATCCCCGGCAGCGACACCTATGTGATCTGCAAGTACGAAGACGTCCTCGCCGTCATCCGCGACCCGGAGACCTTCTCCAACCAGCCGGAAGTCCACGGCGGCGAACAGCTCATCGAGCATCCAGAGGCGCGCCAGTACTATATCGATCACGGCCTGGGCAAGGACACCGGCCGCGCCCGCTGGCCGCTGCTGGGCATGGACCCGCCCGATCACAAGAAATACCGGGTGCTGATCGACAAGGACCTGCTCAGCAAGACCACCCTGCGCCGCGCCCAGCCGATGATCGAGCGCACGGTCGACGAGCTGATCGACGGCTTTGCCGCGTCCGGCGAGATCGAGTTCATCCGGGACTTCGCCGTGCCGCTGCCGGTGCGGATCATCACCCTGATGATCGGCTTCCCGCTGGAGGACATCCCCCAGCTGAAGGAATGGTCGACCGCCTGGACCTTGCCCTTCATGCGCGGCCTCACCCTGGAGCAGGAGTTGGAGGTCGCCCGCCAGGGCGTCGCGTTCCAGGACTACATCAGGCGCACCGCCGACGCCCGGCGCAAGGAGCCGAGGGACGACGTCATCACCCACCTGGTGCAGGCGCGCTACGAGGGTACGCGGCCGCTGACCGACCACGAGATCGCGTCGATCGTCGACAACATGTATGTGGGCGGCAACGAGACCACCACCTTCACCCTGGCCTCGGGCCTGTGGCTGATGCTGCGTGATCCGGCGGTGTACGACGCGTTGCGCGCCGACCCATCGAAGATCCCGAACTTTGCCGAGGAGGTGCTGCGCTTCGAATCGCCGACGCAGGGCCTGTACCGGATCGCCACCCGCGACACCGAAATCCGCGGCGTGCCGATCCCGAAGGGCTCGACCGTCCACATCCGCTTCGGCGCCGCCAACCGCGACGGCGACGTCTTCGAATGCCCCGACCGGCTGGACATCGGCCGCGAGAACGCCGGCAAGCACCTGGCCTTCAGCCAGGGCGAGCACCACTGCCCCGGCGGCCCGCTCGCCCGCATGGAACTGGTGATCGCCTTCGAACGGCTGATCGCCCGCCTACCGAATCTGCGCCTGACGCCGGGCAGGAACGATTTCCAGCACTATCCGGGGTTTGTCCTGCGGGGGTTGAAGGAACTGCACCTGTCGTTTGATCGACCGTAAGGAGTTGGATTAACTACAGCCATAACCCCGATTTTTAACGGATATTACGAATGAATGTCCCTAAAATAGCCAGCTCAGAGTCTTCCATTATAGGGTGTATGCTGTCTAGGATTGCAGAGGTGATCTTTGGTGGTGTAATTTTATATTTAATAATTGACCCAATAAGCTCAGATAATGTTGCAAAAGAAATTATTTTTTCGATCTATCTGTGTCTAATATTTCAGCTCATCTCCGGGTATATAGCCACATCTTCGTTTGTTTACCTGTACATGGTGGATCTTCGCGGCCACCGACGGGGCGCAGTTCTGACAGGTCTATTCATGATTCACGCCGTGGCATTCATGGTGCTTTTTTGGCCATTTGGCTTGGTGAATGCCGTAGTGCTCCTACTTGCGGGGAGTTTTTTGGTTTGGTTGATTGCGATTGCGGGTCAGAGATTTCCGGCGTGCGCCACCAAGGCTCGACCTTAGATCTTAGCCAGGCAAAGCTACGTGTTGCGGTTCGCGTCCACGAAATAGGATCGAAACCTCACACCCGCTCGAAAATCGCCGCCAACCCCTGGCCGCCGCCGATGCACATGGTTTCGAGGCCGTAGCGGGCGCCGCGGCGTTCCATTTCCATCAGCATGGTGGTCAGGATGCGGCCGCCGGTCGCGCCGACCGGGTGGCCCATGGAGATGCCCGAGCCGTTGACGTTGATGCGCTGCTCGTGGTCCGCGTCGGTCAGGCCCAGCGCCTTGGTGCAGGCGAGCACCTGGGCGGCGAAGGCTTCGTTGAGTTCGATCAGGTCGAGGTCCTTCAGCGCCAGGCCGGCGCGCTCCAGCGCCTTCCGGGTCGCCGGGACCGGGCCGATGCCCATCACCTCGGGGCCGACGCCGGCCAGCGACCAGGACTTCAGCCGCGCCATGGGCTTCAGGCCCTCGCGCTCGGCGATCTCGCTTGTGGTGATGATGCAGGCCGAGGCGCCGTCGTTCTGGCCGGACGCATTGCCGGCGGTGACGGTCGCGGCCGGGTCCTGCTTGACGCGGATGGGGTTGAGGGTCGCCAGCTTCTCGACGGTGGTGCCGGGGCGCACATGCTCGTCCTTGTCGACGACGACGTCGCCCTTGCGGGTCTTCAGCGTGACCGGCGCGATCTCCTGGGCGAAGCGGCCATCTTCCATGGCAGCCGCAGCGCGCGCGTGCGAGCGGGCGGCCAGCGTGTCCTGTTCCTCGCGGGTGATCTGGTACTCGCGGCGCAGATTCTCGGCGGTCTCGATCATGCCGCCGGCCACCGGATGATTCTTGCCGCCGGCGGTCACCCGGCCGCGCGCCAGCGCGTCCTCGAGCACGATGCCGGTGCCCTGAACGCCCCAGCGGGTCTCGGTGGTGTAGAACGGCGCCCGGCTCATGGACTCGGCGCCGCCCGCGATCACCAGGTCGCTGCCGCCGCTGCCCACCTGCATCATGCCGTAGATGACGGCTTGCAGGCCCGAGCCACAGCGGCGGTCGATCTGCAGGCCGCCCGCCGTGATCGGCAGGCCGGCGTCGAGGGCGACGACGCGGCCCAGCGCCGGCGCGTCCATGGTCGGATAGCAGTTGGCGAACAGCACGTCTTCGACCAGCTCGGGGTTGAGCTTGGTGCGCGCCAGGATGTCGCGGACCACGGCGGTGCCCAGTTCATGGACCGGCGTGGCCTTGAACGCGCCGCCGAAGCCGCCGACGGCGGTACGCCTGGGTTCGCAAATCACAACATCGCGCATGGTCATTCCCCTGATCTGAAGGCTGGCGATCCTATAGGACGGCCATCAGCGCCTGCCAACCCTCATTCTGGGCGCGGGCCATAGCCGGGCTGCTTCGACAGGCTGTCCCATTTGCCGAGGATGTCGGGCTCGAACACCGTCGTCATCCAGTCGTCCGACGGCACCTCCTCGAAGCCGACCGAAACCGATGTGTCCTTCGATCCCAGGATGCGGACGAAGTCGTCGGCGATCGCCTGCGCCAGCTCGGCCTTCTGTTCCGGCGTCTTGCCGGGCCACAATTTGACGATGACATGCGGCATGGGTTGCTCCCTCCGGTGAAATTTCGCGGCAAGCTTAATGCAAAACTCTCTCCGTCCGACATCCATGGCCTCTCCAATTTGGGCGACTCTGCGAGCGTAGCGAAGCAGTCCAGCCACTCCGCCACACAGCCATCAACGGATGGGCTGGACTGCTTCGCTACGCTCGCAGAGTCACGTCATGGGAGAGTCCAAAAAAACACCGGCCGCAGCCGGTTACCGGAACGCCCACCGCAGCACTTCGGCGATGCCCCGGGTGCCGCCATGGACGATGGGGCGGGTCAGGGTCGAGGGGCGCAGGCCGTGCATGCGCCTCGCCCATGCCGGCAGCAGGTCGACCGAGGCCTGGAAGGTCAGCTGCTGGATCGGCAGCGCGGCCCAGTGCTGCGGCGCGTGATTGAGCAGGATGCCGGCCACTTCCCGCGTGCGGCGGTCGACCCGCAGCCGGGGCCGCATTCTTTCCATATAGGCCAGGGCCGCCGCTCGGCTCGTCGGCACCTCGGCCGCGCCGAGGCCGTGCGCCACCACCGCGACCTCGGCGAAGTAGCGGTCCTGGTCCGCCGCCGACATGTCCGGCTCGGCGTAGCGGCGCCAGGCGTCGAGGAAGCAGACCGCCTCGGTGACGTGCACCCAGGCCAGCAACTCGGGATCGCCGGCCGAATAGAGTGTGCCGTCGGGCAGCGTCCCGTGGACGCGGCCGTGCACCGCGCGCACCCGGGCGATAGCGGCTTCGGCCTCCTCGGGGCCGCCATAGGTGGTGAGCGCGATGAAGCGGGCGGTGCGGCGCAGCCGGCCCAGCATGTCGTGGCGGAAGTTGGAATGGTCCCAGACGCCGGCGAGCACGGCGGGATGCAGCATCTGCAGCAGCAGCGCGGCGACGCCGCCGACCATCATCGAGGTGACGTCGCCATGGACCCGCCAGGCGACGGCGCGTGGCCCGAACAGCCCGTCGTCACGGCGCTGCACCGGCTTTTCGCCCCGCGTCCGGTCGTTGAAGACGGCGCGGACCCGGTTGATGACGATACCCTTTACCAGCTGTCGCATAGGGCCGAGATGGGGATTGCGGGGACGATGAGCTTGGCGCGCCGGCGGCGAAATGTCGATGGTCAGGCAGGCATTGCCAGCGGCTGCTCGGGCTCCAGCTCGACCACGTCGACCGTGGCCTTCAGCGTATGCGCGCCGGAGACGCGGATGACGCCCTTGACCGGCGCCACGTCCACATAGTCGCGGCCCCAGGCCAGCGGGATGTGGTCGTTGCCGGCGTAGCGGGCGTTGGTCGGGTCGATCTCGACCCAGCCATGTTCATCGCCGCACCAGACGGCGACCCAGGCATGCATGGCGTCGGCGCCCTGCAGGCGTTTCTTGCCGGGCGGCGGGCGAGTGCGCAAATAGCCGCTGATGTAGGCGGCGGCGAGGCCCAGGCCGCGCAGGCCGGCGATCATCACATGGGCGAAGTCCTGGCACACGCCCTTGCGCAACTCGAACGCCTCGCGGGGATCGGACGCCACGTCGGTCACGCCCGGCGCATAGTCGAAGCCGGTATAGATGCGGTTGGACAGCTCGGTCACCGCCTCGAGGATCGGCCGTCCCGGCTTCATCGATCGGGCGGCGTAGGCGGTGATCTTCGGGTCCAGCGACACGCGCCGGCTGGGAAACAGGAAATGCGCCGGCGAGTCCGGACCCGGATCCAGGTTCTCGGCGCAGGCTTCGCGAACCTCTTCCCACGCTGGCGTATCCTTGGGATCGGGCGGCGGCGCCGCGTCGCGCTCGACGATCGCGTGGGTGTCGATGATCAGCGCCCCGTGCGGCTCCAGAAACGACAGCCAGAGATTTTCATTGCCGAAGAAATCGAGGAACGCCTGCTGCGTGGTCGGCGTCGGGTCCACGTCGATGCGCTGCTGCACAACCTTGAGGCCGATCCGGTCGACCAGCGACAGACGTACGAGCTGCGACGACAGCGCCACGTTGTTGGCGTACTCGTAATGGGTCGTCTGGCTGATGTCGTAGCGCATGGCGACCATGGCTTACCTCTGCCCCGAAACATTGCCCTGCACGAAGAACCGGGCGGTCAGCAGGTCGGACAGCTTCAGCACCTGCATGCGGACCCAGCCGACGGTCGCGGCGTCCACGTCGGCGGCGGCGGTGGTCGCCAGCTCCGCCACCAGCAGCGCGGCGATCTTCTCCTCCTGGGTCGGCAGGCCGTCGGACTGGTGGATCGGCAGGGCGGCCAGCGTCCGGGCGATGACGCCGATCTGGAAGGCGACCGAGCGCGGGTTGTTGGCGTCCAGCACCACCATGTCGAGCACGGCGGGCCGTCCGGCCGAGGTGGCGTAGCGCACCCGGTAGGAAATCTGGCTGTCGGCGAACTCGAGCAGCACGTCGAGGCCGCCGCGGACGATCTCGCCGCGGATGAAGCGCTCGACGACCGAGCAGGTGGCCGCGGCGCGCTCCATGCGGCGTCCCATCTCCAGGAAGCGCCAGCCGAGCAGCCGGTTCATGTTCTCCTGGCTCAGGCCCGAGAAACCGGCGACCAGATCGAGCGCCTCGTCGGCGGCGTCGATCACGTCGCCATCGGTCGCGGTCGCCGGCAGCCGGCGCTCCAGATGGGCGCTCAGCTTGGTCAGCTCGCGCCATGCCTGCGGCGACAGGCGCTCGCGGATGCCGGAGGCGGCGTTGCGCGCCGAGCGCACCAGCGAGGCGGCGGCGCCGAACTGCCTGGCATCGTAGAGCGCGGCGACGAGGTCGGCGCTGGTCAGGGTCTGGCGCTCCTCCAGCTTCAGCGCACCGAGGCCGACGAGGGCGCCGCGCAGCCGCGCGATCAGCCGGTTGTCCAGGTCGTCGCGGTCCAGCAGGCGCTGGGCCACGGCGCGGATCAGCCGCAGGCAGGCCTCGGCCCGCTCCATGTAGCGGCCCAGCCAGAACAGATTGTCGGCGGCGCGGCTGGGCAGGGTGCCGGCGCGTCGGGTGATCTGCACCTCGTCCGGCTCGGTCAGCAGCGTGGTCTGCGGCGTGTCGTCCTCGGCCGGTATCCAGACGTCGACGGCGCGGCCGCCTTGCTGCATGGTGACGGCACGGGCGTCCAGTCGTTCGGACACGCGCGAGAAGCCGCCCGGCATCACCGACCAGCCGGTCGGCGTACGCACCGCGTAGGCGCGGACCACGCAGGGACGCGGCTCCAGCGACGTGCCGGTCCAGACCGGCGTGGTCGACAGCCGCACCATTTCCTGGCCGACGAAGTCGACGCTGCGTCGCTTCAGCGCGTCGAGCACCACCTTGCGGTCGGCCCGGTTCAGGTCGCCTGCGATAATCGAGCCGCCCTTGAAGATGCCCAGGCCGGTTGTGCCGAAGGCGGGCGCCAGCGCCAGGTCGTTGAAGTTCTCCAGCACATGGCCGCGCTCGCGCTCCTGCCCGCACCACCAGGTGGCGATGTTCGGCAGCGCCAGTTCCTCGCCCAGGACATGCTGGCACAGAGCGGGCAGGAAGCCCATCAGCGCCCGGGATTCCAGCATGCCGGCGCCGATGGAGTTGACCACCGTCGCATGGCCTTCGCGTACCGCCTCGACCAGCCCGGGCACGCCGAGCTGGGAGCCGGGATTGAGCTCCAGCGGATCGATGAAGTCGCTGTCGACGCGGCGCCAGATCACGTCGGCGGGCTGCGCGCCCTCGACCGTGCGCACCGCGAGGCGGCTGTCGCGCACCACCAGGTCGGCGCCCTCGACCAGCAGGAAGCCCAGATAGCGCGACAGGTAGGCATGCTCGAAATAGGTTTCGTTCAGCGGGCCGGGCGTCAGCAGGCAGACCCGCGAATTCTCCCGCTCGTGCAGGCCGTTCAGCGTGTCGCGCAGGGTCTGGAAGAAGCCCGCGACCCGCCGCACGTTCATGGCCCGGTAGATGTCGGGCAGCGATCGCGACAGGGCGATGCGGTTCTCCAGCGCGTAGCCCATGCCCGACGGCGCCTGGGTGCGGTCCGACAGCACCCACCAGTTGCCGTCGGGGCCACGGCCCAGGTCGACGGCGTAGACCCTGAGGTGGTAGCCGCCCTTGGGCTCGATGCCGACCATGGGCCGCAGGAAATCGTCGCTGCCCGCGGCGACGGCGGCAGGCAGGTGGCCATCGCGCACCAGGTTGGCGGGGCCGTAGACGTCGGCGACCAGCGCCTCCATCAGCTCGGCGCGCTGGGCGATGCCGGCCTCCAGCGCCTTCCATTCGACCGGGTCGATGACTAGCGGCACGTGGTTCAGCGGCCAGCTCCGCTCGCCTTCGCCCGAGCCGTAGACCCGGTGGAACACGCCCGCGTCGCGCAGATGCCGGTCGGCGGTGGCGAAGCGGCGCTCCAGTTCGGTGGTGCCGAGGGAGGCGAATGAGTCGACCAGTTCCTGCCAGTGCGGCCGGATCCTGCCGTCCGAATCCATCAGCTCGTCATAGGCGTCGGCCAGCGGGACGTAGCCGTCCAGCAGCTTGGCCCGCTTGCGGGCGTCACCGGTAAGGGTCTGTTCTAAGGCGCTCATCCCCTCTTCACTATTCCGGTGGACGGCGCAGGTCCAGCGTCATCGGAAATTCCTCGGTGCGGTTCTCCGGCGCTGGGAAGTACCAGCCCGGCGTATGGCCATGCGGCTGGAACCGGGCGAGGCGCCGCGCCTCGGCCTCGTAGGCGTTGATCGGGAAGGTCTCGTAGTTGCGGCCGGCCGGATGCGCTGCGTGATAGACGCAGCCGCCCAGCGACCGCCCGTTCCACAGGTCGTAGAGGTCGAAGGTCAGCGGCACGTGCACCGGAATGGTGGGATGCAGGCCCGATGCGGGCTGCCACGCCTTGAAGCGCACGCCTGCCACATACTCGCCGTGGCGCCCGGTCGAGGTCATCGGCATGCGGCGGCCGTTGCAGGCCAGCACATGGCGCTTGGGGTTGAACCCTTCGGCGCGCATTTCCAGCCGCTCGACCGACGCGTCCACGTAGCGGACGGTGCCGCCGATCGCGCCTTCCTCGCCCATCACGTGCCACGGCTCCAGCGCCTGGCGCAGTTCCATGTGCACACCGCCATAGTCGACCGCGCCGAAATAGGGGAAGCGGAACTCGCGCTGGGCCTCGTACCAGGCGCTGTCCATGGGATAGCCGGCCTGGTTGAGGTCTTCGAGCACATCGAGGAAGTCGGCCCACAGGAAGTGGGGCAACAGGTACTTGTCGTGCAGCTGGGTGCCCCAGCGCACCAGGTTGCCGGTCTGTGGCTGGTGCCAGAACCACGATACCAGCGCCCGCAGCAGCAACTGCTGCGCCAGGCTCATGCGTGCATCCGGCGGCATCTCGAACGAGCGGAACTCGATCAGCCCGAGCCGGCCGGTGGACGAATCCGGCGAATACAGCTTGTCGATGCAGATCTCCGACCGGTGGGTGTTGCCCGACACGTCGATCAGCAGGTTGCGGAACAGCCGGTCCACCAGCCAGGGCGGAATGGTTTCGGCGTCGTTCGGCCCGGGCGTCATCGCCAGGGCGATCTCGATCTCGTAGAGGCTGTCGTGACGCGCCTCGTCGATGCGCGGCGCCTGGCTGGTCGGGCCGATGAACAGGCCCGAGAACAGGTAGGACATGGCCGGGTGGCGCTGCCAGTAAAGGATCAGGCTTTTCAGCAGGTCCGGGCGGCGCAGGAACGGGCTGTCGCCCGGCGTGGCGCCGCCGATTACCACGTGGTTGCCGCCGCCGGTGCCGGTGTGGCGGCCGTCGATCATGAACTTGTCGGTGCCGAGGCGAGTCTGCCGGGCTTCCTCATAGACGATGTTGGTGGTGTCGACGCAGTCCTGCCAGGACGCGCCCGGATGGATGTTGACCTCGATCACGCCGGGATCCGGCGCCACCTTGATGACGTTGAGGCGCGGGTCGTTCGACGGCAGGTAGCCCTCGATGTGGACGGCGATCTGCTGCTCCTCGGCCGACGCCTCGACCGCGGTCAGCAGCTCCAGATAGTCCTCCAGCTGCTCGACCGGCGGCATGAACACGCACAGGACGCCGTCGCGCACTTCCATGGTCATGGCGGTGCGCACCGACGTGCCGCCGGCATATTGCTCGGTCTGATGCTCGCGTTCGCGTTCGCGTTCGCGCAGGCCGGCGCGCTGGTAGGCCTGCAGCATGGCATCGGGATCGGGCAGCGGCGGCCGTTCGATGGTCGGATCGGCCGGATGGATATACGGGTAGGAGCCCGCCGACACATGCGGCAGCGATCCCAACGGCAAGCGGTAGCCCATCGGGCTGTCGCCCGGCGCCAGGAACAGCTTGCCGCGCCGGAAGCCCCAGCGCTCGCTGATCCAGCCGCCGCCGGCGCGGGCGTTCCAGCGCTGCACCGGCAGCACGTAGCCGGTCGGCTGGGTCAGGCCGCGCTCGAACACACGGGCAATGCGCGCCCGGTCCTCCGGATTCTCCAGCTTCGAATTGGACGGATCGACGTTTTCCGGCAACTCGGCTTCCTTCATCAGCCAGTGCGCCGGATCCTCGTATGCAGCGGTGATGTAGTCGGATGACAGGCCGAGCCGGTCGGCGAAGTCCTCGATGAGGCGCTTGGCGTCGTCCGACGTGGCATGGGTGCGGCGGGTCTCGCGGGCGATCAGGTCGGGGTTGCGCCACACCGGCTTGCCGTCCTTGCGCCAGAACAGCGAGAAGGTCCAGCGCGGCAGGGATTCGCCCGGATACCACTTGCCCTGGCCGTAATGCAGCATGCCGCCCGGCGCGAACTTCTCCCGCAGCCGACGGATCAGCACGTCGGCCCGGTCGCGCTTGGTGGGGCCGACGGCGGCGGTGTTCCACTCCTCCGACTGGTAGTCGTCGATCGACACGAAGGTCGGCTCGCCGCCCATGGTCAGGCGGACATCCTGGGCCTCGAGGTCGCGGTCGACCATCTCGCCGACCTCGTTCAGCCGCTCCCAGGCCTCGTCCGAGAACGGCAGGGTGATGCGCGGGCGCTCGTCGATGCGGGTGACGGTCATCTCGAAGTCGAACTGGACCTCGGCCGGCTCGACGCCGCCGACGATGGGCGCCGCCGAGCGGTAGTGCGGCGTGGCGGCCAGCGGGATGTGACCCTCGCCGGTCAGCAGGCCGGACGTGGGATCGAGGCCGATCCAGCCGGCGCCGGGCAGGTAGACCTCGGCCCAGGCATGCAGGTCGGTGAAGTCCACCTCGGTGCCTGACGGGCCGTCGAGCGCTTTGAGATCGTGCTTGAGCTGGATCAGGTAGCCGGAGACGAAGCGCGCCGCCAGGCCCAGATGCCGCATGATCTGCACCAGCAGCCAGCTGGTGTCGCGGCACGAGCCGGACTGCAGCGACAGGGTTTCCTCGGGCGTCTGCACGCCGGGCTCAAGCCGGATCAGGTAGCGGGTCTCGCGCTGCAGCCGGGCGTTCAGGTCGACCAGGAAGTCGACGGTCTTGACCTTGTGCTTCGGCAGCGTCTTGAGGAACGCGGTCAGCGCCGGCCCCGCCGGCTCGGGTTCGAGATAGGCGGCGAGATCGACCTTCAGGTCATCCGGCAGCGTGAAAGGCAACTGCTCGGCGTATTCCTCGACGAAGAAATCGAACGGGTTGACGACGGACAGGTCGGCCAGCAGATCCACCTCGATGGCGAACTCGGTGACCTTTTCGGGGAAGACGTAACGCGCCAGCCAGTTGGAATGGGCGTCCTGCTGCCAGTTGATGAAGTGCTTTTCCGGCGTGACCTTGAGCGAATAGCTCAGGATCGGCGTGCGAGAATGGGGCGCCGGGCGCAGCCGGATGATCTGCGGCCCCAGGGAAACGGGACGCTCGTAGCGATACCGCGTCAGGTGGTGAATCGCTGCCTTGATGCCCATGGGCTGGAACGCTCCGGTCTGCCGTAAATCCCGTTACGGCGATAGTAGTGACCGAAACCCGCAGGCAGGAACGGAAATCTTGGCAGGCCAGAGCAGTTTATTGTGCATAAGCGAAATGAACGAGCATTCGCCTACGTCATTTGACGCAGGTGCTATTTCTTCTGCACCCAGGCGCCGTCGGCGCCCTGGAACCACCATCCGGCCGGGGCCGAGCTCATGATTTGCCCGGCATACACCCTGCCGACCTCTTCGACCGGCGCGCCCTTGGCGGCTGCCTGCTCGGCATAGACCTTGCGGCGCTCGGCGTTGGTGTCCTCGACCAGCTTGCGAATCTCGGCCGGCGCGCTTGAGTCGCGCACCACCGTATAGCCGTCATAGCGTTCACCCACCACGCCGCTCGATCGCGGCGCATCCAGCGGCTTGGCCTGTGCATGAACCACAGTGGTGCTCACCGCGACGATACCGCCGGCGGCCGTGAGGCAGAGAGCCGCGGCCGTCAGAATGAAGGACAGGGTCTTTTTCATCGGGTTCATCCTAGAAAATCGGCTTGCTGGCGATGTCTTCCTTCGCCTGCTGCTCCAGCTTGACGCGCACGTCGGCGTCCAGCTTGATGTTCAGATTGATGGTGATCGGCTCCTTCGGGGCCTGCACCTTCACCGTCGGCGAGCATGCCGCCAGCGCGATACCCGCCGCGATCGCCACCAGCAACCCGCTACTCCGCTTAAACGATTGGTTCATCTTGCCGGTTCTCATCTCGCTGGAGCTTGTCTCAAGAAGATAGGGTAGTTCGGTACGCTTCGCCAATACTGCCCATCATTTCTCTGGCGGTCATTTCTTGCCGAGCTCCTGCGCTCCCCATCCCAACGCGGTGTTCGCCGCACCGGAAAGTTCGAGCAGCAGCTTAGTCAGATAGTCGAAGTCCGTCTCCAGGCTGATGTTGAACACGAAGGGCTGTCCTTCCATCACCTTGGGGTTGTTGCCTTCCAGGCGGAACATCGCCTTGCCGACGCCGGAAAACGGCTTGTCGGCATCGATCACCATGCGGTCGTAGTGGAAGTCGGTGAGGGCGCGGAACGCCATGTCGACGTTCTCGCCATAGGCCTGCAGCTGGTCGGCCAGTTTTTCGACGCCCACCTGCAAGGTGCCGGGGACGGTGGATTCCAGATGGCCCTTCTCCACCGACACCTTGCCGCCTTCAAGCCGCAGCGGCAGCATGCCCCCGATCCGGCCGGTGCCTTTCAGCTGTTCCAGGTCCAGCACGGCAAAGGCCGTCTCGATGTTGATGTCGCTCACCTTGAGGTCCACGCGGCCGTCGCCGGTTTCGGCGTCGATCTCGGCATTCTCGGTCTCGAACGAACCGTCGAACACCTTGGCGGTGGCGCGCTCCAGCACCAGCTTGCCCGGATCCAGCCGGAACGTGACGTCGAACGGCACCGCGTTCACCGTTGGCAGCTGCAGGATGCCTGACAGTCGCTGGCCGGCCGCCGAGCGCGGGGGCGACAGACTGTCGAGCCGCAGGCCGCCATTGAGCGCCGACACGTTGAGACTCTCGCCGGTCACCGACACGTCCTTCAACGCCAAGGCCAGCGTCCCGGGCGGCGCGCCGTTGCCCCAGTGGACCGTGCCTTCGCCGCTGACGGTGCCGTCGGTCTTGGTCACGCCTTCCGCCAGCTTCGGCGACAGCGCCTTGAGCGTGCCGTCGCCGGACAGGTCGATGGGCTTCAGCACGACGTTGGCGTCGCCCTTGCCGCTGTCCAGGTCGTGCGCGCCCTTTGCGGTCAGGCTGAGAACCTTGCCCGCGCCGGTCAGGCCCGCGGAGAAGGTGGCCTTCGATCCGGCGACGCGGGCATCGACGCTGGCCTTCATGGTCGAGAACAGCGCCGGCTCGCCGGTGCCGCGCAGATCGGCGATAGCGGCCTTGATGGTCGTTGTATCGCCCGCCCGGGTGATCGTCGCGGCGATCCCGCGCGCCGCCACGCCGCTGTCGGGCAGTTCGACGCGGCCGTGGTCCAGCACCGCCTTCAGTCCGTCCTTGTCCGTGGCCAGCGCCATCCGCCCGGCGGCGATGGTCGCCTTGCTGGGCTCGCCGCCGTCGCGCTTGAGCGTCGCGCTCCAGGTGAAAGGCCGCAGCACGGCGGATGCCACGACCGCGCCGGTCGCGCGATCTCTGGCGTAGGCCGCCCCCGGCTGCAGCACCAGGCTCGACGTGCCGGGCAGCGAGACGGTCTCGCCCCAATGGGCATTGCGCACGGCGAGCGCGCCACTGTCGGCGGTCAGTCGCATCGCCGCCGGACCGACCTCATATCTGCCCGCCAGCGCCAGGTCGGAAGACGGCAGGCTGCGGCCTTCCGGCAGCTTCAGTGCCAGGTCGGCCTGCAGGCTGAAGTCGCCCGTCGCGGCAACCTCGCGCGCCGATGCCTGCCACTGCGACGGATCGAGCGATGCGTTGCCCGAGATGTCGCCGCGGACGAACAGGGCCGGTGTCTCGTAGCCGACGCCGCCGCTGACGGTTAGCGTATCCGGGCCATCCCGTGGCGTGATGGCGAGGAACGGCGCGCCCGGCGCGGGCGCAACCGACAGGTTGGAATTGCCCGCGAACAGGCTGTTTTTCGCCGCGATGGACGAGTCGAGCGTCATGCCGCTCATGGTGATGCCCTTGGGCGTGGTGACCGCCAGCGAGCCGGCCGCGAGCCTGACATCGAGCGAGAGCACCGCGTCGTCCACGGTGACGGTCCCGGGGATGCGGAGTCCGCTGACGGTGCCGTCGAGGGCGCCCTGGGCCTTTCCCACACGCAGCCAGTCGCCCAGCCCGGATGCGAATGCGGCCTGCATGGTCGGCCCCGGCGGCGCCATGCCCGTCGCCTTCAGGTGCATGCCGCCGGTGGCCGGCTTTTCGGCGCCCGCCAGCCCGCTCAGGAACGCCGCGTCGGCGGTGCCCTCCATGGTGAACGGCACGCCAGCCTTCGGAGCGGCGCCGTCGGCCTGCAGCGAGAACGAGACCGGCGCCGACTGCAGCGCCACGTTCAGCACGTTCTGCGGCTGGCGCAGCGACGCCGATAGTTTGCCGGGACCAAGCGGGCCGGTGCCGCCGGAAATCTGCGCGAAGCCGAACGCGCCGTCCACCAGCTGGACGCCATTGGCGCCGGTGACCAGCCGCAAGGTGCCGGTCAGCGTCTCGGCCTTCACCGTGCCTACCTCGACGTCGCCGCTGCTGACGGTGAAGGTGCCTTCTAGGGCGGCATCGGGCTTCATGGTGCCGGCAATGCGCCCCGTCATGTGGCCCTGGGGCGCTCGTACCGTCACCGCCAGGTCCGCAGCCATGCTTTCATTGCCCGTGACCGTGCCGGAGACGTCGGCCACGATCTCCGCGCCATCCAACTCGAGCGTCACGCTGGAGTTCGAAATCTCGAGACGATCGAGCGGCAGGCTGACGGGGCCATCGCTGGGCGTCAGTGCGGGAACCAGCTTGCCGTCCTGCCACGCGAAACGAAACCTTGCGCCATCGACGGTCATGCGCTGGACCTCGCCGCTCAGCAGATCGCCGATGCCGTATTCCACATGGATGCGGCCGATGGTGCCGGCACCAGACGACACCAGGCGCATGTCAGCCTGCGCCAGCCCGAGGTCGGTGACCTGCACGTCGGACGGGCCCAGGCCCAATCCGTCGATGCTGTTCTCGATGGCCCACTCGGTCAGCGTCGCCCGGAATATCCATAGCAGCAGAATCGCCAAGGCGAACATGGCGAGCGTTGCGGTGGCGATGCGAAAGGCGCGCGACCGGCGGCGCCAGGTGGAGCGGAGCGTCATGGGCGGGAGGATATCCGGATCGTGCGTTGGCCGACAGAGGGTTGCTCGGTCCCGTTTTTTTGTTTCGCTGCCATACCTCTTGGGAACCGCGAAACAGGCACCATATTGATGGGCAAACGTTGCTTTCCCCGAGAGGTATCGCCCCTTGAGTGAAGACCCCTACAAGGTCCTCGGCGTCGCCCGGGACGCCAGCCAGGACGCCATCCGCAAGGCTTACCGCAAGCTTGCGAAGGAGGCGCATCCCGACCTCAATCCGGGAGACAAGAAGGCCGAGGATCGCTTCAAGTCCATCTCGGCCGCTTACGATATCGTCGGCGACGCGGACAAGCGCGCACGCTTCGACCGTGGCGAGATCGACGCATCGGGCACCGAACGGCCGTCGCAGCAGAATTTCTACCGGCAATATGCCGACGCGGATGGCGGTGGCCGCTATCAGTCGTCGGCCGGCTTCGACGATTTCGCGGACATTTCCGACCTGTTCTCCGACATGTTCCAGCGTGGCGGTCGGGGCGGCGGCGCCGGTCGTGGCCCGCGGCAGATGCGGGGCCAGGACCTGCGCTACCAGCTTCCCGTCGATTTCCTCGACGCGGTGAACGGCGCCAAGCGGCGGGTCACCATGCCCGACGGCAAGACGCTCGACATCGCCGTCCCGCCAGGCACGCGCTCGGGCCAGACACTGCGGCTGAAGGGCAAGGGCGCGCCCGGTGTCAATGGCGGTCCCGACGGCGATGCGCTGGTCGAGATCCAGGTCGGCGGCCATCCTCTGTTCGAGCGCGACGGCGACGACATCGTCGTCGAGCTGCCGATCTCGATCGACGAGGCGGTGCTGGGCGGCAAGGTCGCGGTGCCGACCATCACCGGCAAGGTCAACCTCACCATTCCCAAGGGCGCCAGCTCGGGCCAGACGCTCAGGCTGCGCGGCAAGGGCGTGCCAGCCGGCAAGGACCGCGCCGCCGGCGACCAGCGGGTGAAGCTGAAGATCGTGATGCCGGCGGGGATCGACGAGGATCTGGAGACGTTCATGAAATCGTGGCGCGAGAGCCACGCCTACAACCCGCGCACCGGGATGAAGGAGTGATCATGAGCCTGAGCGAGCAGGACGTCGTCACGGCCGTGGGCGAGATTTCCGCCCGCCGGCTGCGCATGATCGTGCGCCGCGGATGGGTCCGGCCCCGCCGCCGCGCAGGCACGCAAGAGTTCAGCGACGCCGACGTGGCCCGCGTGCGGCTGGTCTGTCACCTCACCGAGAAGCTCGCGGTGCAGGAAGAGGACGTACCGATGATCCTGTCGCTGGTCGACCAGGTCCACGGCCTGCGCCGCGCCCTGCGCAATTTGGGCCGCGCCGTCGAAAGCCAGCCCGACGAGGTCCGCGCCCAGATCGCGCGGACGTTCAGGGACCTGGACCGCGCCTGATTACCGGACGATGACGTTCGAGAACTGCCAGGGATCCTCGGCGTCGTAGTCGTCGGGGAACAGGCCGCCCTCGCGGTTGGCGAGCGGGGTCCAGTCGGTGTAGACGCCGACAACCGGACCAAGATAGGGCCGCTGCACCTCGAGGCACCGCTCGAAATCGGTCTCGTCGGCCTCGACCACGCCCCGGTCGGGATTCTCCAGCGCCCAGATCATGCCCGCCAGCACCGCCGAGGTGACCTGCAGGCCGGTGGCGTTCTGGTAGGGTGCGATCTCGCGGGTTTCCTCGATCGACAGCTGCGAGCCGAACCAGTAGGCGTTCTTGCCGTGGCCGTAGAGCAGCACGCCCAGCTCGTCGATGCCGTCAACGATGTCGTGCTCGTCAAGGATGATCCAGTCGTCCTGGCGCTGCCATTCCGAGCCGGCCATCTCGTGCAGCGACAGCACCGCGTCGTCGCAGGGGTGGTAGGCGTAGTGGCAGGTCGGCCGGTAGACCGCCTCGCCGTTCTCGCGCACGGTGAAATAGTCGGCGATGGAGATCGACTCGTTGTGGGTCACCAGGAAGCCATGCTGGGCCTGGGCGGTCGGCGTCCATGAGCGGACGCGGGTGCCGGCGCCGGGCCGAAGCAGGTAGATCGCCGCGCCGCAGCCGCCTTCATGGGTGCGGCCTTCCGGCGGCAGTGCCTTCTCGTGAGTGCCCCAGCCAAGCTCGGCCGGTTGCAGGCCTTCCGAAATGAAGCCCTCCACCGACCAGGTATTGACGAAGATGCCCTTCGGCTTGGGATCGCGGGCGCGCTGGGTGTCGCGTTCGGCGATGTGGATGCCTTTGACGCCGACCTGTTGCATGAGCTTGCCCCACTGCTCACGGCTGGCAGGCTTCTCGACGTCCATGCCCATATCGGTTGCCAGGTTGAGCAGCGCCTGCTTGACGAACCACGACACCATGCCCGGATTGGCGCCGCAGCAATTGACCGCGGTCGGCCCGCCGGGACGGCGCTCGCGCAGGTCGAGCACGGCCTGGCGCAGGGCATAGTTGGAGCGCTGCGACACCGACAGGCTGGTGTCGGTGTAGAAGCCCAGCCACGGCTCGGCGACCGTGTCGACGTAGAGCGCGTCCAGGTCCTTGCACAGTTCCATGAGCGCCACCGACGACACGTCGACCGACAGGTTGACGACGAAGGCTCGGCCCGGGCCGGCGGTCAGCAGCGGCGTCAGCAACTCGCGGTAGTTGTCGATCCGGATGCTGTCATGGATGAAGTTCACGCCCGCGTGGGACACCATGTCGCGGTGTTCGTCCTCGGGATCGATCACGGTGAACCTGTCGCGGTCGCACTCGATGTGCCGCAGGATCAGCGGCAGGGTGCCGCGGCCGATGGAGCCAAAGCCGATCATGATGATGGGGCCGTCGAAGCGGGCGTGAACCGGTGATGCGTTCAAGGGGTGACTCCTTGTTTTCTTATGGAAACGGCTCCCCCCGTCCGGGCGGACAGTAGAGCCGTTCCGTTTCATTGATGTGTCACATCCCGGTGACGGGATGTGGTGCGGCGGTTACGCCGCCTGCCTGAGTTCGATCAGTGCGGTGCCGCGTCGGTCGCCTCCCGCGTCCACGCCATTGCCAGCAGCGATCCGGCCGGCCTTGACCATGCCGGTGGCGCCGGCAAGCGCGCCGGCGACCAGCTCCAGGCCCTGGAAGCGCTCGCGCTCCACCGGGCCGGGCAGGTTGAGGCCGGCGGTCAGCGCCGACGAGAAGCCGAAGCGCTCGTAGTAGGGCGCGTCGCCGACCAGGATCACCGCGCGGTGGCCCATGGCCGACGCTTCCGCCAGCGCGTGGTCCATCAGCAGGGTGCCGATGCCCAGGCCCTGGCATTCCGGCAACACGCCGATCGGGCCGAGCAGCAGCGCATCGCCGGCCGAGCCGGCCTCCACGTGCCACAGCCGGACCGTCCCGACGAGCCGCGCGCCCTGCCAGGCGCTGAAGGCGAGGCCATCGGCGGGGCGCTGGCCCCGCCGGAGCTTCTCGCAGGTTTTCAGATGCCGGCCGGGCAGAGCCCGGTCCAGCAGGGTTTCCCGCGCCGGAAAGTCCAGCGCTGTTTCGTTGCGGATCACGATCATGTCCGTGCCTTAGATGACGATCGCCTGGAGGGGCGAAAATCCGTTGAAGGCAACCGACGCATAGGTGGTGGTGTACGCGCCTGTCGCCTCGATCAGAACCTCGTCGCCGATCTCCAGGGAAATGGGGAGCGGGTAGGGGGTCCGTTCGTAGAGCACGTCCGCCGAATCGCATGTCGGGCCGGCCAGCACACAGGGAGCGACCGCATCACCATCGCGCGGGGTGCGGATGGGATAACGGATGGACTCTTCCATGGTTTCCGCCAGGCCGCCGAATTTACCGATGTCGAGATAGACCCACCGCACATTGTCCTCGTCGGACTTGCGCGAGATCAGCACGACCTCGGCCTTGATCACGCCGGCATCGCCAACCATTCCCCGGCCCGGTTCGATAATGGTTTCGGGCAGACGGTTGCCGAAGTGTCGTCGCAGCGCGCCGAAGATCGCCTGCGCATAGGCGTCCACTTTCGGCACGTCCTTCAGGTACTTGGTCGGGAATCCGCCGCCCATGTTGACCATGGACAGCTGGATGCCGCGCTCGGCGAGGGCGCGGAACACCATCGACGCATCGGCCAGCGCACGGTCCCACGCTTCCACGTTGCCCTGCTGGGAGCCGACGTGGAACGAGATGCCGTAAGCCGTGAGGCCCAGGTCGCGCGCCTTCTCCAGCACGCCGACGGCCATGGCCGGGACGCAGCCGAACTTGCGGCTCAGCGGCCATTCGGCGCCTGCGCCGTCGGCCAGCACGCGGCAGAACACGCGGGCGCCGGGCGCCTGGCGCGCGATCTTCTCCACCTCCTCGACGCAATCGACCGCATAGAGATCGATGCCGAGTTGGAAGGCCCGCGCGATGTCGCGTTCCTTCTTGATCGTGTTGCCGAACGAGATGCGGTCCGGAGTCGCGCCGGCGGCCAGCGCCATCTCGATCTCCGTCACCGATGCGGTGTCGAAGTTCGAGCCAAGCTCGGCCAGCAGGTTCAGCACCTCGGGCGCCGGATTGGCCTTCACCGCATAGAAGATGCGGGTTTCCGGCAGCGCCCGGGCGAACGCCAGATAGTTGTCACGAACGACGTCGAGGTCGACGACGAGACACGGGCCTTCCGGCCGCGTGGTGGCAAGATAGTCAAGAACGCGTTGGGTCGCCATAAGACTGATCCCCTACCTTCATTGCTGCCGGCAGAAGACCGCACAGGAGACGCGATGGAGGCGCCCTTCCCGAGAAGTTCCCTACAGACCGAAATGGAGAAACGCCAACCGCGGCGAAGCTCCGGTGGGTGCCTTAGGTTGGAACGGGAGGACCGATCCGCACATGGGGCAAAGATGGTGTGCCTCTTCAGTGTCGCCGGCTTTTGGACAGCCGACTGAGACCAAAAAAGCCCTCACCGTCGTTGCTATATGACGCCTCATCCCGGGGGACGTTGTGCCGGCGCCTATGGGCACGTGCGACTATTGGGCAGACAGTCAAATATGAGTTTCGCCCCCCGGAATCAAGCTAATTTTTTTCTGCATTTTCACGTGGCCCGCCAATGTGTTGCCAAGGGTTTTCCTACAGGCAGAAAATGGCCGGTTTCCGGCCTCGGGGTGTCCGTCGGTCACCTTGTCACCCGCCGGTCCTGCGGCTACACTCCGCCGCCGCATTCCCGCGACGCCAACCGAATTGTGAGTAGAGTCGATATGAACAGCTTCTTCCGCACGACGGCTGCCGCCGCCCTGGTGATCGCCGGCATGGCTACGGAGGGGGCGCAAGCCTCCGATCCCAAGGGCAATTACATCGTCCGCGGCATCGGTGCGCGGCCGTGCTCCGATTACATGGCCGCCGTCGGCAAGAGCGCGCAGGATGTCATGCCCTACGTGTCGTGGATGGAAGGCTATCTCACCGGCATCAACCGGTTGCAGCCGCAAACCTTCGACGTGTCACCTGTGACCGAGGCCGCGATTATCGGCCAGATGGTCCGCAACTACTGCACGACGCAGCCGACGTTGCGCTTCGAGACCGCCGTCGCCCAGTTGATGAATTTCTTCGGTCCCTACAAGGTGGCCGAGCAGTCCCAGCTGGTCGAGGTGACGATCGGCGACGCGCGCGCCGCGCTGCGGCAGTCGACGCTGAAGTGGATGCAGGAGAAGATGAAGGCCCAGGGCCAGTTCACCGGCACGCCAGACGGACTCTATGGCGCCACCACCAAGACTGCGTTGCTCGCCTTCCAGAAGGCCGCCAATATCCCCGAGACCGGCGTGCCCGACGCGCGTACCCTTGTGGCGTTCATCCAGAAGGAAGCCGAGGCCAAGGGCGCCAAGCCCTGAGCCCATGAACGCGGGGGAATCGCCATGACCATCGAAGAGCTGCTCGAGATCGAAGAGATCAAGCAGCTGCGCATCATGTACTCGCACTATTTCGACGGCGGCCAGATCGACGACCTGGCCGCGCTGTTCACCGAGGACGCGGTGTGCGAGTTCACCGAGGATTATGGCGGCAACTGGGTCGGCCGCGACACCATCCGCGAGAACTATGCGAAGTTCGCCACGGTCGACCGGCCGTTCTCGTTCATGCACGCCAACACCAATCCCTGGATCCGCATCCTGAGCCCGACCGAGGCCAATGGGCGCTGGTACCTGCTCGACCTCAGCCTGCGCGAGGGCCAGGAGAACCCGATCGGCCTGTTCGGCGTCTATGACGACGTCTACCGCAAGGTCGGCGGCCAATGGATGATCGCCCGCACCCGCATCGACTTCCTGTGGCCCAAGCGCAGCTTCACCGGCTACCGCAGCCCCGGCGTGAACGGCTGACCCGGCGGTTATTCTGCTGCCACGCACGCCGGTCCGCCTGAGGTCCAGATGATCCAGTTCCGTGTGCTGAAATCCTTTCGGGGCCCCAATCCCTACGCGACCGAAGCAGGTGTGCTCGCCAGCATGCTGATCGAGGACGGCGACCTGCGTGTCGCCCGTTCGCGCGCCGATGTGATCCTGAGCGCGTTCGGCGCCTGGTTCCGCCATGAAGGACGCGGCGAGGACGGCCGGCCGCTCTCCATCGAGACACCGGTGGGGCTCGCCGATTTCCTTGCGGCCCTGTGCCTCGCGGCCCTGAACGAGATGCGCGGCTTCCTCCGAACGGCTTCGGCCTTCGACAAAAACGGACGGGTGGCCGTCTACGTCGGTTGTCACCATGAACATGTAACCGCGACGGCCCTTTCGGCGGTCGTCAGCCTGTTCAATGGTCTCGATGCACTGACTCCGGAGCGGATAATAACAACCTGCATTGATCATGACCCATGCGCCCACTTGCGCCGCCCGATGGTCATGATGTGCCAAGGCTGATCGACGAGCTTGTTCCAAGCCTCGCAGCAGTGGTCGACGATGTTGTCATATGAGGTGAAGACCCGGTTGGAGAGCCAGTTGTCGCGCATGAACTG
>CAMDTB010000045.1 GCA_945907245.1 Rhizobium sp. Q54
GAAGGCACCGAGATGGTGATGCCGGGCGACAACATCTCGATGGAAGTCGAGCTGATCGTGCCGATCGCCATGGACGAGGGCCTGCGCTTCGCCATCCGCGAAGGCGGACGTACCGTCGGCGCCGGCGTCGTCGCCAAGATCCTGAAGTAAGAAACGAACAGGGCCGGTCCGGCCTCATCCGGACCGGCCCAATTATTTGGTGAGAGTGGCATGGACAATCAAAATATCCGCATTCGCCTGAAGGCGTTTGACCACCGGATCCTCGACCAGTCGACTGGCGAGATCGTTGGCACGGCCAAGCGGACCGGCGCGCGCGTGCGCGGCCCGATCCCGCTGCCGACCAAGATCGAGAAGTTCACCGTGCTGCGCTCGCCTCACATCGACAAGAAGTCGCGCGAGCAGTTCGAAATCCGCACCCACAAGCGGCTGCTGGACATCATCGACCCGACACCGGAAACCGTGGACGCGCTGATGAAGCTCGACCTCGCCGCCGGCGTCGACGTCGAAATCAAGCTGCAGGCCTAAGGCAGGAAGACTCCAATGCGTTCGGGATTGATAGCACAGAAGGTCGGTATGACCCGCGTGTTCGCCGAGGACGGGACCCACGTGCCCGTGACCGTCCTCAAGGTGGACAATTGCCAGGTCGTCGCCCAGAAGACCGAGGACCGTGACGGTTATACCGCCGTCCAGCTCGGCGTCGGCGCGGCCAAGGTAAACCGGGTCGGCAAGCCCATGCGCGGCCACTTCGCCAAGGCGAATGTCGAGCCGAAGAAGAAAGTCGTCGAGTTCCGCGTGTCGCAGGATGCGCTGATCGACGTGGGCGCCGAACTCACCACCGACCACTTCATGGCCGGCCAGTTCGTCGACGTCGTCGGCACCACCATCGGCAAGGGTTTCGCCGGTGTCATGAAGCGCCATCACTTCGGTGGTCTGCGCGCTTCGCACGGTGTGTCGGTGTCGCATCGCTCACACGGTTCGACCGGCCAGCGGCAGGACCCCGGCAAGGTGTTCAAGGGCAAGAAGATGGCGGGTCACCTCGGTGCCAAGCGCCGCACGACACAGAACCTCAAGGTTGTCTCGACCGACGTCGAGCGCGGCCTGATCCTGGTCCACGGCGCCGTTCCCGGCCCCGCCAGCGGCTGGGTCCTTGTGCGCGACGCCGTAAAGCGCAAGCTGCCGAAGGACGTTCCGTTCCCGGCCGGTCTGCGCCAGTCCGCCACGCCGGTCGCCGAGGAGCCTCAGGTGGAGGAATCCCAAGTGGATGAAACCAGCGGCGACGCCGCCGAGAACCAGGAGTAATGGCGATGAAAGTAGACGTCATTACCCTCGACTCCGGCACCGCCGGTTCGGCCGAACTGGACGAGGCGATCTTCAGCCTACCGGTGCGCCAGGACCTGCTGCAGCGCGCCGTGCGCTGGCAGCTGGCCAAGCGCCAGGCCGGCACACACAAGACCAAGGGTCGTTCGGAAATCGCGCTGACCGGCAAGAAGTTCGTGAAGCAGAAGGGTTCGGGCGGCGCGCGTCACGGCGACCGCAAGGCGCCGCAGTTCCGCGGCGGCGGCAAGGCCTTCGGTCCGGTGGTTCGCAGCCATGCGCACGACCTGCCCAAGAAGGTCCGCAAGCTGGCGCTGAAGACCGCGCTTTCGGCCAAGCAGGCCGAGGGTAGGCTGGTGGTGCTGGATCACGCGACCCTGTCCGACGCCAAGACCAAAGGCCTCGCGGCAACGCTGGCCAAGCTCGGCTGGTCGAACGCGCTGATCATCGACGGTGACGCGGTTGAGCATAACTTCGCGCGCGCCGCGGCCAACATTCCGTACATCGACGTGCTGCCCAGCCAGGGCGCGAATGTCTACGACATCCTGCGCCATCACACGCTGGTGCTGACCAAGGCCGCCGTCGAGAAGCTCGGGGAGCGCCTGAAATGAGCAAACTGAAGGCGAAGAACAAGCACTTCGACCTGCTGCTGAAGCCCGTCGTGACCGAAAAGTCGACGCTCGGCGTCGAAAACAACCAGGTCACCTTCAAGGTCGCCCTCAACGCGACCAAGCCGGAGATCAAGGAAGCCGTCGAGACGGTGTTCGGCGTGAAGGTGAACGCGGTCAACACCCTGCGCCAGCAGGGCAAGGTCAAGCGGTTCCGCGGCATTGTGGGCAAACGTCCCGACTACAAGAAGGCCATCGTGACCCTCGCTGAAGGCGAGACGATCGATATCACGACGGGAGTCTAACCGATGGCGCTCAAGACATATAATCCGACCACTCCCGGCCAGCGGGGCCTGGTGCTGGTCGATCGCTCCGGCCTCTGGAAGGGCAAGCCCGTCAAGGCGCTGACCGAAGGCCTGACCAAGAAGGGTGGCCGCAACAATCATGGCCGCGTCACGGCGTTCGGCCAGGGCGGCGGTCACAAGCGGTCCTACCGTCTGGTCGACTTCAAGCGCCGCAAGTTCGACGCGGTCGCGACGGTCGAGCGTCTGGAATACGACCCGAACCGGTCGGCGTTCATCGCCCTGGTGAAGTACGAGGACGGCGAGCAGGCCTACATCCTGGCACCGCAGCGCCTCTCGGTCGGCGATCAGGTCGTCTCCGGCAAGAAGGTCGACGTGAAGCCGGGCAACGCGATGCCGCTGGGTTCCATGCCGGTCGGCACCATCGTCCACAATGTCGAGCTGAAGCCGGGCAAGGGCGGCCAGATCGCCCGCGCCGCCGGCACCTACGTGCAGTATGTGGGCCGCGACGGCGACTATTCGATCCTGCGTCTGGCCTCGGGCGAGCAGCGCATCGTGCACTCCACCTGCATGGCCACGGTGGGCGCGGTGTCGAACCCGGACAACCAGAACACCAACCTTGGCAAGGCCGGTCGCAATCGCTGGCTGGGCAAGCGCCCGTCGGTCCGCGGCGTGGCCATGAACCCGGTCGACCATCCGCACGGCGGTGGTGAAGGCCGCACCTCGGGCGGCCGTCATCCGGTCACTCCGTGGGGCAAGCCGACCAAGGGCAAGAAGACCCGGTCCAACAAGTCGACCGATCAGTTCATCGTCCGCTCGCGCCACGCGCGGAAGAAGTAGGAGACAGAGCGTGCCACGTTCAGTTTGGAAAGGCCCGTTTGTCGACGGCTACCTGCTCAAGAAGGCGGGCGCCGTCCGCGACAGCGGCCGCAGCGAGGCGATCAAGACCTGGTCGCGCCGCTCGACCATCGTGCCGCAGTTCGTCGGCCTGAACTTCGCCGTGCATAACGGCCACAAGTTCGTGCCGGTGCATGTGTCCGAGGAAATGGTCGGCCACAAGCTCGGCGAGTTCGCGCCGACCCGCACCTATTACGGCCACGCCGCCGACAAGAAGGCGAAGAGGGGCTGAGATGAGCAAGAAAGCCAAAGCACGCGCTCTGGGCGACAACGAGGCGACGGCGATCGCCACCTCGATCCGCACCAGCCCGCGCAAGCTGAACCTGGTCGCGGGCATGATCCGTGGCCTGAAGGCCGAGCAGGCGCTGAATGCCCTGACCTTCTCCAAGCGCCGCATCGCCGGCGACGTGAAGCGGGTCCTGGAAAGCGCCATCGCCAACGCCGAGAACAATCACCAGCTGGACGTCGACCAGTTGATCGTCGCCGAAGCCCATGTTGGCAAGGCGCTCATGATGAAGCGTTTCCACGCCCGCGCCCGCGGCCGTGGCGCGCGTATCGAGAAGCCGTTCAGCCGGCTGACGATCATCGTCCGCGAAGTTGAGGAGGCCGCCTGATGGGTCAAAAAGTAAATCCGATCGGGCTGCGCCTCGGCGTCAACCGGACCTGGGATTCGCGCTGGTACGCGAACGACAAGGACTTCGCGAAGCTGCTGCACGAAGACATCAAGATCCGTGAATACCTGGAAGACAAACTGTCGGCCGCCGGTATCTCCAAGATCGTCATCGAGCGCCCCGCGAAGAAGGCCCGCGTCACCATTCACTCGGCGCGTCCGGGTGTGATCATCGGCAAGAAGGGCGCCGACATCGACAAGCTCCGCAAGGAGATCTCGACGATGACCGGCTCGGAAGTGCACCTCAACATCGTCGAGGTCCGCAAGCCCGAGATCGACGCCAAGCTGATCGCGGAGAACATCGCGCAGCAGCTCGAGCGCCGCGTCGCGTTCCGCCGCGCCATGAAGCGCGCCGTGCAGTCGGCCATGCGCCTGGGCGCCAAGGGCATCCGCATCAACTGCGGCGGCCGTCTTGGTGGCGCCGAGATCGCGCGCATGGAGTGGTACCGCGAAGGCCGCGTGCCGTTGCACACGCTGCGCGCCGACATTGATTACGGCGAAGGCCGCGCCAACACCGCCTATGGCGTGTGCGGCGTGAAGGTCTGGGTGTTCAAGGGCGAGATTCTTGCCCATGACCCGATGGCCTCGGAAAAGCGGGCTCTGGAGTCGCAAGCAGGCGGCCCCGGCTCCCGGTCGATGAACTAAAAAGCGCAGACTGAAGGTACAGGTCCATGCTTCAGCCGAAGAAGACGAAATTCAGGAAGGCCTTCAAGGGCCGCATCCATGGCAAGGCCAAGGGTGGCACAGAGCTCAACTTCGGCGCCTTCGGCCTGAAGGCGGTGGAGCCCGGCCGTATCACGGCGCGTCAGATCGAGGCGGCCCGCCGCGCGATCAGCCGCCACATGAAGCGCGCCGGCCGCGTCTGGATCCGGGTGTTCCCGGATGTGCCGGTCTCGAAGAAGCCGACCGAAGTCCGCATGGGCAAGGGCAAGGGCTCGCCGGAATACTGGGTGGCGCGCGTGAAGCCGGGCCGCATCATGTTCGAGATTGAAGGCGTGTCCGAGACGATCGCCCGCGAGGCTTTCGACCGCGCCGCCGCCAAGCTGTCGATCCAGACTCGTCTGGTATCGCGGCCCGGCGAACACTAGGAGATTTGAAGCCATGAAGGCGTCAGAAACCAGGGGCATGACCCCCGATCAGCTCACCGACCGGCTCGCCGAGTTGAAGCGTGAGCAGTTCAACCTCCGCGTCCAGCAGGCCACCGGTCAGTTGGAGAAGCCCTCGCGCCGCCGCCAGGTGCGCCGGGACATCGCGCGGATCAAGACGATTCTTGGCGAGAAACCGGCCCCCAAGGCCACCGCGTAAGACGGAGTACGCTAGAGATGCCGAAAAGAATTCTGCAAGGCGTGGTCGTCAGCAACGCCAACGAAAAGACCGCGGTGGTCCGTGTCGAACGACGCGTGAAGCATCCGGTTCTGGGCAAGGTCGTGCGCCATTCGAAGCGCTACCACGCCCATGACGAGGGAAATGCGTGCCAGGTCGGTGACATGGTCCGTATCGAGGAATGCCCGCCGATCTCGCGCCTGAAGCGCTGGCGGGTGATTGCCGAACAGGCTTGATGAGCGCACCGGGAGATACGCCATGATTCAAATGCAGTCGAATCTGGATGTTGCCGATAACTCGGGTGCGCGCCGTGTCCAGTGCATCAAGGTTCTCGGCGGCTCCAAGCGGAAGACCGCTTCCGTCGGCGACGTCATCGTCGTCAGCGTGAAGGAGGCGATTCCGAGGGGGCGCGTGAAGAAAGGTGACGTGCATCGTGCCGTCATCGTTCGCACCGCCAAGGAGATTTTCCGGTCGGATGGGTCGAGCATCCGCTTCGACAACAACGCGGCCGTGCTGATCAACAAGCAGGGCGAGCCCATCGGAACCCGTATCTTCGGTCCGGTGACCCGCGAACTGCGCGCGAAGGCGATGATGAAGATCATCTCGCTGGCGCCGGAGGTGCTGTAATGGCCGCAAAGATCAAAAAGGGCGACAAGGTCATCGTGACCAAGGGTCGCGACAAGGGCAAGCAGGGCGAAGTGCTGCGCGTCATCCCCGATGACAACCGCGCCGTCGTCCAGGGCGTGAACGTGGTGAAGAAGCACAAGCGCCCGAACCAGTTCGACCCGGGCGGGATCAAGTCGGAAGAGGCGCCGCTGGCGCTTGCCAACCTGGCCATCGTCGACCCCAAGACGGGCGAGGCGACCCGCGTCGGCTTCCGCATCGAGGGCGGCCGCAAGGTCCGCTTCGCGAAGAAGTCAGGAGAGAAGATCGATGTCTGAGACCGCTGAAAAGGCGCGCCTGCAGAGCCACTACGAGACGGCGGTGCGGCCTCAGCTGATGGAGCAGTTCGGGCTGAAGAACCAGCTCGCCGTGCCACGGCTGGACAAGATCGTTATCAACATGGGCGTGGGTGAAGGCACCCGCGACGCCAAGAAGATTACGATCGCCGCCGAAGAGCTGACCAAGATTGCCGGTCAGAAGCCGGTGATCACGAAGGCCAAGAAGTCCATCGCCGGCTTCAAGCTGCGCGAGGGCATGGCGGTCGGCTGCAAGGTCACGCTGCGCGGCAAGCGCATGTACGAGTTCCTTGACCGGCTGGTCACCATCGCGCTGCCCCGCGTCCGCGATTTCCGGGGCGTGTCGCCCAAGAGCTTCGACGGCAACGGCAACTACGCGCTGGGCCTGAAGGAACAGATCGTGTTCCCGGAAATCAACTATGACCAGATCGACGAGATCCGGGGCATGGACATCATCATTTGCACCACGGCGACCGACGACGAGCAGGCGAAAGCCCTGCTGACCGGTTTCCAGGTGCCGTTCCGGAATTAAGGCGTTGTTTGCGCTGGAGCAGGTCTCAGGAGGACTTGATCGTGGCTAAGAAGAGTTCGGTTGCTAAGAACAAGAAGCGTGAACGCATGGCGGTTCAGTTCGCCGGCAAACGCCGCCAGCTGAAGGCCCAGGCGAAGGACGAGACGCTGTCGCCGGAAGACCGGTTCCGCGCCCGCCTGAAGCTGGCCGAGATGCCGCGCAACAGCGCGCTGGTGCGGGTCCGCAATCGCTGCGAACTGACCGGCCGTCCGCGTGCCGTCTATCGCAAATTCAAACTGTCACGAATTGCCTTGCGCGAGCTCGGGTCGAAGGGGCAGATCCCCGGCCTGGTCAAGTCGAGCTGGTAACGGAGAAACGCCCATGGCGATATCAGATCCAATCGGCGATATGCTGACCCGCATCCGCAACGCCCAGATGCGGCGTAAGTCGACGGTGCGCGTGCCGGCGTCGAAGCTGCGCGAGCGTGTTCTCGAAGTGCTGAAGTCGGAAGGTTACATCCGCGCCTATGAGCGGTTCGACCTCGACGACAACAAGGCCGAAATCGAAGTGTCCCTGAAGTACCACGAGGGCGAGCCGGTCATTCGGACCATCGCCCGCGTGTCGACGCCGGGCCGCCGCGTGTACTCCTCGGTGGGAGAATTGCCGCGCGTCGCCAACGGCCTGGGCATCTCGATCATTTCGACGCCGAAGGGCGTCATGTCCGACAACCAGGCCCGCGCGGCCAATGTTGGCGGCGAAGTGATCTGCACGGTCGTCTAGGCCGAGAGCGTAAGGAAACGGAACGATGTCTCGTATCGGTAAGAAGCCCGTCAGCATTCCCAGCGGCGTCAACGTGACGCTGAATGGGTCCGAGCTGTCGGTGAAGGGGCCCAAGGGCGCCCTCGCGATGACCTTCGTCGACGACGTGATCGTCACGCAGGATGATGGCGGCATCTCGGTGCAGCCGCGCGGCAACACCAAGCGCGCGCGCTCCATGTGGGGCATGCAGCGGACCCTGGCGAACAACCTGGTCACCGGCGTATCGACGGGCTTCACCGAGAAGCTGCTGATCACCGGCGTCGGCTATCGTGCCGCCGCACAGGGCAAGGTCCTGACGCTGCAGCTCGGCTACAGCCACGACGTAGTGTTCCCGATCCCGGAAGGCATCGAGATCAAGACGCCGACCCCGACCGAGATCGAGATCTCGGGCATCGACAAGCAGAAAGTTGGCCAGGTCGCGGCGAAAATCCGCGAGTGGCGCAAGCCGGAACCCTACAAGGGCAAGGGCGTGCGCTATTCCAGCGAGTTCATCTTCCGCAAGGAAGGCAAGAAGAAGTAATTGCCGCGTTCGGCACACTGGTGGGTTTGAAGCCATGAACAAGAGAATTCAGCTGTTTCTTCGGCGTCAGCAGCGGGTGCGCAACCAGCTGCGGAAGAACTCGACCGGGCGCGTGCGCCTGGCCGTGCACCGCAGCGGCAAGCACATCTACGCCCAGGTCATCGACGATCGGGAAGGCCGTACGCTGGTCGCCGCGTCGACGCTGGAGAAGGATTTCCGCGGCGCCGGCAAGTCGGGCGCCAATGTGGACGCGGCCCGTGAAGTGGGCGCCCGGATCGCCAAGCGTGCGGTCGATGCAGGCATCAAGGATGTCATGTTCGACCGCAGCGGCTTCCTCTACCACGGCCGGATCAAGGCCTTGGCGGATGCCGCGCGCGAAGCGGGCCTGAACTTCTAAGCCGATAACGGAATCGAGTAGGAACACGATATGGCACGGGAACGTGGAGAGCGGTCGGAGCGGTCGGACCGGTCGCAGGAGCGGCAGCAGGACAGCGAGTTCATCGACCGGCTGGTGCACATCAACCGCGTCGCCAAGGTGGTGAAGGGCGGCCGTCGTTTCGGCTTCGCCGCGCTCGTCATCGTCGGTGACCAGAAGGGGCGCGCCGGCTTCGGCCATGGCAAGGCGCGCGAAGTGCCGGAAGCGATCCGCAAGGCGACCGAGTCGGCCAAGCGGAACCTGATCCGCGTGCCGCTGCGCGAAGGCCGTACGCTGCACCACGACATCGACGGCCGCCATGGCGCCGGCAAGGTGATCCTGAGGACGGCTCCGGCCGGTACCGGCATCATCGCCGGCGGTCCGATGCGCGCTGTGTTCGAGGCTCTGGGCATCCACGACGTGGTGACCAAGTCGACCGGCACGTCGAACCCCTACAACATGGTGCGCGCCACGTTCGACGCGCTGAAGAAGCAGATGTCGCCGCGCATGGCGGCCGCCAAGCGCGGCAAGAAGGTCGGCGACATCCTCGTCCGCCGTCCCGAGCAGATGGGCGAAATTGTCGAGGGCTGATAAGGCCCGAAGCGGAAGGTCAGGAAGATGTCCGAAAAAATGTTGAAGGTGACGCAGATCGGCAGCCCGATCCGCCGGACCAAGGACCAGCGCGCGACCCTCGTCGGCTTGGGCCTGAACAAGATGCATCGCACCCGTGTGCTCGAAGACACGCCCTCGGTGCGCGGCATGGTCAACAAGATTCACCACCTGGTGCAGGTGGAAGAGGTCGACGTCTAAGCGTCGCCCCCTAACGAAGGATAATAAGATGCGGCTCAACCAGATCAGCGACAATCCCGGCGCGACCAAGACCAGCAAGCGCATTGGCCGTGGTATCGGCTCGGGCAAGGGCAAGACCGGCGGCCGCGGCGTGAAGGGTCAGACCTCGCGCTCGGGCGTGGCGATCCACGGCTATGAAGGCGGCCAGATGCCGCTGCATCGCCGGCTGCCGAAACGCGGCTTCAAGAGCATCAACCGCAAGCGCTATGCGTCGGTCAACATCGGCCGGCTTCAGGCCGCAATCGATGCCGGCAAGCTGCAGGCGGGTGTCATCGACGGCGCGACGCTGGTCGCCGCCGGCGTTGTGACGCATCTGCGTGACGGCTTCCGCCTGCTCGGCAAGGGCGAGATCACGGCCGCCATCGAGATCACCGCCAACGGTGCGTCGAAGTCGGCGGTCGAGGCTGTTGAAAAGGCGGGCGGCAAGGTCCACATCGTCGCTGGAGCGACGCCGACGGACGGCGCCGAATAAGAGCGCCCAGGCGCGGAATCGGGAAGTCTTATGGCGTCGGCTGCCGAACAACTCGCACAGAGTTTCAATCTCAGCGCCTTTTCGAAGGCCACTGAACTCAAGAAGCGCATCTGGTTCACACTAGGTGCGCTCATCATCTATCGTCTCGGTACCTACATTCCGCTGCCGGGCGTCGATCCCGTTGCCCTGGCGCAAATGTTCAGCCAGCAGGGCGGCGGCCTGCTCGGCATGTTCAACATGTTCGCGGGCGGCTCGATCGAGCGCATGGCGATCTTCGCGCTGGGCATCATGCCCTACATCTCCGCCTCGATCATCGTGCAGCTGATGACCAGCGTGTCGCCCACGCTGGGCCAGTTGAAGAAAGAAGGCGAATCCGGCCGCAAGCGGCTGAACCAGTACACCCGCTACGGGACTGTCGGCCTGACTATCGTGCAGGGCTACGGCATCGCCGTGTTCCTGGTATCGCAGAACCTCGCGCTCAATCCGGGGCCGTTCTTCTACGTCAGCACCGTGACCACGTTGCTGGGCGGCACCATGTTTCTGATGTGGCTGGGCGAACAGATTACCGCGCGTGGCGTCGGCAACGGCATCTCGCTGATCATCTTCGCCGGCATCGTCGCCAACCTGCCCCGCGCCGTGGTGCAGATGTTCGAGCTGAGCTGGAACCAGCAGCAGTTCAGCATCTGGTTCGTGTTCGCGCTGCTGGTGATGGTGGTGGCGGCGGTCGGCGCCATCGTTTACGTCGAGCGCTCGCAGCGCCGGCTGATCGTGCAGTACCCGAAGCGCCAGGTGGGCAACAAGGTGTTCCAGGGCGACAGTTCGCACCTGCCGCTCAAGCTCAACACCGCGGGCGTCATTCCGCCGATCTTCGCCTCGTCGCTGCTGCTGCTGCCGTTGACCGTGGCGCAGTTCTCGGCGCAGGGTGGCCCGGAATGGCTTACGACAGTCTCCGCCGCGCTTGGCCACGGCCAGCCGCTCTACCTGGCGCTCTATCTCGCCATGATCATCTTCTTTTGCTTCTTCTATACGGCTGTCGTGTTCAATCCGCAGGACACCGCCGACAACCTGAAGAAGCACGGCGGCTTCCTGCCCGGCATTCGTCCGGGTGAAAAGACGGCCGAATATATCGACTACGTGTTGACCCGGATCACCGTCGTGGGCGCCGCCTATCTCTGCGTGATCTGCCTGATCCCGGAAATCCTGATCTCTGAGTTCTCGGTGCCATTCTATCTGGGCGGCACGTCGCTGCTGATCGTCGTCAACGTCACCATGGATACCGTGACCCAGATCCACGGGCATCTGCTGGCGCATCAGTACGAAGGCCTCATCAAGAAGTCGCGGCTGCGCGGGAGGAAGGGTTGAACGTCATTCTTCTTGGTCCCCCCGGCGCTGGCAAGGGCACCCAGGCCAAGCGTCTCGAGGACCGGCACGGCATGGTGCAGCTGTCCACGGGCGACATGTTGCGCGCCGCTGTGAAGGCGGGCACCGAAATCGGCCGGATCGCCGACGGGATCATGAAGCGCGGCGAACTGGTGCCAAACGACGTGGTCGTGTCTATCATCTCCGACCGGATCGACCAGCCCGACGCCAAGCGCGGTTTCATCCTGGACGGCTTTCCGCGCAACGTGGCCCAGGCCGAAGCGCTGGACGCCATGCTGGAGAAGAAGGGCCTGAAGCTCGATCACGTGATCCAGATGGAAGTGGACGACGAGGCGCTGGTCGAGCGCATCACCGGCCGCTTCACCTGCGGCAAGTGCGGCACCGGCTATCACGACACGTTCAAGCCGACCAAGGTCGCCGGTGTCTGTGACGTGTGCGGCTCGACCGAGATGGTGCGCCGCGCCGACGACAACGAGACCACCGTGCGCTCGCGCCTCGCCACCTACCACAAGGAGACGGCGCCGCTGCTTCCCTACTACGCGAAGCGCGGAAACCTGGTGCAGCTGGACGGCATGGCGCCCATGGACACGGTCGCCGAAGAGATCGAAAACGTCCTCGCCGCCGACCAGCGGCTGGGTGGTTGACTGGACGCTGTAGCTTTCTATAATCCCGCGTTCCGCGAATCAGGGCGGATCAGCGCAGAATTGAACGCCTAAGGAGACTAACGTCGTGGCACGTATCGCCGGTGTAAACATACCGACCAACAAGCGGGTCGAGATCGCGCTGACCTACATCCATGGGATCGGGCACACGCGCGCCAAGGAAATCTGCGCGAAGCTGAACATCCCGTCGGAACGCCGTGTCAACGAGTTGACCGATTCCGAGGTCATCCATATCCGCGAGAGCATCGACAGCGACTATACCGTCGAAGGCGATCTGCGCCGCGAAGTGGCGATGAACATCAAGCGGTTGATGGACCTGGGCTGCTACCGCGGTCTGCGTCACCGCCGCGGCCTGCCGGTGCGCGGCCAGCGGACCAGCACCAATGCACGCACGCGCAAGGGCAAGGCGAAGCCCATCGCCGGCAAGAAGAAGTAAGGACAGAGCGTCATGGCAACCGATACCGGCCGCGTAAAGCGCCGCGAACGCAAGAACATCACCTCGGGTGTCGCGCATGTCAGCGCCACGTTCAACAACACGACGGTGACCATCGCCGACCACCAGGGCAACACCATTGCTTGGTCCTCGGCCGGTGCCCAGGGTTTCAAGGGTTCGCGCAAGTCCACGCCCTACGCCGCCCAGCTTGCCGCCGAAGACGCCGGCCGCAAGGCGCAGGAACACGGCATGAAGACGCTGGAAGTCGAAGTCAGCGGTCCAGGTTCGGGTCGCGAGTCGGCCCTCCGCGCGCTGCAGTCGGTGGGCTTCACGATCACGTCCATCAAGGACGTGACGCCGATCCCGCACAACGGTTGCCGCCCGCCCAAGCGTCGCCGCGTCTAAGCCTCAGGGCAACGCGGAACATTCAAGAGTACAGCGCCCCCACCGGGGCGCTTGACCTTAAAAAGGGGTCTAACGGTGGTAGTACAGAAGAACTGGCAGGAACTGATTCGGCCGAACAAGCTCGAGGTCAAGCCGGGGACCAACGCGAAGACGAAGGCGACGATCGTCGCCGAGCCGCTCGAGCGCGGCTTCGGCCTGACGCTGGGCAACGCCCTGCGCCGCGTGTTGCTGTCCTCGCTGCAGGGTTCTGCCGTCAGCGCCATCCAGGTTTCTCACGGCGGCGGCGACGTGCTGCATGAGTTCTCGTCGATCCCAGGCGTTCGCGAGGACGTGACCGACATTGTCCTGAACATCAAGTCGCTCGCGCTGAAGATGCATGTGGACGGCCCCAAGCGCCTGTCGCTGAAGGCCAAGGGCCCGGGGCAGGTGACTGCCGCCGACATCAGCGAGCACGCCTCCATCGAGGTCCTCAACCCTGACCTGGTGATCTGCACGCTGGATGAAGGCGCCGAGATCAACATGGAAATGACCGTCAACAATGGCAAGGGCTACGTTCCGGCGGACCGCAATCGTCCGGATGACGCGCCGATCGGCCTGATCCCGGTCGACGCGCTGTACAGCCCGGTCGTGTCGGTTTCCTATCGGGTGGAAAACACCCGCGAGGGCCAGGTGCTCGATTACGACAAGCTGACCATGGACGTCGAAACCGACGGCTCTATCGGTCCCGAGGACGCGGTGGCCTATGCCGCCCGCATCCTGCAAGACCAGTTGCAGCTGTTCGTCAACTTCGAGGAGCCCCGCGAGGTCGTGCGCCGCGAAGAAGAGAAGGAACCGGAGTTCAACCGGAACCTGCTGCGCAAGGTCGACGAGCTCGAGCTTTCAGTGCGTTCGGCGAACTGCCTGAAGAACGACAACATCGTCTATATCGGCGATCTCATCCAGAAGACCGAGGCGGAGATGCTCCGCACGCCGAATTTCGGTCGCAAGTCGCTGAACGAGATCAAGGAAGTGCTGTCCTCGATGGGCCTCAAGCTGGGCATGGAAGTGCCCAACTGGCCGCCGGAAAACATCGAGGAACTGGCGAAGAAACTGGAAAGTGAATACTGATCGGCCCTAGGCCGGTCATTCGGGAGTAGCGCGATGCGCCATGGTATGTCTGGACGGAAACTCAATCGCGACTCTTCGGCGCGCAAAGCGCTGATGCAGGGCTTAGCGACGTCGTTGCTCAAGCACGAGCAGATCAAGACCACGTTGCCCAAGGCGAAGGAGCTGAAGCCCTACGTCGAGAAGCTGATCACGCTGGGCAAGACCGGCAGCCTGCACGCCCGTCGTCAGGCAGCGGCCAAGATTCCGGAAGCGAAGATCGTGGACAAGCTGTTCTCGACCATCGCCGAGCGCTACGAGGATCGGGCCGGTGGCTACACCCGCGTGATGAAGGCCGGCTTCCGCTATGGCGACGCCGCGCCGATGGCGATCATCGAACTGGTCGACCGGGATCCCGAGGCGAAGGGCACCGACGCGGGCCCGACCGCCGAGGCGCGCGACGAGAATGACGAGGATGAGGCGTAAGCCTGGTCCCTCTGGGAATTCACCGAAGGGCAGCCCTCACCGGCTGCCCTTTGCGTTTGGGGGGCCGGTTGCCTACATAGAAGCGTAACTGTCGAGAGGGTGACGGACGCATGATCGGATCGGTTTCGGGCTGGCGCGTGTCGCTGGCGGTCGTGGGCATATTGGGCGTGATGGGCTTGGTCGTCCCGGGCCACGCGCAACTCGGCCCGCCCGAACCGGATGCGGAAGTGACCGCGCCGCTCGCTTCGCCGCCGGCGGTGCAGAAGGTAGTACCGGCTGACAAATCCGTGATCCAGCATTCCTATGCGCCGCTGATGAAGCGTGTCGCTCCTGCGGTGGTGAACATCTACACCACCAAGATGGTACAGGCGGGCGGAAACCGGATTTTCGACGACCCGTTCTTCCGGCAGTTCTTCGGCGATCGCTTCAGCGAAGAGCCGAAGGAAAAAAGAAAGCAGCAGAACTCGCTGGGCTCCGGAGTCATCGTCCGGGCCGACGGCGTGGTCGTCACCAATCATCACGTCATCAGCGGCGCCGACGAGATCTTCGTCGTGCTGAACGACCGGCGCGAGTTCAAGGCCGAGATCATCGCCGACGATGCGCGCCTCGATCTCGCGGTGCTGAAGATCGAATCGGCCGGTCTGCCGTTCCTGAAATTGCAGGATTCGGATGCGATCGAGGTGGGGGATGTGGCGTTCGCCATCGGCAATCCGTTCGGCATCGGACAAACTGTGACCCAGGGCATCGTGTCGGCGGTGGGGCGGGCCAGCCGCTCGGCCGCCGGAGACTATGAGTTCTTCATCCAGACGGATGCAGCCATCAATCCGGGCAACTCCGGCGGCGCGCTGGTTGGCCTGGACGGCAGGTTGCTCGGCATCAACACGTCGATTTTCTCGCCCACGGGCAGCTATGCGGGCATCGGCTTCGCGATCCCCGCCAACATGGTGGAACGCATCGTCGATGCCTCCGACAAGGGCGGCAAGGTGCTCAGGCCGTGGTTCGGCGCCACGGGGCAGGAGGTCACCAGCGATCTCGCGGATTCGCTGGGCCTTGACCGGCCAGGCGGTGTGCTGGTCAACGCCGTCTATCCGGGCGGTCCGGCCGACAAGGCGGGGCTCCAGGTCGGTGACGTGGTCACCGAACTCGAAGGGCGGCTCGTCGACGATCCGGCCACCATGGTCTCGCTGCTGGCCACCCATTCGGTCGGCGGCAAGGTAAAGATCAAGGTCATGCGCGACCGCAAGATGATGACGCTTGGCGTGCCGCTGATCGCCGCGCCGGAAATACCCAAGCGCGACGAAACCGTGCTTCCCAAGGGGCATCTGTTTGCCGGCGCCAAGGTGGCGAACATGTCGCCGGCCTTGGCCGACGAACTGCAATTCGACATCATGAGCAAAGGGGTCATCGCCCTCGCCATCGAGCGCGGCAGCTCCGCGCACCGTGCCGGCCTGCGGCCCGGCGACTTCATCGTCTCCATCAACAACAAGCCGATCAAATCGGTGGCGGAACTCAACGCCAGCTGGACCGGTTACAAGGGCGTGATGGAGGTCAAGATCAAGCGCCAGGACCAGTTCGTCACGGGAACCTTCCGCCAATAGGCGCTGTCCGGCTTTGTTCGCGGCTTTGAAACGGCGAAGCGATTACGCTTCGCCGCAAAGCGCACTAGATTAGCGCGATGTCAGACCTGTTCCAGACTGCGGGGCTTGAAGCGTCGGCGCCCCGGCCGCTCGCCGACCGGCTGCGGCCGGCGCGTATCGAAGATGTGGTCGGGCAGGATCACCTGCTCGGCCCGACTGGTCCCATCGGCCGGATGCTCGGCGCCGGACGCATGGCGTCGCTGATCCTGTGGGGGCCGCCCGGCACCGGCAAGACCACCATCGCGCGCCTTCTCGCCGATCATGTCGACCTGCATTTCGAGCAGGTATCGGCGGTGTTCTCGGGCGTGGCCGATTTGCGCAAGGTGTTTGAGACCGCCAAGGCGCGCCGCCGCGACGGCAAGGGCACATTGCTGTTCGTCGACGAGATTCACCGGTTCAACCGCTCGCAGCAGGACGCGTTCCTGCCCTATGTGGAGGACGGCACGGTCATCCTGGTGGGCGCGACCACCGAGAACCCGTCATTCGAGCTCAACGCCGCGTTGCTGTCGCGGGCCCAGGTCATGGTGCTTAACCGGCTGGACGACGCGGCCATGGAGATCATGCTGGCGCGGGCCGAAGCGGATATCGGTCACGCCCTGCCGCTGGAGCCGGACGCGCGGGTCGCGCTGAAAGCCATGGCCGACGGTGACGGACGCTTCCTCTACAACATGGTGGAGGAAATCGCGGCGCTGGGCGCCGATGCCCAGCTGCTCGACACCGCCGCGCTCGCCGACGTGGTGCAGCGCCGGGCGCCGGTCTACGACAAGGCGCAGGAAGGCCACTACAATCTGATCAGCGCGCTGCACAAGAGCCTCCGCGGCTCGGACGTGGACGCGGCGCTCTACTACCTGGCGCGGATGCTGACGGCGGGCGAGGACCCGCTCTACATCACCCGCCGGCTGGTGCGATTCGCCGCCGAGGACATCGGCATGGCCGACCCGCAGGCACTGGTCCAGGCACTGGCCGCCAAGGACATGTACGATTTCCTGGGCTCGCCCGAAGGCGAGCTGGGCATCGTCCAGGCCGTCATCTATCTGGGGACCGCGCCCAAGTCGAACGCGGTCTATACCGCATCGAAGATGGCCAACGCCGCAGCTCGCGAAGCCGGTTCGCTGATGCCGCCCATGCACATCCTCAATGCGCCGACGCGGATGATGAAGACCCTGGGCTATGGCAAGGGCTACGAATACGACCACGATGCCGAGGACGGCTTCTCGGGCCAGAACTATTTTCCCGAGGACATGCCGAGGCGGCAGTTCTACCGGCCCGTCGAGCGCGGATTCGAGCGCGACATCCAGAAGCGCCTGGAATACTGGGCCAAGCTGCGCGCCGAGCGGCAGCAGCGCGAGGCCGGCCAGCAGTGACGCCGTTCGACCTGTTCGTGGGCGTGGATTGGTCCGGCGCGCGCGGCCCGAGGGTGAACCGGCTGCAAGTGGCGGTCTGTGAGGCAGGGCAGAGCGCGCCATCATTGGTCGCCAATCCGGCGGGCGGCGCGTGGACGCGGCCTGATTTCGGGCACTGGCTGCGGGTGCAGGCGACCGAGCGCCGCGTCCTGTGCGGCCTCGACTTCTCGTTCTGCTTTCCGTGGGAAGACCGGCAGGCCTACTTCCCCGGCTTTGCCGACGATCCGGCGGACCATGCCGGGTTCTGGGAACTGGTCGAGGCGCTGTGCGTCGCCGACGATGGCCTGTTCGGCGGCGGTCTGGCCGAGGTGGAGCCGCTGCATCATCACTTCCGGCGGGGCGCGGTCACCGGCGTGTCCTATGAACGCCGCCTGCGGGTGGTCGAATCGCTGGGGCAGGCCCGCGGGTTGGGCGCGCCGGAATCCGTGTTCAACCTCGTCGGCGCGCGCCAGGTGGGCAAGTCGTCGCTGTCCGGCATGCGGTTCCTGCGGCTGATGCGGGAACAGGATCGCGTGGCGGTTTGGCCGTTCGACGACATCGGCGATGCAGGGTTGGCGCTGGTCGAAGCCTTTCCGACGGCCTTTGTGCGCATGGCGGGTGGTGGAGCGGGAAAGGTAAGGGATGTGGCGCGGCTGAACCGGGTGCTGGAGCATTTCGGTTCTCGTCCAGTATCCTACAATTATTTTGATATGACCGACGACATGACCGACGCGCTCATCAGCGCTTCGGCCTTGAGCAACCTTGCCCCCGATCCCTCACTGTGGAATCCGCCGGGCTTATCGGATAGGGTCCGCCGCTTCGAAGGCTGGACGTTTGGAATTACCTGATGAGTGGCGTGCAAACCATATCGGTCAAGCCGGCCGACGCCGACCAGCGGCTTGACCGCTGGTTCAAGCAGCATTTTCCGGCGCTGTCCTTCGGCCACCTGCAGAAGCTGCTGCGCACCGGCCAGATCCGGGTGGGCGGCAAGCGGACCAAGGCCGACTACCGGCTCACGGCGGGCGACGAAATCCGCATCCCACCCATGGGCGAGATGGCGCTGCCGATGAAGAAGGCGCCGCCGCCACCGCCACGCAGCGAAGACGTCCAGATGCTGCAGGACACGGTGCTGTTCAAGGACGACCACGTCATCGTCATCAACAAGCCGCCGGGTCTCGCCGTTCAGGGCGGCACCAGCATCGGCAAGCACCTCGACGGCATGCTCGATGCGCTTCGCTTCGGCGCCTCCGAGCGGCCCCGGTTGGTGCACCGGCTGGACAAGGACACCAGCGGCGTGCTGGTGCTGGCCCGCTCGCGCCTCGCCGCCGCCGCGCTGGCCAAGTCGTTCAAGGACCGAACCACCAGGAAGACCTACTGGGCGCTGGTGACCGGCGTGCCCGTGCCCAGCGAGGGCGAAATCATCTCGATCATGGAAAAGGACGGCGAGGAGGACGAGCGTGTCCGGCCTGGCAACAAGGGCCAGAAGGCGATCACCGAATACAAGGTGGTCGAGGCGGCCGGCAACGCGCTGTCATGGCTGGCGCTGCGGCCCGTGACCGGACGCACGCACCAGCTCCGCGTCCATTGCGCCCAGCTCGGCACCCCGATCGTCAGCGACGGCAAGTACGGCAACGAGGACTGCTTCCGCGACGGCCTCTCCAGCAAGCTGTACCTGCATGCGCGCAACATCGTCATTCCCCATCCGGTGCGCGGCACCATCAACGTGACCGCACCGCTGCCTCCGCATATGCGCGAGACCTGGAAACTGTTCGAGTTCGATCCTAACATGCGCGGTGACGTGTTCGACGATGACTGACCTGCGGCTGATCATGTTCGACTGCGACGGCACGCTGGTCGACAGCCAGCACGTGATCTTCGCTGCGATGCATCACGCGTTCGAGCAGCACGCCATGACCTGTCCGGACATGGATACGGTGCGCCGCGTGGTCGGCCTCGGCCTGGTCGAGGCCGTCGAAGTGCTGGCGCCGCATCTGGACCGCGCCGCCCATGTCGCCCTCGCCCAGTCGTACAAGGACGCCTTCGGCCAGCTGCGCCACGACCCGCTCCATGCGGAGCCGCTGTTTCCTGGCGTCCGCGAGGCGCTGGAGGCGCTCTCGGGTGCCGGCTACCTGCTCGGCATCGCCACAGGCAAGTCCCGGCGCGGGCTGACCAGCACGCTGAACCTGCACGGCATGCGCGACCTGTTCGTCACCCTGCAGACGGCCGACGACGCACCCAGCAAGCCGCATCCTGGCATGCTGGCGAACGCCCTGCGCACGACCGGCGCCCGGCGCGAGGACACGGTGATGATCGGCGACACCGTGTTCGACATCCACATGGCGCGTAACGCCGGCGTCCATCCGCTGGGCGTCTCCTGGGGCTACCATCCTGCCGAAGAACTGACCGACGCGGGCGCCCGGCACGTGCTGGACGACTATGCCGGCCTGTCGCCCTGGCTCGCCACCGTTTGGGAGCGGGTTGCTTGAAGCGGTTCTACAAGCAGGTCGCCGTCGTGCCGGACGGCGAGGGTTTCGCCGTCCGGCTCGACGGCAGGCCGATCCGCACGCCCGCTCGCGCGCTGCTGGTGCTGCCCGCGCGGGCGCTGGCCGAACGGATCGCCGCCGAATGGGACGCCCAGGAGGACGAGGTCAGGCCGCAGACCATGGCGATGACCGGGATGGCGAACGCCACCATCGACCTGATGGCCACACGGCGCGACGAGATCGTCGACGACGTGGCCGGCTACGCGGGCACCGACCTGCTGTGCTACCGGGCCGAGGCGCCCGAAGCGCTGCGCGACCGCCAGGACGCCGGCTGGCAGCCGCTGCTCGACTGGGCGGCGGCACATCTGGGGCTGCGCTTCGTCGTTACCGCCGGGATCGTGCCGGTCGGTCAGGAGCCCGGTCTGGTCGAGGCGGCGCGGCTGCACCTCGACACCTATGACGATTTCACCATGGTTGGCACCAGCAAGCTCACCCACGGCACCGGGTCGGTGGTGCTTGCCATGGCCGTCATCGAGGGGAGGATCACCGCGGACGAGGCGTTCGCGCTGAGCCAGATTGACGAGATCTGGCAGGAATCGCTCTGGGGCGCCGACGACGAGGCGGTGGAGTTCCGGCGGACGTTGCGCCAGGATCTGCTCGATGCGGCGGAATTCGCGTGGCTGGCGCGCGCCTGAACGCCCGGGCGCCTTGAATTTTCGCCCGGTCCGGCACCCGCCAAACGTCCTATGCCGTATGTGCGAGAGTCTGTTACAAAGCAGATAACCTTGCTATATCGTCGCCACCGAATTGCCGGTTACCGGCCGGTCTCTCCATAATCGACAATCAATCGTTGGGGGTATCCCGCCATGCAGGAAATCTTGCAGGAGTTGGAAAAACGCCGTGCCCAGGCCCGTCTGGGCGGCGGCGAGACGCGCATCGACGCGCAGCACAAGCGCGGCAAGCTGACCGCCCGCGAGCGTCTCGAAGTCCTGCTCGATCCCGGCTCGTTCGAGGAATACGACATGTTTGTCGAGCACCGGAACACCGACTTCGGCATGGCCGAGCAGAAGATTCCCGGCGACGGCGTCGTCACCGGCCACGGCACCATCAACGGCCGCCTGGTGTTCGTGTTCTCGCAGGATTTCACCGTATTCGGCGGCGCGCTGTCGGAAACCTTCGCCGAGAAGATCTGCAAGGTGATGGACAGGGCGGCCAGCGTCGGTGCGCCGGTCATCGGAATCAATGATTCGGGTGGCGCGCGCATCCAGGAAGGCGTCGCCTCACTGGCTGGCTACGCCGACGTTTTCCAGCGCAACATCGAGCAGTCGGGCGTCATTCCGCAGCTGTCGCTGATCATGGGGCCGTGCGCGGGCGGCGCGGTCTATTCGCCGGCCATGACCGACTTCATCTTCATGGTGAAGGACACGTCCTACATGTTCGTGACCGGCCCCGAGGTGGTGAAGACCGTCACCCAGGAGACCGTCACCCAGGAACAGCTCGGCGGCGCGATCACCCACACCACCAAGTCCTCGGTGGCGGACCTGGCGTTCGAGAACGACGTCGAGGCGCTGCTGCAGACGCGCCGGTTCTTCGACTTCCTGCCGCTCAACAACAAGGAAAAGCCGCCGGTCCGCGAGACCTACGACCGCGGCGACCGGATCGAGACGTCGCTGGACACGCTGATCCCGGACAATCCGAACAAGCCCTACGACATGCACGAGCTGATCTCCAAGGTGGTCGACGAGGGCGACTTCATGGAGGTTCAGCCCAAGTTCGCCGGCAACATCATCACCGGGTTCGGGCGCATCGAGGGGTCGACCGTCGGCATCGTCGCCAACCAGCCCATGGTGCTGGCCGGCTGCCTCGACATCGACAGCTCGCGCAAGGCGGCTCGCTTCGTGCGGTTCTGCGACGCGTTCAACATCCCGATTGTCACCTTCGTCGATGTGCCGGGCTTCCTGCCGGGCACGGCGCAGGAATATGGCGGCATCATCAAGCACGGCGCCAAGCTGCTATTCGCGTTCGGCGAGGCCACGGTGCCGAAGGTCACCGTCATCACCCGCAAGGCCTATGGCGGCGCCTACGACGTCATGAGTTCCAAGCACCTGCGCGGCGACGTCAACTATGCCTGGCCGACCGCCGAGATCGCGGTGATGGGCGCCAAGGGCGCGGTCGAGATCATCTTCCGCAAGGACATGGGCGACCCGGAAAAGATCGCCGAGCATACCAGGAACTACGAGGCGCGTTTCGCCAACCCGTTCGTGGCGGCGAGCCGGGGCTTCATCGACGAGGTGATCATGCCGCACTCGACGCGGCGCCGGATCGCCCACTCGCTGCGCATCCTGAAGAACAAGGACGTGCGCAATCCCTGGAAGAAACACGACAACCTGCCGCTCTAAGGCCAGGGGAGGAAGCCCATGCTGTTCGACAAGATCCTCATCGCCAACCGTGGCGAAATCGCCTGCCGGGTCATCAAGAGCGCCCGCAAGCTCGGCATCAGCACGGTGGCCGTCTATTCGGACGCCGACCGCGACGCGCTGCACGTGCAGATGGCCGACGAGGCGATCCATATCGGTCCCGCGCCCGTCAACCAGTCCTATCTGGTCATCGACAAGATTCTCGATGCTGTCCGCAGGACCGGCGCGCAGGCGGTGCATCCCGGCTACGGCTTCCTGTCGGAGAACATCAAGTTTGCCGAGGCGCTGAAGGAGGCTGGAATCACCTTCATCGGCCCCAACCCGCGCGCTATCTTCGCCATGGGCGACAAGATCGAATCGAAGAAGCTGGCGGCCGCCGCCAATGTCAGCACGGTTCCCGGCTATGTGGGCGTGATCAAGGACGAGGACGAGGCGGCCAAGATCGCCGCCGAGATCGGCTATCCGGTGATGGTGAAGGCCTCGGCCGGCGGCGGCGGCAAGGGCATGCGCATCGCCTTCAACGACGCCGAAGCCCGCGAAGGTTTCACCTCGGCCACCAATGAGGCGCGCACCAGCTTCGGCGACGACCGCGTGTTCATCGAGAAGTTCATCGAGGAGCCGCGCCATATCGAGATCCAGGTGCTGGGCGACAAGCACGGCAACGTGATCTACCTGGGCGAGCGCGAATGCTCGATCCAGCGCCGCCACCAGAAGGTGATCGAGGAGGCGCCGAGCCCCTTCCTGACGCCGGAACTGCGCAAGGCCATGGGCGAACAAGCCGTGGCGCTGTCCAAGGCCGTGGACTATGACAGCGCCGGCACGGTCGAGATGATCGTCGGCCAGGACGGCAGCTTCTACTTCCTTGAGATGAACACCCGACTGCAGGTCGAGCATCCGGTGACCGAACTGGTGACTGGCATCGATCTGGTCGAGCAGATGATCCGTTCGGCCGCCGGCCTGCCGCTCGAACTCACCCAGGACGATGTCAAGCTGACAGGCTGGGCGGTGGAAAGCCGCATCTACGCCGAGGATCCGCTGCGCAACTTCCTGCCCTCGATCGGCCGTATCACCCGCTACCAGCCGCCGGCCGAGACCGACGGCGTGCGGATCGACACGGGCATCTACGAGGGGTCGGAGATCAGCATGTTCTACGACCCGATGATCGCCAAGCTGTGCACCTACGCGCCAACCCGCGCCGAGGCCATCGAGCGCATGCGCGTGGCGCTCGACGAGTATTATCTGCGCGGCATCGCGCACAATATCTCGTTCCTGTCGGCGGTGATGGCCCATCCGCGCTTCAAGGAAGGCCGGCTGTCGACCAACTTCATCGCCCAGGAATATCCCGAAGGCTTCCACGGCGCGCCGCTGACGCCCGCCGCCCGCGACGGCCTGATCGGCGTGGCGACGGTGGTTCATGCGCTGTCGGCGACCCGTGAGGCGACCATCTCCGGCCAGCTGCCCCACTGGACGCCGTCAGAGGCGAAGGACTGGGTGGTCGGCATCGAGGGCGAGACCCACGACGCCCGCATCGCCAACGCGACCGCCGGATGGGACGTGTTCCTCGATGGCCGGTTCGTCAACCTACAGTCCAACTGGAAGCCCGGCCAGGCGGTGTTCAAGGGCCTGCTTAATGGCGTGCCGTTCGGCGTCGAGGTCGACCGGCTGGCCGATGGCTATCTGCTGACCCATGACGGCTCGTTCGTGAAGGTTACGGTGCGTTCTCCGCTGGTGGCGAAGTATGCCGCGCTGATGCCGGTGAAGGTGCCGCCCGATACGTCGAAGTTCCTGCTCTGTCCGATGCCCGGCCTGATCGTGTCGATCGCCGTGGAGGAGGGCGAGGAAGTATTCCCGGGGCAGACGCTGGCCGCGGTCGAGGCGATGAAGATGGAGAATATCCTGCGCGCCGAGAAGCAGGCGAGGGTGTCCAAGATCCACGCAAAGCCTGGCGACAGCATGGCTGTCGATCAGGTCATCATGGAATTCGAGTGACGCCGTGAGCCGTACCGTCAAATCCCGCATCCGCGGCCGTGTCCAGGGTGTCGGGTTCCGGGCGTGGGTGCTCGGCGAGGCAACCAGGCGCGGCATCAGGGGCTGGGTCCGCAACCGGACCGATGGCAGCGTCGAGGCGCTGTTCTCGGGCCCCAACGAGAACGTCATCGAGATGATGATGGGGTGTTACCTGGGGCCGCCGGGATCGAAGGTCAGCGAGGTGATCTCCGACCCTTGCAAGGACGATCCGGGCGACGGCTTCGAGATCCTCCCGACGGCCTGACCGCCAGGTCGCGTAATCCGTCTCCTTGAGCCCGGACATCGGTTGTGCCACCGTGCCGGCCATCGAAGCCGCATCGACGGGATCGGGGGACCGCGGGTGGTCGGAGGATGACGCCTTTCGAGAAGAAGCCGCGCCGTTCGCAAGCCGAGCGGTCCGCCGCGTCGTCCGCCGCGATCCTGAATGCCGCTGTCGAACTGTTTCTCGAGGAAGGCACGCGTGCGTCGATGATGGAGATCGGCCGCCGCTCAGGATTCAGCCATGGCCTGGTTATGTCCCGGTTCGGGTCAAAGGATGGGCTCATAGCCGCCGTCACCTATGAGATCCATCGCCGGTTCCGGGCCGAAATAATCGAGGCACTGGAAGAAAAGCGGGGCCTGGCCGCGCTGGAGCGGTTCATCGACGCCTATTGCGGTTCGCTGCTGGGGAATTCGCTCAGCACCAAGGCGTTTTTCGTCCTGCTGGGCGAGGCGCTGGGGCCTAATACCAACCTGCGGTGAGGCTGACTCGCGTCAGGGATTCCCAAACTGACGAAAGTCTGAATCAATGGCGTCCTGCATTTGGAGGGCGTGACCATGGGATCAGCGATCGGCTTGCGGGATGATTTTGACGGGGTGGCGTTGCGGCG
>CAMDTB010000046.1 GCA_945907245.1 Rhizobium sp. Q54
GCCCGCTCGGCGTCGGAGAAGCCGCCTTCCGGCCCGGTCAGGATTCCCCACGCACTGCCCTGCCCCTTCACCGAGTCCAGGGCTTCCAGCGCGGGGCGGTCGCCGCCCTCGTCACAGAAGATCAGGCCGCGCCCGGCGGGCCAGCCGCCCAGCAGGTTGCGCAGGGTCTGGGGCTCGCGGATCTCGGGCACCCCAAGGCATTCGCACTGCTCGGCCGCCTCGACGGCATTCGCGCGCAGCCGGTCCAGGTTGAGATTTCGGACGACGGTCCGCTCGGTCAGCACCGGCTGCAGCACGGCGACACCCAGCTCGGTCGCCTTCTGGACGACGAAGTCGAGCCGCGCGCCCTTAATCGGCGCGAAGGCAAGCCAGAGATCGGGCACCGAGGTCTGCTCGCGGATGCGCTCGTGCAGCCGGGCCGCGCCGGCCTTCTTGCCCAGCGCGGTCAGCTCGGCGATCCATTCGCCGTCGCGGCCATTGAAGACGTGAAAGCGGTCGCCCTCGCGCTGGCGCATCACCGCGCGCATGTAGTGCACGTGATCGGCGGCCAGATCCACGGCCGCGCCCGGCGTCAGCGGCGCGTCGACGAACAGGCGGATTTTCGAGTGGTCGTAGGCCATGACGGGCGGTTGCTCCTCAACGCCGATAGCGCTAACACACTTCGATGACGAAGCGGAAGCTGCCCTGATGGAGCCGACAATATCCCGCCCCGCCGACGCCGTCCCCGACGGCTGGGTGGACCGCTGGCTGCCAGGTCCGCTGCGGCCCTGGGCGCGGCTGATGCGGCTCGACAGGCCGGTCGGCGCGTGGCTGCTGCTGTGGCCGTGCTGGTGGAGCACCATGCTGGCGGTAACCGACACGGGCCTGCGGCCGTGGTCGCCGGAGATCCTGCTGATCCTGCTGGCGTTCGGCGCCGGCGCGCTGGTGATGCGCGGCGCGGGCTGCGCGGTTAACGACATCTGGGACCGGGACATCGACGCGAGGGTCGCCCGCACCGCCGGTCGCCCCATCGCCAGCGGCGCGATCGGCGTGCGCGGCGCGGTCGCGCTGGTGATCGTGCTGGGGCTGATCGGGCTGGCGATCCTGGTGTCGTTCACGCCGCGCACCATCGTCGTGGCCGTGCTGTCGCTGCCGCTGGTGGTGCTCTATCCGCTGGCCAAACGGGTGACTCACTGGCCGCAGGCGGTGCTCGGCATCGTCTTCAACTGGGGCGCGCTGCTCGGCTGGCCGGCGGTGACCGGCCAGTACCCGGGCTGGCCGGCGCTGCTGCTCTATGCGGGCTGCTTCTGCTGGACACTCGGCTACGACACCATCTACGCCCACATGGACCGGGCCGACGACACGGCGGCCGGCGTGAAGTCGTCGGCGCTGGCGCTGGGCGACCGGACGAAGCCGTTCCTCGGCGTCAGCTACGCCGCCGCGCTGGCGTTCTGGGCCGTGGCGGGTTTCCTGTGCGATCTGGGCGCGTACTTCCATGGCGGACTCGCGGTCGCCGCAGCCCATTTCGCCTGGCAGATCGTCCGTCTCGACACCGACGATCCGGCCAACTGCCTGCGGACGTTCAAGTCCAACATACGCTTTGGCTGGATCGTCTTTGCTGCCATCATTGCCGGCCAACTGGGATAAAGCATGCCCTATTCCTCGCTGCGCGACTTCATCGCCACGCTCGAAGCCCGCGACCTGCTGGTGCGCGTGAAGGAGCCGGTGTCGACCGTGCTGGAGATGACCGAGATCCAGACAAGGCTGCTGGCCGAGGGCGGCCCCGCCGTGCTGTTCGAGAATGCGGTGAAGGCGGATGGGACGCCCAGCGCCATGCCTGTGCTGGTCAATCTGTTCGGCACCGTCGAGCGGGTGGCGCTTGGCATGGACCGCGAGCCCGAGGAACTGCGCGAGGTCGGCGAGACGCTGGCCTTCCTGCGCCAGCCCGAGCCGCCCGGCGGCTGGCGCGAGGCGCTCGACATGCTGCCCTTGCTGCGCACCGTGATGGCAATGAAGCCCAAGACCACGTCGGGCGCGCCGGTGCACCAGGTGGTGCTGCAGGGCGCCGACGTGGACCTGTCCGCCCTGCCCGTGCAGACCTGCTGGCCCGGCGAGCCGGCGCCGCTGATCACCTGGCCGCTGGTGGTCACGAAAGGACCCGGCAAGCGCAAGGAAGACGATTTCAACCTGGGCATCTACCGCATGCAGGTGACAGGGCGGAACACCACCATCATGCGCTGGCTGAAGCACCGGGGCGGCGCCCAGCACCACCAGCGCTGGATGCAGGAAAAGTCGGAGCCGCTGCCCGCCGCCGTGGTGATCGGCGCCGATCCGGGGACAATTCTGGCCGCGGTCACGCCGGTGCCGGACACGCTTTCCGAATACCAGTTCGCAGGCCTGCTGCGGGGCCGGAAGGTGGAACTGGTCGACTGCAAGACCGTGCCGCTGAAGGTGCCGGCCGAGGCCGAGATCGTGCTGGAAGGCCATGTGTCGCTGACCGACTATGCCGAGGAAGGCCCGTATGGCGACCACACCGGCTATTACAACTCGGTCGAGAAATTCCCGGTATTCACAGTCTCGGCAATCACCATGCGGCGCGATCCGATCTACCTGTCCACGTTCACCGGCCGGCCGCCCGACGAGCCCAGCGTGTTGGGCGAGGCGCTGAACGAGGTGTTCATCCCGCTGCTGCGCCAGCAATTCCCCGAGATCACCGACTTCTGGCTGCCGCCCGAGGGCTGTTCCTACCGGATCGCCGTGGTGTCCATGCGCAAGGCCTACCCGGGCCATGCCAAGCGTGTCATGCTCGGCGTGTGGTCCTATCTGCGCCAGTTCATGTACACCAAATGGGTGATCGTGGTGGACGACGACATCGACGCGCGGAACTGGAAGGACGTGATGTGGGCGATCTCGACCCGCATGGATCCGGCCCGCGACATCACCCTGATCGAGAACACGCCCATCGACTATCTGGACTTCGCCTCGCCCGAGGAGAGCCTGGGCAGCAAGATCGGCCTCGACGCCACCAACAAATGGCCGCCCGAGACGAAACGGGAATGGGGCCGCAAGATCCGCATGCGCGACGACGTGATCGCAACCGTCACCGACAAGTGGCACCGTCTCGGCCTGCCGGGCAGCGGCAAGCCGATCTGGGACAAGGACTGAGGCGCGCGTGGCCAGGATTTTCCTCTATATCGTCGCTGGACTGGTGGTGCTCGCCGTCGTCGCCATCACCCTGCTGGCGGCGTTCAAGGACGAGTTGAGCTATTGGGCCATGACCCCGGGCGAGCCGTTCGCCGCCCTGCCCGCACCGCCCGAGCCCGACTATGCCGATCCGGCGTCCTGGGCAGCGCTGCCCAAGACGCGGGACGCCGCCGACCAGGTGCCGAAGACGCCGGCCGCCGCCGACAACCAGGCGACGGCCAAGGTCGACGTGTTCTTCATCGCACCCACCACCTACTACAACCGCACCGGCTGGAACGCGCCGATCGATGACAACGACGCGCGTGAGCGTCTCGACGGCTTCGTGCTGAAGTACCAGGCCAGCGCCTTCAACGGCTCGGCCAGGGTCTACGTACCGCTCTACCGGCAGGCGACACTGGGCGCCTTCTTCCCGAAGAACCGCGATGACGGCGACAGGGCGCTCGACCTGGCCTACGAGGACGTGCGCCGCGCGTTCCGATACTACATGGATAACCACAACCATGGCCGGCCGTTCATTCTGGCAGCGCACAGCCAGGGCAGCCGCCACCTGTCCTACCTGCTGCGCGACGAGGTCGACGGCACGCCGCTCGCCGCGCGCATGGTCGCCGCCTATGCCGTTGGCTTCGCCCTGCCCATGGACCTGTTCAGCCGGGTCTACAAGGACATCGGGCCGTGCACCACGCCCGACCAGACCGGCTGTCTGGCGAGCTGGAACAGCTTCGCCGTGAAAGACGCCGACCCCGCCAGCCTGTTCGACAATGTGGGCTTCCGCTATGGCGGCGTGTACGAGGCGAACCGCGGCAAGAAATTGCTCTGCGTCAACCCGCTCAGCTGGGACATTTCGGAGGAGAACGCACCCGCGGCCCTGAACCTGGGCGCGCTGCCGACAACCGACGATCCGCTGGGTGCGCCCGACGCCAGAATCACCGGCGCGCATTGCAAGGACGGCGTGCTCTACGCGTCACCGCCCGACGGCAAGGGCTACAGTGGCCTCGTGCTCCCGGGCGGCAATTACCACATCTACGACTACAATCTGTTCTACATGAACATCCGCCGGAACGTGGCCCAGCGGGTCGAGGCGTTCCTTGCCCGGCCGCGGCCGGAAGCGGCGCCCGTTCCGTGAATTTTCCGTGACAGTCTCATGACCAGCTTTACCGCCCGAAGCCGCCTGCCTATAGACGGCGCCATGAAAACACTCGTTAGTGCCTTCCTTCTCGTGATCCTGACCATCGCCGCGCCGGCGTCGGCGCAAACCCTGCCCCCGCCCAAGATCGCCGTGATCGATCTCGATGTGCTGAGCCAGAAATCGCTGGTGACACGGGATCTGGACGCGAAGGTGGAGGCGGCCAAGGCGACCTTCAACCAGAACACCAAGTTCAAGTTCGAAACGCTGCAGGAGGAACTGCGTGCGCTTCGGGTCGATTCTGCCAACCTCTCGGCCGAGGAGCGCGGCAAGCGCCAGACGTCGCTGGAACAGCGGATCACCGAGGCCGCCGAGGAGCAGAAGGCCGGCATCCAGGCCATCGAAGCCCGCGGCCAGGCGGCCATGGAAAGCCTGCAGCCCAAGCTCCAGGCCATCATCAAGCGCGTCGCGGAAGGCCTGACGCTGGACTTGGTATTGGAGCGGAAAACCTATGACGGTCTGGTCGCCGACAAGCTTGCGGCGCCGGGTGCCAACGACGTGACGACCCTGGTCCAGGCCTTCCTCGACGCCGAGGTCCCGACGGTCGACCTGCCGGCGCAAGGAGCAGGCCAATGATCCGTTCCCTGATTCTCGCGGCCGCGCTCGTCCTGCCGCTGGCCGCGCATGCGCAAACCCCGGCCAACACCGCCGCTCCGGCATCCGCCGGTTTCCTGGTGATGGACGGCGAGCGGCTGGCAACCGAAGCCACCGCCATGAAGAGCGTGTTCGACCAGATGGCCAAGCGCCGCGATGTCGAGGCCGCCGCCTACAACATGGCGCTCGACAGGCTGGACACGGAATTCGAGCCGATCCGTCAGGCCCGGGCGACCATGGATCCGGCCGAATACCAGAAGGCGGTGGACAAGTATAACGGCATCAAGGCACAGATCGACGGGGTCCTCCAAAAGGTCCAGGAGGACATGAACAAGGCCGGCGAGAAGGCCATCGAACAGTTCAACACCGTCGCCACCATGGTCGGCCAGCAGGTGCGCCAGGACCGCGGCATCAGCCGCTTCGTCGATGGCTCGGCGGTGCTCTACATCCGCCCCGGCTCGGGCTACGACGCCACCGACGAGATCATCAAGCGGGTGAACGCCAAGCTGCCGGACATCAAGGTGGATTTCCCCGAGCGGCCGAAGGCGGCCGCGACGGAACCGGTGAAGTCCACCGTTAAGAAGAAGTAGAATTTATCTTTCGTCGCGTTGACGCTACACTGTGATGCAAGCAGCACTTTTAGCTATGAACCCGGTTTGTAACATAATGTCTTCGGAAGGGTTCTGGGCGCTGGTCGGTGCAGTGCTCGGTGCGCTTCTCTCGTACTGCGCCCAGCTGCTGCTGAGCCGCTCTCAACGTAGGGATCAAGAGACAGTTGCAGCGATGCAAGTCGCAGGGATACTGCGAAGGTGGATGGCAGAGATAGCATGGACAACAGATATGTTTGAAACATACCTAGGGTCTGAAGGCCATGGCGGCTCTCAGTTTTCGAGCATTCCGGATTTCCAGTTTGACCATATGAATGAGATCGGGCGATTGGAAAACAAATTGGCACAGCGCGTACTGGATTTGATACACAGACGACATCAATCTAATATAGATATAGATACTGCGATCGAATACTTAAGTGATGATGACGATATTGCCAATAATATTTTTATCAATTTAACTCAATTATATCTTTTATCGCATTCAATATTGGTCGATATGTATGGCGAAATCAAGTGGGATATTCCAAATCAATTGTCTAAACGCGCGAGCCGTATGCGAGATACTTTTTAAAAATATAGTGCTGCGGCAAATCACGATAGAAACATGAACACCTTTATCTCTACTTCTTGACGATTGCGTCATCTCTGGATCGTACTCGTGCCAGGATATATAATACCATCCTCTGTTCTATAGGGCTGATCCCACCAATATTTTAGTTTGGGTAGTATCCCAATCTTGTAAAGAAGCATCCCTGTAGCGGAATATCCTTCAGCTTGGAATGCCCCCGTATCTCGGCAGATTCTGTCGGATTTATATCTAAGCGCAAATGCCTCCTTGGCAGTTGTCCTTCTTAAAATATCAAATGTCGTTGATTTTCTGCCGTGCCATTCATCGAGGCACTGAGGAGCCAAGTAGGTCTTCTCTCTATCATCAACAAAGACCAAGGCATAGCCCGGCATAGGAACGCTGGTTTGAATCGCCAGTCCAAGGCCGAGTACAATTAATGGGGCGGCCGCAACTAGCCCCAGCACTCGTTGCACGCGTCCTAGGCTTCTATTTTGTTCGGCCATTTTATGCTCCGTTCTCAGCGTATGGCTAAGAACGGCAATGCACAATCACTCGTATTCATGGCAATCATCGAAGGAAGTGAAAGGAACTCTCTCAGGAAAACGTGAACTTCGCCGGGCGCTTGCCGAGGAACGCGGCGACGCCCTCGCGGTAGTCCTCGCCCTCGTAGGCGCCCATGGCCAGCGTCCAGCTTTCCTCGGTCTCGGCGTCGGCGCCGCCCGAAATCATGCCGATGATCTGCTTCAGCACGCGGACGGAATACTGCGAGTTGCGCGCGATCTGGGCAGCAAACTCCCGCGTCTCCTGCTCGATCGCCTCGAGCGGATGGACCGCGTTCACCAGGCCGATCGCCAGCGCCTCGGCGGCGGGCACGGCCCGGCCGGTGAACATCATGCTCTTGGCGTGGGACGGGCCGACCACGTCGACCAGCTGCTTCATGTCCTCGAGCGTGTAGGCAAGGCCCAGCTTGGCCGGCGGTATGCCCAGCCTGGCCTCGGGCGATGCGAAGCGGATGTCGCAGGTCAGCGCAATGGCGCAGCCGCCGCCCATGCAGATGCCGCGCACCATGGCGATGGTTGGCTTGGAGATGCGGCTCAGCGCGCGCAGGCCGCCCGTAATGGCGGCGCGGTTGGCGTCGCGCAGGGCGCTGTCGGTGTTGAGAATTTCGAACTCGGAGATATCGGCGCCGGCGCTGAACGCCTTCTCGAAAATGCCCTTCACCACCACCACTTTGATCGTTGGATCGGCCTCGATGTCAGCGGCGATGCCGGGCAGCGCTTCCCACATCGCCTGGCTCAGGGCGTTGTGCTTTTCCGGACGGTTGATCACCACCCAGGCCAGTTCGCCGTCCTTGTCCAGATAGATCGGGCTGCCGGTCACGGGATCTCCTGTATCTGCCTGACCATGTCGCGCCCCAGCGTCTCGATTAGCGTCACCACCCGGCCGATGACGATCAGCACCGGCGGCGCGAGACGAACGTCCTTCACCTGCTTCGGCAGGGTCGCGATGGTGCCCGCGATCACGGTCTCGGAGTCGAGCGTCCCCTTGGAGATGGCCATGGCCGGCTGGTCCGCGGGCATGCCGGCCCGGATCAGCTCGGCGCTGATCTCCGGCAGCTTGGCCAGGCCCATGTAAACGACGAGCGTGGTGTCCGGATCGGCCAGGCTGTTCCAGTTCAGGTCGAGTGGCACGTTCTTGCCGCACTGGCCGGTGACGAAGCGCACGCCATTGGCGAGGCCCCGGTGGGTCAGCGGCAGGTTGAGCCCGGCCATGACACCCGACGCGGCGGTCACGCCCGGCACCACTTCGAACGCGACGCCGGCCCGGGCGAGCACGATGGCTTCCTCGCCGCCGCGGCCGAAGATGTAGGGGTCGCCGCCCTTCAGCCGGACCACCGTCTTGCCCTGGCGCGCCAGAGTCACCAGCAACTCGCTGATCTCCGACTGCGGCAGCGAATGGGTGCCGCCTTCCTTCCCCACATAGATGCGGGCAGCGTGTTCGGGGATCTCGGACAGGATGTCGTCGGACACCAGCCGGTCATAGACCACGGCATCGGCGGCGCGCAGCACGCGCAGCGCCTTGAGCGTGATCAGCTCCGGGTCGCCCGGACCCGCGCCGACCAGATAGACTTTCGCTTCGCCAGCCATAAGCCCCAACTATGCGCCGGACCGCCGAAAAGCAAGCGCGGCTATCGATGGTCCGGTTTGCCGGAGACGAAGGATTGACCCCGGGGATTGTTATGTTATTACATCTCCCACGAACACGACCGGAGGGATCCCATGAAACGCCTCGTCATCCTCTCAGCGCTATCGGTGATCGCCAGCCCGGCAATGGCGGCCGAGACGGGCGTGGACGTCGCGCCGGGCGAGGAGATCGTGGTAACCGCGCGCCCCAGCGCCACGGATCAGTTCAGCGTTCTTCAGAGCACCACGGTCCTGACCGCCGAGAGCCTGCAGCTGCGCCTCGAAGGCTCCATTGGCGAGACGCTTGCCGGCCTGCCCGGCTTCAGCTCGAGCTTTTTCGGCCCCGGCGCCTCGCGGCCCATCATCCGCGGCCTCGACGGCGACCGCATTCGCGTGCTGACCAACGGCATCGGCTCCATCGACGCCTCGAGCGTCAGCCCGGACCATGCCGTTGCCGCCGATCCGCTTGGCGCCCAGCGGATCGAGGTGGTGCGCGGACCGGCCAACCTGATGTATGGCAGCAACGCCGTCGGCGGCGTGGTGAACGTGCTCGACGGCCGGATTTCAGAGCGCCTTCCCGAGCATCCGTTCAGCGGGCAGGTCGATCTGCTCTATGGCAGCGGCTCCGACGAGCGCGCCGGCGCCGGCCATGTGGACGTCACCGTGGGAAAGTTCGTGCTGCACCTCAAAGGATTCTACCGCGAGACAGACGACTACCGCGTGCCTTTCGGCGCGCTGGAGGACGACCACGACGAGGACCACGAGCACGAGCACGACGAGGATCACGACGAGCACGAGGAGGAGGAGGGCAATCCGAGACGCGTGGCCAACAGCGCCACGAAGAGCCAGGGCGGCACGGCGGGGCTGTCCTATGTGTGGGACGATGGCTTCTTCGGCGTCGCATATTCTCGTCTCGACAGCACATACGGCATTCCTTCGGGCGCCCACGCCCATGCCGAAGAAGAGCACGACCACGACGAGGACCATGAGGAGGAGGAGGAACACGGCGAGGAGAATGTCTCCATCGACCTGGTGCAGGACCGGCTGGACGTGGCCGGCGAAGTGCGCGGCGACCTGCTCGCCTTCCAGGCCGCCCGCGTCAGGTTCGGCTATGCCGACTACCAGCACGTCGAGCTGGAAGGCGACGAGATCGGCACGACGTTCCACAACAAGGCCTGGGAAGGCCGGCTCGAGCTGGTCCAGAAGCCCCTGCTGGACGGAACCTGGACCGGCGCGAGCGGTGTCCAGCTCACCTCGCGGGATTTCGAGGCCATCGGCGACGAAGCATTCGTGCCGCCCAGCGAAACCTTCAACTGGGGCCTGTTCACCTTCCAGGAGATCAAGCTGGGCGCCCTGACCGCGGAACTGGGCGCGCGATTCGAGAACCAGCAGGTCGACGTGCCGGGAGAGCGGCGGAACTTCGACAGCTTCAGTGTTTCCGGCGGGCTGGCCTGGTCGCCGGACGAGGACTGGCTGATCGGCGCGACCATCGGCCGCTCGAAGCGTGCGCCCACCGCCGAGGAACTCTTCGCTCGCGGACCGCACCTGGCCATCGGCGCCTTCGAGATCGGCGACCCGGACCTGCGTCAGGAAACCGCGCTCAACCTCGAGGCGTTCGTCCGCAAGCGCGAAGGCATCGTCACCGGTTCGCTCACCGGCTTCGTCACCTGGTACGACGACTTCATCTCGCAGTCCTTCAACGGCGACGAGGAAGACGGCCTTCCGGTGCTCGTCCGGGGCCAGACCGATGCGCGCTTCGTCGGCATGGAAGCCGAGATCGAGGTCGAGGCGGTCCGGACCGATCTCTGGACGCTGACCTTCGATGCCTCGGCCGACTACGTCCGCGCCACCGACACGGTCGCCGGCGGGCCGCTGCCGCGCATCCCCTCATTCCGTTTCCAGGCGGGAGTCGAGTACAAGCGCGACTGGCTGACCGGCAGGGTCGAGGTCCAGCGGGTGTCCCGGCAGGACCGGGTCGCGTCGTTCGAGGAGGAGACCGATGGCTACACGATGCTGAACGCCAGCCTGTCGGTCCGGCCATTCACCGGGCGGCCGGACGTGACGGTCCTGCTCCGCGGCCGCAACCTGACCAACACCATTGCCCGCGCGCACACGTCGTTCCTCAAGGAGGTTGCTCCCCTACCGGGACGCGACATCCGGGTATCTCTCCAGGTCGGCTTCTAGGCGGTTACCTGCCGCCATACTCGTAAGCGCCGACGTCGAGGTCGCCGACAGCCTTGCGCGGCGTCATGGGCTTGGGAAAGCCGTATTCGTTGGCGGGCATCAGCGAGGTCTTGCCGGCGTTGCCGACCTTGACGCCCTCGTCGATGGCGCTGGCGCCGGCGGCCAGGTGGAAGTCGTACTTGGCCCGGTCGACGAACTTCTCGCTGGATTCGATGAGGTTGTTGACGTCCTTCACCGGCCCTTCGGACAGCCCGATCCTGCCGACCAGCAAATTGTTGGCGACGAACGCCGTCGTGCCCGAGCGGTTCAGCACGAAGGTGCCGGCGTGACGGTCATTCACCATGGTGTTGCTGGTAACGTAGAGCCCGAGCGGCTTGCCCTCGCAGCCCTCGGCCCCATACGACACCGCATTGGAGTTCTCGGCCTTGACGCCCTTCTGCAGCACATTGCCGATGACGTAGGTGGAGCCGCAATTGGGCGCCTCGACCAGGTAGCTCGCGCCACCGTTCTGGTCGGTGACCTTGTTGTAGAGAATCCAGTTCTCGGCGCCGCGCACCTTGATGTGGTGGCCGACATCGTTGTGGTGGAAGTAGGAATTCATCACCACCACGCGCTTGGCGGTGCCGATATAGATGCCGTGCGCCTGGCCGCTGCCCGCGTGGATGCGGTAGGCGAACTCGGAATTGCGGATCTCCACCACCATGTCTGGCCGGTTGACGGTCAGGATGCCGCTCTGGTTGTGGTGGAAGCTGGAGTTGCGGACATCCAGTTTCGCGCCCTCGTAGCGAATGCCCGCGCCATTCAGGTCCGGCACCACGGCACCCGAGAACTCGATGTTGTCGACGCTGACATTGTCGCCGCTCAGCACCCAGATGCCCTTGTTGCTGGGCGGGCCGACGGTGGCGCGGAAATGCGGCCTGCCGTTCACGCCGCGCAGGGTGATGTCGCTGGCGGCGATCTCGGCGAAATCATTGAGGTAAAGGCCGCCTTCGATCTCGACCACGTCGCCGTTCTGCAGGCTGCCGGCCACATCGCCCAGCTTCTCGTAGTCCTTGCCGGGGCCAACCCGGACGATCCGGCCGCTGCCGCCGCCGGCCGCGCCGTCCTTGCTGAAGGCGCCGGACTTGAAGCTGGAGGCGCCGGGAAGCTCCGGCCCCTTCGCCTTGGCAAGGTCCTCGGGCGACGGCAGCGCCTGGGTGTATTCGGTGGGTTTGGCCGGCGTTTCGGGAACGACCGGCGGCGCGGGCTGCGGCGGCGGCGCGGCGGTGGACTTGCCGCCCTCCTCCATGGTGATCGAGGCGATGTCGTCCTTGTTCACCGGCACCTTGATCTCGACGCCGTTCTTCAGCTTGATGATCACGTCGCCATGGGCGACCGACGCCGCGGCCAGTCCGGCGGCCAGAATGGCGGCAATCCCGATGATCGATGTTCTCATTGCCGCTCCAGCCTGTAATGCCGCTGACGCGGCGCCCCCTCATCCGGCCGCCCTTCGGGCGTCCACCTTCTCCCACGAGGGGAGAAGGGACTATTCTCTCCGTTGCACCAGCGTCGTCCCCTCTCCCCTTGTGGGAGAGGGCTAGGGTGAGGGGTATGCCGCCGCCGGGTCAAGCTTGGCCAGCAAGCCAAAGCCTAGCTTCAAGGCGTCTCGTCCGAAATCAGCACGTGCAGGCGGCGCGGGCCGTGCGCGCCCCATTCGATGGTCTGCTCGATGTCGGCGGTGCGCGACGGGCCGGTGATGAAACTGACCAGGCGCGGCGCTTCCTTGCCGGTCCGCACCCGCAGCCGGTTCCAGATTTCCTCGTAGGCCTCGACGATCTGGTCCGCCCCGACGACGACGATCAGGGTCTCGGCCAGATAGTTCAGCCGCGGATCCCGGTTGGGTCCGCTCGCGGCGACGAATGTGCCGGTCTCGGCGACCGCGGCGATGCAGCCGGTCAGCACCACACGGCCGTCCTCGACCGGCAACGAGTCATCGACCGTCAGCGCGCCGGCTGCGAAATCCATCAGGGATTTGAGCTCGGGCGCCACGTTGAGCCGCGCCGGCAGGTTCTGGCCGGCCAGGTAGCGCGCCACGGCCTCGGGTACATCGGCAAGCGAGGCGACCTTCTCGACCGTGCCGCGCGCGGCCTCCAGCCGTTGCACGAAGCGGCCCTGGATTTCCGTCGCGCCCGGCGCCTGCCAGGTGCGGAATGCACGGGGCGGCGCGTGGTCGGCGGTCTGCCGCGGCACAGCTTGCCGCAGCCTGCCGAGGATTTCGGCGCGGCTATCGTCGGCCACCACGTTTCCTCCATTGCCGCTGGAAACTGTCGCCCGACGGAGGGCGCATATCGCGCTGGCCGGTCCAGCCCGCGCCCGCCAGTGGCAGCCGCCTGATCCAGCCGCGCCAGGCGACCAGCCGCAGCAGGCGCGACGTGGTCCACTGCATGGCGCGGTAGACCGTCGGACTGGCCGCGATCACCGCCCAGGCATGCAGACCCCAGCGCGCGCCGCGCGGCGTCAGGTGCCGCTCGAACTCGCGCTCGCGCCAGTGCCGCATCATCCGCGGCAGCGGGATGCGCACCGGGCACACCTCCTCGCACCGGCCGCAGAAACTCGACGCGTTCGGCAGGTGCCCCGCCTTGTCGATGCCCGCGAGGCTGGGCGTGAGCACCGCGCCCATCGGACCCGGATAGACCGAGCCATAGGCGTGGCCGCCGATATTGGCATAGACCGGGCAGTGGTTGAGGCAGGCGCCGCAGCGGATGCAGCGCAGCATCTCCTCGAACTCGGTGCCCATCATGTTCGAGCGGCCGTTGTCGAGCAGCACCACATGGAACGACGACGGCCCCGACAGGTCGGCCGCCCGCTTCGGCCCGGTGAAGAAGCTGATATAGGCGGTGATGTCCTGCCCGGTCGCCGAACGTGGCAGCAGGCGCAGCATCAGGTGGCAGTCGTCCAGCGTCGGCACCAGCTTCTCGATGCCGGTGACGACGATGTGGGTATCGGGCAGCGAGGCGGTCAGGTCGGCATTGCCTTCGTTGGTGACGACAACCGCCGAGCCGGTCTCGGCCACGAGGAAATTGGCGCCGGTGATGCCGACGTCGGCCTTCACGAAGCGCTGGCGGAGAATCGAGCGCGCCTCGCGCACCATGTCCGAGCGCACGGTGAGGCGCTCGTGGAAGCCATGCTTGGGATGATGCTCGTGAAACGTGTCGGCGACCTGGTCCTTCGACAGGTGGATCACCGGGGCGATGATGTGGCTGGGCTTCTCCTTGCGGAGCTGGATGATGTACTCGCCCAGGTCGGTCTCGATGGGCTCGATGCCGTGCTCTTCGAGGTAAGGATTGAGCTCGATCTCCTCGGTCACCATGCTCTTGCTCTTGGTGACCGTGCGCGCGCCGGTGTTGCGGCAGATGGCGAGGACGATGGCCCGCGCCTCGCCGGCATCCCGCGCCCAGTGAACCCGGCCGCCCAGCGCGGTGACGTTGGCCTCGAACTGCTCCAGGTAATCGGCGAGGTTGGCGATGGTGTGCGCCTTGACGTCGCGGGCGCGGTCGCGCATGGCCTCGAAGTCCGGCAGCCGCGCGGCTGCGTTCGCCCGCGCCTCGACGAAGCCGTGCTTGATGTGCTTCAGCGCGTGCTGCAGCGTGGCGTCGCCCAGCGCCGCGCGCGCCTTCTCGACGAATGCGCCGCTTTCAACCTCCACGACGGGGCTCCAGGGTGCCGGCGAGCAGCTCGGCCACATGGCAGGCGCGGATGTCCCTGCCCTCGCGACGCAGCTTGCCCTCGATGTTGAGCAGGCAGCCCACATCGCCCATGGCGACGGTGTCGGCGCCGGTCGCGGTGATGTCGGCGGTCTTGTTCTCGACCATGCGGCCGGAGATATCCGGGTACTTGACGCAGAACGTGCCGCCGAAACCGCAGCATACCTCGGGCTCGCTCAGCTCCAGCAGCTTGAGGCCCGGCAGCTTGCGCAGCAGCGCGCGCGGCTGGTCATGGATGCCCAACTCGCGCAGGCCCGAGCAGCTGTCGTGATAGGCCACGCGGGTCGCCTGCAGCGGCACCGAGGGCGTGTAGCCATGGCGGGCCAGGAAGACGGTCAGTTCCTCGGTCCTGTCGGCGAGCGCCCGCGCCTTGCCGAACAGGGCGTCGGCTTCGTCGAACAGGCTGGGATAATGCACCTTGATCATCCCGGCGCACGAACCCGACGGCACGACGACATGACTGTAGGGCTCCAGCTCCTCGATGGTCCGCTCGGCCATGCTGCGCGCCGCGCGGCGGTCGCCGCTGTTGTAGTTGGGCTGGCCGCAGCAGGTCTGCCCCTTGGGCACGACCACCTCGAAACCGGCCGCCTCGATCAGCGCCGCGCTGGCGAATCCCACCTGCGGCCGAATCAGGTCGACCAGGCAGGTGACGAACAGCGCCGCTTGCGGCTTTGTCTGCAACGGTTTTTTCACCGGCGCATAGTGCCAGAGGCGCCGCGCCGCGCAAAGGCGCGATGGTCCCGAGAAAGGCAAGGACCTCCCGGTTCAGTCCTCACGCTGCCGAAGGGCGGGCGGCCTGTGGCGTTCAGGTGCGTTCCATGGCGACAGGCCGGGGCACATCGCCGGGCGCCAGCTTTTCCAGCTGATCGAACGGATTCGATCCGAAATAGATATCCTCGCCGATCAGCTTGCCGTCCGGGTCGGCCGGCCAGACCGTCAGCAGCTGGGCGTTGGAGACGTACCGGGCGTCTGCGTCGACCGGCTCGCCATTCACCTGCGTCACGCCGGCCGCCAGCAAGGCCGCGCCGGGATGGGTGTTGCGCAGCCTGCCTTCGGTCACCACAGCGTTGTCGTTGACGACGATCTTCTCGACGTTGAACTCGAAGAGGTTGCCGCCCGAGGCGATCAGCATCTCGTAGAACGCCCGCACGGCCTGCCGCCCCTTGGGGCCGCGGTCGGGGCCGGTGCCCCAGATGTGATACTGCGGCTCGGCGGTCAACGTGGCCATCAGCGGCTCGATCTCGCCACAGACCTCTGTCTTCATATGGTCGCGCACTTCCTTCAGCAGCTTCTTGTGGCGCGGATTGGTCTCGGCTTCATAGGCGGCCTCGACGGCGGCCCAGGTCCTGGTAGGATCGACTTTCATGCACTTGCTCCCCGATGACGTTCGAGCGCCCATCCTAGTGGGTCGCCGCGCTCGAAAACAGGGCGCTCGAATGCTGATGCAGAATAAATTAATCAATGATTAATGGCGGATTGCGGTACCATACCGCCCTGATGCCTTCGCAAGCCCGGAGAACCGAACGTGAGTGACACGCCCGCCCGCCCCGCCTGGTTCGCCCGGCGCGAAATCAGCCCGTTCGTCCTCGAAGATGCCGAGGTCGACGAGATTCTCCGCAAGGCCACCCATACGGTCGTTTCGTGGGTCACCAAGGACAACAAGCCGGTCTCCGCGGTGGTGGTCTATGTCCTGGTCGACGGCGTCATCACCATCACCTCGACCACCAACCGGGCCAAGTACCATGCCTGGCGGCGGAACCCGGCGGCCAGCTTCTGCATCTGGGACCCGGAAAACATCGGCCGTCAGGTCACTCTCAGGGGGCACGTGGAGATCATGCAGAGCGCCGAACTCCTGAGCCGTTTCACCGAGATCTTCCTGACGCAGCGCATGGGCGGACCGCCGTCACCCGAGCGCCTCGCTGCCGAGATCGCAAAGTTCGACGCGCCGGACCGCCACATGATGCAGTTGCATGTCGAAAAGATCCTCACCCACGATCTCACCCGCCTGTTCAAGGCGGAACGGGACGGCACCGACGTCTGGAGTTGAGTCCGCATAGAGCGCGTCGTCGCCGGTCCGCGCCCGGAGAACGACACCGACGGCGACGGCGCGATCAGCAAGGCCGAGCACGACGCCGGCGTGAAGGCCGGCTGGACCGAGAAGGATAAGGATGGTGACGGCATGCTGTCGCAGGAGGAGATGGGCGACAAGGCCGCCAAGATGACCGATGCCGACACCGACAAGAACGGCTCGGTCTCGGCGGCCGAGTACACCGCCAAGAAGGAAGCCTGGTTCAAGAAGGCCGATACCGATGGCAACGGCTCGCTGAGCAAGGCCGAGCAGGACGCTGCGAAGGCCGCGAAGAAGTAATCGCGGGCTCGCGCTCAGGCAGCCTACGGAACGAGCCACTCGCGCAGCAGTGTGCTCGTCTCCGCTGGCCGTTCCAGCGGCGGCAAGTGACCGCAGTCCTTTAGAACATGCAGGGTTGAGCCGGGGATTCCGTCGCTGATTTCCTGCGCCTTGGCGAGCGGCGTGACGACATCGGAATCGCCGACGACGACCATCGTCGGCACGTCGATCGACGACAACAGCGGCCGGCTGTCCGGCCGCGACAGGGTCGATTGCTGCTGGCGGCGGTAGGCGTCCGCGCCGACCCGCTTGGCCATCGCCATCACCGCCTCGCCCACCGGGCCCTCCACATGCGACGAATGCACCAGTTGCGCCAGGATGTGCTTGGTCACTCCCAGGAACCGCCCCACCTTCAGCGATGCGACCAGCCGTTTGCGCCGTTCCACCGCCCGCTCGTCGTCGGGCGCGGCGCTGGTGTCGAGCAGCGCCAGGCGGGTGACCCGCTCCGGCGCCTGCCGCATGATCTCGAACGCCACATAGCCGCCCATCGACAGTCCGGCCAGCGCGAAGCGCGGCGGCGCGACCGCCAGGATCCGGGCCGCCATGGCGTCGATCGAGTCGTCGAGCGTCAGATCGGCGACCGACGCCGCCGCCACATCGGCCAGCGCATCGACCTGCGCGCGCCAGAGCATCGCGTCGCAGAGCAGGCCGGGAAGCAGGATGAGCGGTGTCAGGGGCATGTTTGTATTTGCGGCCCTATGTATGTTTGGATTAAGCGCCATGGACTTACGCCATCAATATATGGGCAGCTTGAGAGCCCTCACAACCAGATACGCGGTCCGCCAATCTCTGGTTTCGAGCAATCATCGCCTTGATGAGGCTTGTCGACCCTAATGCAGTCAACCTCGGCAAGCGGTCATGTTCACAGATCGGCCCATGGGTCGAGTCTTCGTCATATGACCTCGACCAAGGTGTCGCCACGCGCCAGCGCTGCGAGAATGTCCGGCAACGCCGCTTCGAACCAGCCGAGCAGATCGCGGCGCCGGGTGTTCGGAAGCCTGATCCAGACGACGACCGGCCCACTGTCGTCCAGCACCTTGCGCTGTGCGAAGTCCTCGTCCTTCGTGACGATCGCCGAGAACGAAGCCAGCGCTTGGTCCCAGATTGCCGCGTCGGATGCTGCCTGCATCCCCAAGTCGCCGACATGCGTCGCCTCGTGCCCCTTGGCAACAAGCCAACGTGCCAGTGCGGGGGGGAAGTTGCGCGTCGATCAGGAAGCGCATCAAGCGACGTGTAACACCGGGTGGTCGTTCTGCCGTGCCGCGTACTCGAGCACGGCGGTGATGTCGCCATCCTCCAGCAGAGGATAGTCCTCGAGAATTTCCTCACGGCTGGCGCCGGCGGCGAGCAGATCGAGCACGTCTCGCACGCGGATGCGCATGCCACGCAGGCAAGGCCTGCCCCCGCATTGCTTGGGATCGACGGTGATGCGATGGGTTTCGCTCATTCTTCGTCTCCTGAGCGGAGTGGTGTAGCCGATTGGATAAGCATAGCATTCCAAAGCGGGATCGGCATTACCAAGCGGCCATATCCTCGTCCTCCGGCGTGTCTGCTTCCTCGAGGCCGCGTTTCGGCGACCCACACTCGTCAATAGGTCGGCAGCTTGTACCCCTTGAACTGCTCGCGCAGCTTCAGCTTCTGCAGTTTGCCCGTCGCGGTGTGCGGCAGTTCCTCGACGAACACCACGTCGTCGGGCATCCACCATTTGGCGACCTTGCCGGTCATGAACTCCAGCATGTCCTCCTTGCCGACCGCCGCGCCGGCGACCCGGACACAGACCAGCAGCGGGCGCTCGTCCCATTTCGGGTGATAGATGCCGATCACCGCCGCCTCGGCGATCTCGGGATGGCCGACGGCGGTGTTTTCCAGGTCGATGGAGCTGATCCATTCGCCGCCCGACTTGATCACGTCCTTGGCGCGGTCGGTGAGCTGGACATAGCCGTAGCTGTCGATATTGGCGATGTCGCCGGTGTCGAAGAAGCCTTCCTCGTCGAGGATCTGGCCGCCCTCGCCCTTGTAGTATTCGCTGACGACCCAGGGACCGCGCACCATCAGGTGCCCGGCGGTCTCGCCGTCCCAGGGCAGGCGATTGCCCTCGTCGTCGGTGATCTTGAGATCCACGCCCCACATGCCGCGGCCCTGCTTCATCTTCAGGTCGAGCTGGTCCTGGTAGTCCATGCCCTCCATGGACGCCTTGGGCGTGCCCATGGAGCCGATCGGGTTGATCTCGGTCATGCCCCAGATATGGCCCACGGAAACGCCGTACTTCGCCTCGAACGCCTCGATCATGGAACGCGGCGCCGCCGAGCCGCCGATCACGACCCGCTCCAGATAAGGCAGGTCAAGATCGTTTTCCTGAAGATGCCGCAACAGCATCAGCCACACGGTCGGCACGGCGGCGGTCAGGTTGACCTTCTCCTCGTTCAGCAGCTGATAGATGCTGGCGCCGTCCATCTCCTTGCCGGGCAGCACCATCTTGGCGCCGGTCATCGGCGCGAAATGGGCGATGCCCCAGCCATTGGCGTGGAACAGCGGCACCACCGGCATGATGGTGGTGCGCGAGCCGCAGCCCATCACGTCCGGCAGCGCCGCGGCCAGCGCATGCAGCACGCACGACCGGTTGGAATAGAGCACGCCCTTGGGATTGCCCGTCGTGCCGGACGTGTAGCACATCGCCGCCGCCGCCCGCTCGTCGAGCTGGGGCCACTGGTAGTCGGCGTCGTGGGCGGCGATCAGCTCCTCGTAGCAGATCACGTTGTGCAGCGTCGTCGCCGGCATGTCGGCCCGGTCGGCCAGGATGATGAAGCCTTCCACCGTCGGAATCTGGTCGAGGATGCCCTCGAGCATGCCGGTGAAGGTCGGATCGAGGATAATGAAGCGGTTCTCGGCGTGATGGATGATGTAGGCGAGTTGTTCGGCGAACAGGCGCGGATTGAGGGTGTGGGTGACGCCGCCCATGCCGGTGATGCCGTACCACGCCTCGAAATGCCGGTAGGTGTTCCAGGCCAGCGTACCGACCCGATCGCCTTCGCCCACGCCCAGGGCAATCAGCGCCTTCGCCAGCTGGCGCGAGCGGCGGCCGGCATCGGCGTAGGTGTAGCGGTGGATCGGGCCTTGCAGCGTGCGGGTGACGATCTCCTGTTCCGAATGAAATTTCTCCGCGTACTCGATCAGTGAAGAAACCAGCAGGGGCACGTCCTGCATCTGTCCGAACATCAACCGTCCCTCGTTCGCTTAGTTGACCATTGGATTGCTTATACATGACGCCGGTGACGCCGCGAACAGCTTAGCGGTCGATCCGGCGGCGCCGCCGTGATGTTGGAGTGCGCACACTCAAAGGTTGTGCGTTTTCACTTGCGCGGTGTGTCGCTTTGTCCGCTACAATGCTGTCCGAGGACAACAAGGCCATTTCGCCCAGACCTTTAATATCCCGGAAAGTCGTGGGCGGCTGGCAAGCCGGGCGGCAACGCCCAGGGCCAACGCATGACGATGAGCACCTTGGCCGCAAGGCTGATGGAGGGGGACCGGTTCCGCCCGCAATTCCGCCGCCAGGACGCGGCCGATCGGCTCGCCGTGGGCGACTCGCCGCGCGCCGCCGGCCGACAGGTCCGCTGATGCTGGTCGACGAGTTCTTCCATACGACGGCGCAGGCGGCGACCCGCTTGGAACTGCTGGAAGGCTTCCGCAAGGCCATGCTGTCGCTGGATTTCGACCGGATCCACTATTTCGGCTTTCCCAATCCCCTCACCCGCGGACCGTCGTCGGATGTCGTCGTGTTCACCATGCTCCCGGAGGACTGGTTCGCCCATTACGACGCCGAGAAATACGAGGAGATCGATCCTCTGGCCGAACGTGTGGTCCAAAGCCGCCTGCCGTTCGAGTGGGAAGAGATCACGGCGCCCATGGAGTTGACCCGGCGGCAGAAGCAGCTGCTGGGCGAGATCCGCGATGCATCGCTGTTCGACGGCGTCACCGTGCCGATCCACGGCCCGTTCGGTCAGGTCAACGGCGTCTGTTTCATGCGCAGCACGCCGCGCGGCGTGTCGCCCAGCGACCTGCATATCGGCCGGGTGCTGTCGGTGCAGTTCCACCAGGCCTATACCGCCATCGAGGACGAAGGCGACACTGTGTCCGGCTCGCCGCTCACCGCGCGCGAGCGCGACGTGCTGCTGCGGCTGGTCGAGGGACTGAACAACACCAGGACGGCGGAGCGGCTGGGCATCTCCGAGCACAGCGTCAAGTTCCACGTCCAGAACGTCTGCAAGAAGCTCGGCGTCAATTCCCGCATCGCCGCCGTGGTCAAGGCGATCCGGCTGGGACTGATCGTCCCCTGACCTGCCCGATCCCGGCCCTCGATGGCCGGCCAGCTTCTACAGGACGCCAAAACCTACTGGATTGGCTAGGTTTCGCCGGCCCGCCGGATACTGTTCAATGGCAACATCGTCATTTCGTCCGGCGTGGCCGGACCGCGTGGAGAGACCGCCAAGTGCAACATGTCGGCAGCAGCAGCGAAGGCATCGACGGAGAGCGTCAGTACCTGGCGGTCGCCGAAACCGCCGAAGAGGCGGCCGATGCCATCCTGGGCGGCTTGGAGTACTTGGTGCGCGAAGCCCATGCCGCCGGCCTGCAGGACCTGGCCCGCGCATTGACCGGCGTGATCCTCAGCCCGTCGCACTGGCCCCATTCGGGCCGCGGCTGAATCAGCCCCATCCTTACGAGCCGGAACCCTTGGGCTTCTTCTCGCCCAGCCATCCCTTGCGGTAGAAGAACACGATGAGCACGCACGCCACCGTGAACATCAGGCCGAGCGCCGTCGGATAGGCCCACGGCTTCTTCAGCTCGGGCATGTACTCGAAGTTCATGCCCCAGATGCCGGCGAAGAAGCTCAGCGGGATGAAGATGGTGGAGATGATGGTCAGCACCTTCATGATCTCGTTCATCCGGGCGCTCATGCTCGACAGGTAGACGTCGAGCAGGCCCGACGCGATCTCGCGGTAGGTCTCGACGATGTCCATCAGCTGGATCGCGTGGTCGTAGCAGTCGCGCAGATAGATGCGGGTGTTGTCGCGGAACAGGTGGTGCTCGTCGCGGATCAGCGCGTTGACCAGCTCGCGCGTCGGCCAGATTGCCCGCCGGATCTCCAGCAGGTCGCGCTTGATGGAATGCAGCCGTTCCACGTGCGAAGGCTCGGGCGCCGAGACCACCAGGTCTTCCAGGTCCTCGATCACCTCGCCGTAGTTCTCCAGCAGCGGGAAGAAGTTGTCGATCACCGAGTCGATCAGCGCGTGCGCCAGCCGGTCCGGGCCTTCCGAGCGGAGCTGGCTGCCCTTGCGCTTGAGGCGGGCGCGGGTCGGATCGAAGCAGTCGCCCGCCCGCTCCTGGAAGGTGATCAAGTAGTCGTCGCCGACGATGATCGCCATCTGCTCGGTCAGTCCGGCGTCCGAATGGTCCAGCATCTTCATGACGATGAAGACGTAGTGGTCGAAGGTCTCGACCTTCGGACGCTGGTGGGTGTTGATGATGTCCTCGAGCGTCAGCCGGTGGATGCCGAAGGCCGCGCCGATGTCCTCGATGGTCTTGGTGTCCCTGAGGCCGGTGACGTCGATCCACAGAACGTCGCTGCTGTTGCGCAGCTTGGCCAGGTCGCCCGGCGCCACGCCCTCGTGCTCGTGCAGGTCCTCGGCGTCGTAGGACACGGTCTTCACATGGGTGGGCGAGGCGCCGGTGTCGGTGGCGATGGTGCCGGCGGGCAGGTCCACTGATTTGCTGTGGTCGCGGATCACCCGCAGCAGCGCGTGCTTCTTGTGCCTGGCGTGCGCCGGTCCGCCGCTGGAAGCGGAAGCCAAATCCCGTTCAGGCTTCATGTCGGCGTTCCTCCGATCTGGTCGATACGATGTAGCACGCGCGCGGAACGTTGGAAACGACCTGCGGTCCGGGCGCACCCGGCGCCGGCCGATGCGCCATCCGGAGCCCGCAGGTTACCGGCCGGCAAGAGGGGCTGGCCAACCTCGCTGCGCGCCCTTAAGCTGCGCCGCGAGTTCAATTTTGGGGAGGAGTTGGGGATGCAGTACCGCCGCCTGGGCAAGAGCCCGATCACCGTGTCCGACATCTGCATGGGCACCATGACCTTCGGCAACCAGGCCGACGAGAAGACGTCCATGCGCGTGCTCGACATGTCGCTCGACGCCGGCATCAACTTCTTCGACACCGCCGAGAACTACCCCGTGCCGCCGGACGCAAAATATGCCGGCCGTACCGAGGAGTTCTTCGGCAAGTGGATGAAGGGCAAGGACCGCGACGCCATCATCCTCGCCACCAAGGTCTGCGGCCCCAGCCACGGCTGGATCAAGGGCGCCATGCGCGCCGGCATGACCGCGCTCGACCGGCACAACATCACCCGTGCGCTCGAGGCCAGCCTGAAGCGGCTCGGCACCGACTATGTCGACCTTTACCAGACCCACTGGCCCGACCACGGCACGCCCTATGACGAGACCATGGAGGTGCTGGACGACCTGATCCGCGAGGGCAAGATCCGCATCGTCGGCTGCTCCAACGAGACCACCTGGGGCCTGATGAAGTCGATCGCCGCCTCCGAGCGCGGCGGCTATGCCCGCTACCAGACCATCCAGAACAATTTCAGCCTGAACAACCGGCGTTTCGAGGACGAACTCGCCGCCGCCTGCCGCCACGAGGGCGTCAGCCTGATCCCGTACTCGCCGCTGGGCGGCGGGGTGCTCTCGGGCAAATACAACAACGGCGCCCGTCCCGAAGGCGCGCGCTTCACCAACTATCTCGGCCTGGGCGGACGCCAGGCGGCCATGGCCAGGCGTTTCGTCAACGACAAGAGCATCGCCGCCACCGAGCGCTACATGGCCATCGCCGCCGAGGCCGGCATGTCGGTCGTGACCATGGCGACAGCCTGGAGCAAGCAGCACGACTTCGTCGCCTCGACCATCGTCGGCGTGACCACGGTGGAACAGGTGCCCGACATCCTCGCCGCCGCCGACATGATCCTGCCCAAGGACGTAATGGACGCCATCGACAAGGTGTCGAAGGACATCCTGTATCCGATGGGGTGAAAGGCGGACGTCCCGGAAGCCCGACGGCGGCCTCCCGGTGCCCTCTGCTTCGCACCGCGGACAAGTTCGATGAGATGCCTCGAGGGGAGGCAGGTTGAAGAAGTCCCGGTCAAGACTTGTCGCAATGGCTCTCGCCGGCGTGGTGGGTGTCGTTGCCGTATTGGCAACGGCCGTCACCCTCATTCCACCCTACAAGACTGCGGTCGAGGTTGATTTTACGCGCCATCTGTCCTGGCACCACCAGGTCGCTGGCGGTGCCGAGACCGACCCGAAGACCTTTTTCGGCGTGCCTGGAGCGGCCAGACTGATCGTCGCCAGCGACGGCGGTGCGGCGAGCGCGACCATTCGCCTCAACGGGAAAGCGGTTGCCAGCCTCGACAGTCTCGACGCGACCCGACAATCCGAGTTTCCGGTTACGCTTGAGAAGGACAACAGGATTTCCGTACTGGTGACGGGGGCGCCGGGCAGCTCGGTCGCGGTCCGGGTCAAGCAGATGGCCAATTTGGAAATGCACGTGCAATCGCGCATTCATTTCAATGCCAATGTCCGTGATTTTGCCGCGTCCCGCGCGTTCTACGGGAAGCTGGGTTTCGCGACCATATCGGGCTTCCCCGATACCAACACGCTTGGAATGGCCCAGGCCATCGGCATCAAGACGCCGACATCCTATGACGGATCCCAGGGAGCCTCCGCCGGCGGTTACCTGTTGCATGGCGAATTGATTGGGCCGGGCGGTTTCGGCGGCGGCATCATCGATCTCATCGAATTCAAGATTCCCAGGAATGATGAACCGCCCTACGCCCGGATCAACCACCTGGGGATGGCCAAGGCGGCGATGTATACGACCAATATCGCTGCCGATTATGAGTATATGACGCGGATCGGCGTCAGATTCATCGCACCGCCGACCGCACGTTCCGACGGCACTCTGTTTGCCATATTCACCGACCCCGACGGCATCTTCTATGAACTGCGCGAGGTGGACGGCGCGGACAAGGAGACCGAAACCACGCATATTCTCCGTGTGGACCGTCTCAACATCAATGTGAGCGACTTCGAGCGGTCCCGGGCCTGGTATCAGATGATGGGGTACGACGTCACGGAAAGGCTGGCCGCCACCGAGTCAATCG
>CAMDTB010000047.1 GCA_945907245.1 Rhizobium sp. Q54
CAGACGAACGATTCAACGCCATCGTCAGCCTCTACAACAACACACCTCGAAAGTGCCTCGACTTCAAAACCCCTGCAGAACTCTTCTGCAGCCAACTGTTGCACTTCAAATGTGAATCCATCTCCCGGCCTTCGCCGGGATGACGGCTGTGTGTTGGACGGACTATCCCGCAAACAAGGCATGTTTCAGGTCGGGGTATCGTTGAACGGATAAGCCGCCACCTGAAATTCGTCCTCGTACAGAACGTACCCCAATCGCCGTGCCTTGATCATCTCGACCACGACACCGTATCGCTCCATCAGCTCCTGGAATTCTCGCATCTTCGCGATGTGATCCGTCGCGGCGGGCTTGAACCAGCTCAGGGCCTGCGCCTTCGCATGATCACGCGAGGAAACGGAAAGCCGTGTGGGCTTCTCGAGATGCAGATTGAACCAGTTGCGGATGCTATCGAGATATTCGATGTCCGGCGCGCTCATGACGCCTGCTTCGCGCAATGTGCGCGCCGCCTGAAACACGCCTTGGCGGCGGCCCGAATCCGGGTCGATATCCTTGATCACGAACCTGACGAACATGGCCGCCCCCGCGCCCTGCCCCTAATTCTCCACCACCAGCTTGACCACCGGCTCCACCTTGTCCAGCTCCAGCTCCTCGATCTTGCCCGCCCGGCTGGTCACCTTCTTGCTGGAGATGACGATGTCGTCGATGTCGCGGCTGGCCTGGTTGAAGTGGTTCTGCAGGTTGTCGACCCGCTTGTCGAGCCGGCGGATATCCTCCATCAGCACGGCGACCTCCTTCTGGATCAGGCCGGCCTGCTCGCGCATCCGCACGTCGCGCAGGATGGCGCGGACCGTGTTCAGGGTCGCCATCATGGTCGTCGGCGACACGATCCAGACCTTGGCGGCGAACGACTTTTCCACCACGTCGCGGAAATTGGCGTGCAACTCGGCATAGACCGCTTCGGACGGCAGGAACATCAGCGCCGAATCGGCGGTGCCCTCGATCGCCACGTAACGCTCGGCGATGTCGGCCACGTGCTTGAGCACGTCGACCCGGAAGGCGCGCTCGGCCAGCTTGCGCTCGTCGCCGCGCTCGGCGGCCTGGAGCAGCCGGTAGCTTTCCAGCGGGAACTTGGCGTCGATGGCGATGGAGCCGGGCGGCTTGGGCAGGTGGATCAGGCAGTCGGCCCGCTTGCCGTTGGTCAGGGTCGCCTGGAACTCGTAGGCGGTGGGCGGCAGGATAGACGACACCAGGTCGTTGAGCTGGATCTCGCCGAACGCGCCGCGCGCCTGCTTGTTGCTGAGGATATCCTGCAGCCCGACCACGTCGTTCGACAGCTTGATCAGATTGTCCTGCGCCTTGTCGATGACGGTGAGCCGCTCCTGGATCTCGCCCAGCGACTTGGCGGTCTTCTCGGCGTTCTGGCTGAAGCCTTCGCCCAGCCGGTGCGTGACGCTGTCGAGCCGCTGGTTGATGGCGGATTGCAGGTTGACCTGGCTTTCGGCCAGCGCCTGGAGCCGCGCGGTCAGGCTGGCGAGCTGCTCGGCCTGCCACTGGGCCATGGGATCCTGGCGCGGCTGCTTCAGGTGATTGAGCACCAGCCAGAAGCCGCCCGCGACCAGCAGGGCGACGGCGATCAGGCCGACTATCAGCAGGGCTCCGGAGTCTTCCATCGGTCCTCGGTTTTGATGACAGGTTGGAAACTAGGGTATCATGCCGGGATTCGCCGTGCCCAGAGACACTGTGCCGGGCCGCTTGACGCTCCCGGCCGCCCGTACTACCTACCGGCAAACAAACCCAGCGAGCAGCCATGGCCATCCGCAAGATCGTCACCGTTCCCGATCCGGTCCTCAAGCAGGTGTCGAAGCCTGTGGAAAAGGTCGACGACGCCCTGCGCCAACTGATGGACGACATGCTGGAGACCATGTACGACGCGCCCGGCATCGGCCTCGCCGCCATCCAGGTCGGCGTGCCCAAGCGGGTGCTGGTGATGGACATCGCCACCGAGGAGGAAGGCCGCATGCCGCGGTACTTCGTCAACCCGGAGATCGTCTGGGAATCCGAGGAGCTGAGCTCCTACCAGGAAGGCTGTCTGTCGGTGCCGGAATCCTTCGGCGACGTGGACCGGCCCGCCGAGGTGAAGGTGCGCTACCTGGACTACAAGGGCGAGGCGCAGGAGATCCACGCGACGGGCCTGCTCGCCACCTGCATCCAGCACGAGATGGACCATCTGAACGGCGTACTGTTCATCGACCATCTGTCGCGGATGAAGCGCGACATGATCGTGCGCAAGTTGACCAAGGCCCGCAAAGCCGAAGCCGCCGAATAACCGGACCCGAAAGATGCGCATCGCCTTCATGGGCACGCCCGACTTCGCGGCGCGCATCCTCGCCGATCTGGCCGGCTGGTCGGCAGCGAACGGGCACGAGATCGTCGCCGTCTACAGCCAGCCGCCGCGCGAGGCGGGGCGCGGCAAGAAGCCGCAGCCGTCGCCGGTCCATCGCCTTGCCGACACGCTGGGCATCCCGGTTTTCACGCCGGAAAAGCTGAAATCCGCCGAAAACCAGCAGGCGTTCGCCGCGCTCGACCTCGACATTGCCGTGGTCGCCGCCTATGGCCTGATCCTGCCGAAGCCGGTGCTCGACGCGCCGCGCCTCGGCTGCCTCAACGTCCATGCCTCGCTGCTGCCGCGCTGGCGCGGCGCCGCGCCGATCCAGCGAGCGATCATGGCGGGCGACGAGAAAACCGGCGTCTGCATCATGCGGATGGAGGCAGGCCTCGACACCGGCCCGGTCTACCGCCGCCGGGAGATCCCCATCGGCGCGGAAATGACCGCAGGCGAGCTGCACGACGCGCTGGCCGCGTTGGGCGCAGCACCGCTGTTCGAGGCGCTGGGCGATGTGCAGGCGGGCGTCGTGCCGGAGCCGCAGTTGGAAGAGGGCGTCACCTACGCGAAGAAAATCGACAAGGCCGAGGCGCGCATCGACTGGTCGCGTCCGGCCGCCGAGGTCGACAGGCAGATCAGGGGCTTGAGCCCGTTCCCCGGCGCATGGTTCGAGCTGCGCGGTGAGCGCATCAAGGCACTGCGCAGCAGGGTCGCCGCGGGTTCGGACGAACAGGGAACAGCGCTCGACGACCGGCTCACCATCGCCTGCGCCGATGGCGCTGTGGCGCTGACCGAGTTGCAGCGGGCTGGCAAGGGCGCCATGGCGGCTGACGCGCTGTTGCGCGGCTTCCCGATCGCGCGCGGCGAGGTCCTCGGCTGATGCCGCGCTATCGCCTCACCATCGAATATGACGGCGGGCCGTTCGTCGGCTTCCAGCGCCAGACCAACGGGCCGTCGATCCAGGCCGCGCTGGAGCGCGCCATCGAGATGTTCTGCGGCGAGGCGGTGACCGTCACCGGCGCCGGCCGCACCGACGCGGGCGTTCACGCCGAAGGCCAGGTGGTGCATTTCGACCTGACCGCCGACAAGAGCCCGAGGGAGGTCCAGGGTGCGCTCAACCATCATCTGAAGCCCGATCCCGTGGCGGTGCTGGACGCGGCGGTCGCCGCCCCCGAGTTCCATGCCCGGTTCGACGCCATCGGGCGCGCATATCGCTACCGCATCGTCAACCGGCGGCCGCCGCTGACCTTCGACCATGGTCTTGCCTGGCAGGTACCGGTGCTGCTGGACGCGGGTGCCATGCACGACGCGGCGCAGCGCTTGGTCGGCCGGCACGACTTCACGACCTTTCGCTCGGTGCATTGCCAGGCCCAGTCGCCGCTGAAGACCCTCGACCGGCTCGACGTGATGCGCCACGGCCACGAGATCACGGTGATAGCCGAGGCGCGCTCGTTCCTGCACCACCAGGTGCGGTCCATGGTGGGCACCCTGAAGCTGGTCGGCGAAGGCAAGTGGACGCCGGGCGACGTGACCGCGGCGCTGGAGGCGCGGGACAGGCAGCGGCTGGGGCTGAACGCGCCGCCCGACGGGCTGTACCTGACGACCGTGGTCTATCCGGCGAAATAGCGCCGCAGGACTTCCTCGTAGATTTTCGTCAGGCCCTCGATGTCCGCTACCGCGACCCGCTCGTCGACCTTGTGCATGGTGCCGCTCGCCATGCCGAACTCGATCACCGGGCAGTAATCCTTGATGAAGCGGGCATCCGACGTGCCGCCGGTGGTGCTGAGTTCGGGCTCGACGCCCAGCACCGACTTGCAGGCCTCGACGATCAGGCTGCTCAACCGGCCGGGCGGCGTGAGGAAGGATTCGCCGCTGACCTTGATGGCGAGGTCGTAGTCGATGAGTTCCTGGTCGAGCGCGTTGCGCACCAGCCGCTCCACGTCCTGGGACGAGTGGTCGCTGTTGAACCGCACATTGAAACGGCAGCGCGCCCAGGCCGGGATGACGTTCTCGGCGCCCGGGCTGGTCTCCATGGCGGTGATCTCCAAATTGGACGCCTGGAAATGGGCGTTACCGCGGTCCAGCTCCAGATCGACCAGCCGGGCCATCAGCCGCGCCAGCTTCGGCGCGGGATTGTCGGCCAGGTGCGGATAGGCCACGTGCCCCTGCACGCCGTTGACGGTGACCAGGCCATTGAGGCTGCCGCGGCGGCCGATCTTGGCCATGTCGCCGAGCTTGATGGGGTTGGTGGGCTCGCCGACCAGGCAATGGGTGAGCTGCTCGCCCTCTTCCCGCAGCGCCTCCAGCACCTTCTTCGTGCCGTTGATCGACGGGCCTTCCTCGTCGCCGGTGATCAGCAGGCTGATGGAGCCGGGAAAGTCCTTGTGACTGGCAGCGAAGCGGCCCGCCGCCGCGGTGAAGCAGGCGATGGCCGCCTTCATGTCGGCCGCGCCGCGCCCGAACAGAGTGTCGCCGATGATCTCGGCTCCGAACGGATCGACGGTCCAGCCGGCCAGGTCGCCGACCGGCACCACGTCCGTATGCCCGGCGAAACAGAAGTTCGGCAGCGCCGTGCCGAGCCGGGCGTAGAGGTTGTCGATATCGGGCGTGCCCTCCTCGGAGAACACGTAGCGCCGGCAGGCGAAGCCGATCTGTTCCAGCGCCCGCTGCAGCACGTCGAGCGCCCCCGCGTCCGCCGGCGTCACGCTCGGACGGCGGATCAGCTCCTGGGTCAGTTCGATTGGATCAATGCCTGCCACACCACACCCCAAGATCGTCATCCCCGCGCACGCGGGGACCCAGCTCTTCGTAGGGCACCGACATTCGCGGAGCCCAAGCTTTACAACGTTAACGTCTAGCTCGTCATCGTCCAGAGAAGGACCGCGCTCTATGAAGAGCTGGGTCCCCGCGTGCGCGGGGATGACGGCCAAGGAGAGCGTTACGTCCGCAGCAGCTCGTTGATCGACGTCTTCGAGCGGGTCTTCTCGTCGACGCGCTTCACGATCACCGCGCAGTAGAGGCTGGGGCCTTGTGTGCCGTCGGGCAGCGCCTTGCCGGGAAGCGCGCCGGGGACGACTACCGAATAGGCGGGGACGCGGCCGTAGAACACCTCGCCGGTGTCGCGGTCGACGATCTTGGTGCTGGCGCCGATATAGACGCCCATGGACAGCACCGAGCCTTCCTCGACGATGACGCCCTCGGCGACTTCCGAGCGGGCGCCGATGAACACGTTGTCCTCGATGCGGACCGGGTCCGCCTGCAGCGGCTCGAGCACGCCGCCGATGCCGGCGCCGCCCGAGATGTGGCAGTTCTTGCCGATCTGGGCACAGGAGCCGACGGTCGCCCAGGTGTCGATCATGGAGTTTTCGCCCACATGGGCGCCGAGATTGACGAAGCTGGGCATCAGCACCACGCCGGGCGCGATATAGGCCGAGCGGCGCACGAAGCAGCCGGGCACGGCACGGAAGCGGGCGTTGCGGAACTCCTCGACGCCCCAGCCGTCGAACTTGGACGGCACCTTGTCGAACCAGCGGGTGGAATTGCCGGGGCCGCCGGTGATCGGCTCCATGTCGTTGAGGCGGAACGACAGCAGCACCGCCTTCTTGAGCCACTGGTTGACGACCCAGCCGCCATCGGTCTTCTCCGCCACGCGCGCCTTGCCGGCGTCGAGGGCGGACAGCGCCGCGTCGACCGCATCGCGCACCTCGCCGGTGGTGGTCAGGGAAATCCCGTCGCGCTCTTCCCAGGCGCGGTCGATGATTGGCTCCAGGCTCGTCAGGCTCATGGCTCTATCCTTGAAATCTTGAGGCGCGGAGACCATAGCCGCGCCGGACGCGCTGTCAATCGGCAAGGCCCGCGACGTCTGCGAGCCAGGCGGACAGGTCGTCGGCCACATAGTCGATGAAGCCTCCGTCCGCGCCTGCCCGCGACCATTCGGAGGCGGTCGGCACCCAGACGGTGGTGATGCCCAGATCCTTGGCTGGGATCAGGTTCTTGGCCAGGTCCTCGACCATCACCGCGTCGCCGGGATCGATGGCATAGGCCTCGATCAGCGCGGTGAACGCGCCCGGATCGGGCTTGGGAATGAAGTCGGACGCGAGCACGTCGAAGGTGCCCTCGAACAGGTGGGTGATGCCGAGCCGCTGCATCACCCGCGCCGCATGGCCCGCCGAGCCGTTGGTGTAGACGATCTTGCGGCCGGGCAGCACTTCCAGCGCCTTCGCCATGCGCTCGTCCGGCATGACCACGGTGACGTCGATGTCGTGGACGTAGTCCAGATAGTCGTGCGGATCGACGTCGTGATGGCGCATCAGCCCGGCCAGTGTGGTGCCGTACTCCATGAAGTAGTCCTTCTGCACCCTGCGCGCCTCGATCAGGTCGACGCTGAGCAGCCGGGAGATATAGGCGCCCATCTTCACGTCGATCTGGGCGAACAGGTCGCAGGCCGCCGGATAGAGCGTGTTGTCGAGATCGAAGATCCAGGTGGCCTTGTTGTAGAGTTCGTGCGCCATCAGCCGCCCAGCACCTGGAGTGCCGCCTCGGGGTCGGCCGCGAACGAGGCCAGATGACGCCGGTAAAGCCCGACCAGCTTGTCGGTCACCGCGCCCGGCGCGCCATTCGCCACCGGCTTGCCATCGATGGTCACCACCGGGATCGGCCCGCCGGTCGTGCTGGTGAAGAACGCTTCCTTGGCGGCCTGCGCCTCCGCCACGGTAAAGGCGCGCTCGGCGACCTTCAGCCCGGCGCCGCGCGCCTGGGCGATCACCACCTGGCGCGTGATGCCGGCGAGGATGTTGCTGGATAGCGGCCGGGTGACGATGGTGCCGCCCGCATCGACGATCCAGGCGTTGGTCGAGGCGCCCTCGGTCACCTTGCCCTCGCGGTCGACCATCCAGGCCTCGAAGGCGCCGGCCTCGCGGGCCGCCTGCTTGGCCAGCGCGTTGGGCAGCAGCGAGACTGCCTTGATGTCGACCCGGGCCCAGCGCTGGTCCGGCATGGTCGCCACCGCGACGCCGGAAGCCGCGCGGGCCGCAACCCGGGAGAAGTCCAGCGGGCGGCAGGTCATGATCACGGACGGGCGCACATCCTTCGGGAACGCGCTGTCGCGCGGCGAATGCCGCAGGCTCGGCGCGCCGCGGCCGACCTGGATGTAGAGGAGGCCGTATTGCAGGCGGTTCCGGCGCAGCATCTGGTTCGCGATAACCGTCAGCGCGGCCCGGCGCGGATGGCCGGCGATGCGCAGCTCCGACAACGAACGGTCGAGCCGGTCGAGATGGGGGTCAAGGTCGGCGATGCGGCCGCCGATCACCGCGATCACCTCGTAGGCCGCGTCGGCGAACTGCACGGCGCGGTCGTCCACATGGACCGCCGCATGGGCGTAAGGCAGGTAGCAGCCGTTGACATAGGCGACACGCGACATGGTCAGGCCGGCGTCAGCACGGTGGGCACCGCTTCCGGCAGCATGTCCGGATAGTCGAGCGTGTAATGAAGGCCGCGGCTTTCCTTGCGCAAGGCGGCCGAGCGCACGATCAGGTCGGCGACTGTCACCAGGTTGCGCAGCTCCAGCAGGTCGGGCGTGACGCGGAAGTTGCTGTAGTATTCCTGGATTTCGGCCCGCAGCAGGTCGACGCGGCGCTGCGCCCGGCGCAGGCGCTTGTCGGTGCGCACGATACCCACATAGTTCCACATGGTGCGGCGCAGTTCGTCCCAGTTGTGGGACACCACGACCTCCTCGTCCGAATTGGTGACGCGGCTTTCGTCCCACGGCTTCAGCGTCGGCGGCTGGGGTATCAGGTCCAGTTTCACCAGGATGTCCTCGGCGGCGCTGGTCGCGTAGACCACGCACTCCAGCAGCGAGTTGCTGGCCAGGCGGTTGGCGCCGTGCAGGCCGGTATAGGACGCCTCGCCGATGCAGTAGAGGCCGTCCACGTCGGTGCGGCCGTGCCGGTCGACCATCACGCCGCCGCAGGTGTGATGCGCGGCCGGGACCACCGGAATCGGCTCCTGCGAGATGTCGATGCCGTACTTCTTGCACTGCTTGTAGATGTTCGGGAAATGCTCCTTGATGAAGCTCTTCTTCTTGTGGCTGATGTCCAGGTAGACGCACTCCAGACCCAGCCGCTTCATTTCGTGGTCGATGGCGCGGGCGACGATGTCGCGGGGCGCCAGTTCGCCGCGCGGGTCGAACCGCTTCATGAAGCGCTCGCCGTCGGGCAGCAGCAGCTTGCCGCCCTCGCCGCGCACCGCCTCGGTGATCAGGAACGTGCGCGCCTCGGGATGGTAGAGGCAGGTCGGGTGGAACTGGTTGAACTCCAGATTCGCCACCCGGCAGCCGGCGCGCCACGCCATGGCGATGCCGTCGCCGGTCGAGCCGTCCGGGTTCGAGGTGTAGAGATACACCCGGCTGGCGCCGCCGGTGGCGATCACCGTCGCCTTGGCGCCGACGGTCTTCACCCGCGATTCCTTCAGGTCGTACAGGTAGGCACCGCGGCAGGCGCCGCGCACGCCGCCGCTGTCGCGGTTGATCAGGTCGACGGCGACATAGTGCTCCAGCACGGTAATGTTGGGATGGGCCTTGGCCTGCTCGTCCAGCGTGCGCTGCACGGCCTTGCCGGTGGCGTCCTTGTTGTGGATCACCCGGCGATGGCTGTGGCCGCCCTCGCGGGTCAGGTGCCAGGGGCCGCTCTTGGTGGTGTCGAACAGTACGCCCTGGTCGATCAGCCACTGGATGGCGGCAGGGCCCTCCTCGACGGTAAAGCGCACCGCGTCCGCGTCGCACAGCCCGGCACCGGCGACCAGCGTGTCCTGCACGTGCGAATCGAAGCTGTCGGTGGCGTCGAGCACGGCGGCGATGCCGCCCTGGGCCCAGTTGGTGCTGCCGGAGTCGATTCTCGCCTTCGACACGACGGCGACCTTGCAGTGGTCGGCCACGCACAGCGCCAGGGTCAGGCCGGCGGCGCCGCTGCCGATCACCAGGACGTCGAAATCCGCGTCATTGGCCATGCTGTTTCCGGCTCGTCAGGCTGATGAAGATGTCTTCCAGGTCGGCTTCGCGCATGGTCAGGTCCAGGATGCCGTAGCCGGCGCCGTGCACCGCGCCCAGCACCTCGTCCACCTTGTGCAGGCTGGCCGAGTAGCGCACGCACAGCTCGTTGTCGGCCAGCGTTTTCGTCTGGAAACCGCGCAAACCTTCCGGCACGCCGTCCACCGCGCGATCGAGACGCAGCACCAGTTCGCGCTCGTCGATCCGCTGCAGCAGGGTCTGGGTCGGCTCGTTGGCGACAACCTCGCCCTTGTCGATGATGGCGATGCGGTCGCACAGCCGCTCGGCTTCTTCCAGGTAGTGGGTTGTCAGCATGATGGTGACGCCGCCGCTCTTGAGCGCTTCGATGTGCTCCCACAATTGCTGGCGCAGCTCGATGTCGACGCCCGCCGTCGGCTCGTCGAGCACCAGGATGGGCGGACTGTGCACCATCGCCTTGGCCACCAGCAGCCGGCGCTTCATGCCACCGGACAGCGCGCGGGCATAGGCGTTGGCCTTGTCGGTCAGGCCCATCGCCGCAAGGATCTCCATGGTGCGACGCTCGGGCTTGGGCACGCCGTAGAGGCCGGCCTGCAACTCCAGCGCCTCGTAGGGCGTGAAGAACGCGTCGAAGCTGATCTCCTGCGGCACCACGCCGATGCTGGCGCGGGCGCTGCGCGGCTGCCTGTCGATGTCGAAGCCCCAGATGCGCACGTCGCCCTCGGTCTTGTTCACCAGGCCGGCGAGGATATTGATCAGGGTCGACTTGCCGGCGCCGTTGGGGCCGAGCAGGCCGAAGAACGAGCCGCGCGGGATGTCGAGGTCGATGCCCCTGAGCGCCTCATGGGGCTTGAAACCCTTGCCGCCGCGATACTTCTTGCGCAGACCCCTGATCTCGATGGCGTTGTCGGGCGCGATCATGGGGCGACGGTCTTCCTGCATGACTGTTGTGTGCCGCGCACTATCGGTTGAAGTGCGAGCGGCAATCCGTATCATCCGCTTCAGCAAACCTCAACGACCCTGGCGTCACATAAAGCGAACAATCCACGTGCCGAATTCAACCGCATCCGCGCCGCAGCCCCCCGAAGTCATTCACACCCGTTCGGTGGAAGTCTCCTGCGACGGCGGCGAGGGCGCCCTCGGTCACCCCCGCGTCTATCTCCACATGGGCGCCGACGGCAGGGTGGAATGCCCCTATTGCGACCGCCTGTTCATACTGGACGGCGACGGCGGGCACTGAGGCCTGCATCCGTCATTTCTGCCGCTGAATAACCTTCGCGATTTCCGTAGCCATCAGCCTGTAGTCGGCATTGTGTGCCCGTCGGGAGGCCGCCATCCAGCGTTCCGGGTTGATCCGGCGAAGGTCAAGTTGATGGCCCGCCTGTCGAGCCAACTGCTCAAGATAATAGAGCTGAGTGCGGCCATTGCCTTCGCGAAAGGGATGAACGTAGTTGACGTCGCCGAGAATTTGGCCGGCAGCTACGGCGAAGGCGGCGGCATGCAGATGCCTGAGGCAATCAGCTTCTCCAAGGCGGCGGCGGACATCCGCCATGCCGGCTTAGATGAAACGGCAGAATTGAAATTGGTGACCGCCTTTGGCGATTTCGACGGTGCGTATTTCTCCTGCCCATGAATATACGTCCTGAAACAGATGTCGATGAATCGCATGCAGATGATCCAGGTCGAAGTCGCGCACCGGGACGCCTTGGCCCGCGCGCTGGGCAACTATTTCTCTTTCAGTGCAGGCGAGGCGATCTGCGTCCTTGATGCCAAGTCTGTTGATGAGGACCATCGATCCCGGATAGCAATAGGGATCGCCTGAACTCACTCGGCCGCCAGTCGCGTCGCCTTGGCGAGGATATAGGCTAGCCGCCTCTCATGGGACCAAGCCTCGCGTTCGAACATTTCGAACATGGCCACCTGGTCGCTGGTCAGGGGATTTCCCTCGATCTTCTGCAGGTGCATAGCATCGAGCCGGCGTTCCCGCGCCGCCTCGACCTCGGATGCCGACAGACGATCTTCTTCGGCCATGGCATTAGTATACTTCACGCAGTCGTTCGGGTCACCAGCCCCGCGTCCGCAACTCCATCGCCTCTCTTCGGTAGCCTGGCGATCTCTTCGCCTGCCTGTAGCGCGGCCACGCGGACGTCGTAGGCCGATTGCAGATTCATCCAGAACTGGGGCGTGGTGCCGAACCAGTGGCTGAGTCGTAGCGCCGTGTCACCGGTGATCGAGCGGCGGCCGCGGATGATCTCGGAGATGCGGTTGGCGGGCACGTCGATCTGCCGTGCCAACTCGGTCGGCGTGACACCGATGTCTTTCAGCTCGTCCGACAGATACTGGCCGGGATGGACCGGAGGCTTCGACACATCGTTTCCTATTTACATAGGTGTCTGATATTGCTTGTATGTATGTTATACGTCAACCATATATTTATTGCTGCCAACAAGCGGAAACTGGTTTGGCTGGCGGCTCGGCGCGGCCCGCCTCACGAAGGGCTGGCCTCGACGTTCCCGGCTGGGCATGATGCGGCCCCATGAGCGAACGCGAGCACATCTTCCTGATCGACGGGTCGGGCTACATCTTCCGGGCCTACCATGCCCTGCCGCCGCTGTCGCGGCCGTCCGACGGCACGCCGGTGGGTGCAGTCTACGGCTTCTGCAACATGCTGTACAAGCTGCTGGAGGACAGCGGCTCGGAGGCGCCGACGCACCTTGCCGTCATCTTTGACGCCGGCAAGATCACGTTCCGCAACGAAATGTATCCGGCCTACAAAGCCAACCGTCCCGAGCCGCCTGAGGATCTGATCCCCCAGTTCGCGCTGATCCGCGACGCGGTACGCGCCTTCGACGTGCCGTGCATCGAGCTGGAGAACTACGAGGCCGACGACATCATTGCCACCTACGCGCGCCAGGCCCGTGAGCGCGGCGCCACGGTAATCATCGTCTCGTCGGACAAGGACCTGATGCAGCTGGTCGACGACAGCGTGATGCTGCTCGATACCGTGAAGAACAAGAAGATGGGCATCCCCGAGGTGTTCGAGAAGTTCGGCGTGGCGCCCGACAAGGTCATCGACGTGCAGTCGCTGGCGGGCGATTCCGTCGACAACGTGCCCGGCGTCCCCGGCATCGGCATCAAGACCGCGGCCCAGCTGATCACCGAATATGGCGACCTGGATACGCTGCTCGCCCGCGCCGGCGAGATCAAGCAGCCCAAGCGGCGCGAATCGCTGATCGAGTTCGCCGAGCAGGCGCGCATCAGCCGCGACCTGGTGAGGCTCGACGACCGTGCGCCGGTCCCGGAAGCCATCGACGACATCAAGGTGCGCCCCATCGACTATCCGCGCGCCATCCAGTTCGTCGAGATGAACGGCTTCAAGAGCCTGGCGGTGAAACTGGCGTCGCGCGCCGGCGGCGGCTCGGCGGCGGCGGGCCCAAAGCCGGCGGAAGCGCCGCAGAAGGTCGAGACCACCGGCTACGACACCATTCTGAGCCTGGACGCACTCGACATGTGGATCGAGACGGCCGCGTCACAGGGATACGTGGCTGTCGACACCGAAACCACGTCGGTCCAGCCGATGCTGGCCGGTTTGGTCGGTGTGTCGCTGGCCATCGAGCCCGGAAAGGCCTGCTACATCCCGATCGGCCATACCGGCTCGGGCGGTGCGGGCACGCTCGATCTGGACGGCGACCGGCCGCAGCAGCTCGACAAGCGGGCGGTGCTGTCGCGGCTCAAGCCGCTGCTCGAGGACCCGGGCGTGCTGAAGATCGGCCAGAACATCAAGTACGACGCGGTGATGTTCGCCAAGGAAGGCATCGCGGTCGCGCCCATCGACGACACCATGCTGATCTCCTACGTGCTGGAGGGCGGCGCGCACGGCCACGGCATGGACGAACTGTCGGAGCTGCATCTGGGCCACAAGACCATCAAGTTCGCCGACGTCGCGGGAAGCGGCAAGAACCAGGTCACGTTCGACCGGGTGCCCATCGACAAGGCGACCGCCTACGCCGCCGAGGACGCCGACGTCACACTGCGGCTGCACCAGGCACTGAAGCCGAGGCTGGCGCAGGAGCATCTGGTCACTGTCTACGAGACGCTGGAGCGGCCGTTGTCGCCGATCCTGGGCGCCATGGAGCGCGAGGGCATCAAGGTCGACCGGGACAAGCTCGTGGCGTTGTCGAAGGAATTCGGCGACGGCATGGCGGCGCTGGAGAAGGAGATCTACCGGCTGGCCGGGCGCGAGTTCAACATCGGCTCGCCCAAGCAGCTGGGCGAGCTGATCTTCGACGAGCTCAACCTGGGCGCCAGCACCCGCGCCGGCAAGTCGGGCGCCCGCTCGACCGGCGCCGACGTGCTCGAGGATCTGGCGGCGCAGGGCCACGACCTGCCGGCCCGCGTGCTCGACTGGCGGCAGCTGTCCAAGCTGAAGAGTACCTACACCGACTCGCTGCAGCTGCAGATCGACCCGGTCACCCAGCGCATCCATACCTGCTATTCCATGGCCTCGACGACGACGGGCCGGCTGTCGTCGACCGAGCCCAATCTGCAGAACATCCCGATCCGCACCGCGGAAGGCCGCAAGATCCGGCAGGCGTTCATTCCGAAGGACGGCCACAAGCTGATGTCGGCCGACTACAGTCAGATCGAACTGCGCATCCTCGCGCACATGGCCGACATCGCGGCGCTGAAGCAGGCGTTCGCCGACGGCCTCGACATCCACGCCATGACCGCGTCCGAGGTTCTCGGCATACCTCTGGAAGGCATGCCGCCCGAGCAGCGCCGCCGCGCCAAGGCGATCAATTTCGGCATCATCTACGGCATCTCGGCGTTTGGCCTGGCGCGCCAGCTATCCATTCCACAGAGCGAGGCCAAGGCCTACATCACGCGCTATTTCGAGCGCTTCCCGGGAATCCGCGCCTACATGGACGAGACCATCGCCGGCGCGCGGGAGAAGGGCTACGTCACCACCCTGTTCGGCCGCCGGGTGCACGTCAGGTCGATCAACGACAAGAACCCGGCGATGCGCCAGTTCGGCGAGCGCGCCTCGATCAACGCGCCGATCCAGGGCTCGGCCGCCGACATCATCCGCCGCGCCATGGTGCGCATGCCCGGCGCGCTGGACACGGCTCGGCTGCAAACGAAGATGCTGCTGCAGGTCCATGACGAACTGGTGTTCGAGGTGCCGGAAAGCGAACTCGGCGCGGCGGGCGACCTTGTCCGCACGGTGATGGAAGACGCGGCCGCGCCGGCGGTGAACCTGTCTGTGCCGCTGACTGTCGGCGTCGGCATCGGCGGCAACTGGGACGAAGCGCATTAATTCTGTCGGGGAACAGCGATGAATAACAGGCAAGGCCGGGTCGCCGGCAAGGTGGCGATCGTCACCGGCGCGGCCGGCGGGCTGGGCTCGGCCATCGCGCGGCGGTTGGCGCAGGAAGGCGCCAGCGTGGTGCTGACCGACATCAACCTGGCGGCGGTAGAGAGGATAGCGGCGGAAATCCCCGGTAGCCTCGCCCTGCAGCACGACGTCACCGACGAGGCGCGCTGGCAGGAGGTGCTGAAGACGGCGGCGGAGAAATTCGGCGCCATCCACGTGCTGGTGAACAATGCGGGCATCGGCTCGGTGGGCAACATCGAGCAGGCCGAATTCGCCGAGTGGAAGCGGGTGCACGCCATCGACCTGGACAGCGTGTTCCTGGGATGCAAATACGCGGTGCCCTATCTGCGCGCCGCGGCGACGCCGGAGCGCGGCTGCGCCATCGTCAACATCTCGTCGATCGCCGGCATCGTCGCCGGTCACAACGTGCCGGCCTACAACTCGGCCAAGGCCGCCGTCCGGCACCTGACCAAGTCGGTCGCGCTGCATTGCGCGAGGAAGGCGCCGGGCGTGCGCTGCAACTCGGTGCACCCGGCATTCGTCGACACGCCGATCCTCGACGACATCGCCGTCAACATGCCGCGTGAGGAGGCGCTCGGGAAGCTGGGCCGCCAGATCCCGCTGGGCAAAGTGGGCGAACCCGACGACGTCGCCTGGGGCGTAGTCTACCTGGCGTCGGACGAATCGAAGTTCATGACCGGCTCCGAGCTGGTGCTGGACGGCGGCATCAGCGCCATGTAGGGCGCCGTCACGCGACCTACTGCAACTTCTTACAGTTCCCCTCACCCGAATTTTGTCGTGTCCTATTCACGGGTGGGAACGCCGTGGAAAAAGCGGCCCGGAGCATGAGGTCGGGGTAGCCGGAAATGGCCGTCGCTAAGTCTGTGTCATCGGTCAGGGAGCAGCCGAGGCTGCGCATCGAACACCGGGTCCTGGTGGCGTTGGCCGCCGGCTCCGTGCAGAATCAGTCCCGGAGGCTGGAAAAAATGCTCGATGAATTCTATGTTGAGCACGGATCGGCGTGGGAGCTGGTGAACATGTTCAAGGTAGGAGCCTCCGACTTCATGGCCAACCATCAGGAACTGCTGTTCATTTTCCAGCGCCGGACCTATCAGGCTGTTTCCGACTAATCGCGCCATAACTGGCGCGGAACACGTTTACCGAGGGTTATTTTGAGACAGATTCAGGTTGAGAGGCTCCCACCCATTCCGGCGGTGGAGTCGAACGGTTCGCTCATCGACTTCATCCGGACGTCGCCGGATGAGGTGACGCTGGGCAAGCGGTTCCAGAAGATTATCCAGATGCTCGGCTTTTCCCATTTCATATATTCCCAGATCGACGTCAGCCAGCCCCGCCTGTACATGATCTGCTCGACCTATCCGGACGAGATCCGCCGCGTCTGGGCCGATTCCAGCGTCTCCGTCCGCGACCCGCTGATCGCCCACATCATCAACAGGACCACCCCGGTCCGCCGCACCGACATCGGCGACGACGGGTCGTGGGCCAGCGACATCTTCGTCGGCCTGAAGGATTTCGGCATCCATTCACCGGCCTGGCATTTTCCGGTGCGGGACCAGACCAACTACATGGGCCTGTTCGCGGTGACCCCGACCAAGGCGGACTACGAGGCGCTGGGCAAGGATCACTTCGACCATGCTGAGATGCTGCTGCCGGCGCTATGCAACCAGGCGCACGAGACCTGGTGCCAGCTGACGGCGGGCGGCGGCGAGGGCACGCCGTCGCTGAGCGACCGGGAGATCGAGATCCTGAGCTGGCTGAGTCACGGCAAGTCCACCGAGGACATCGCCGAGATCATGGAGATCGCCGAGCGCACGGTGAACTATCACGTGGCCAATCTGAAGACCAAGCTGGGTGTAGAGACCCGCGCCCACGCCGTCGCCCAGGCCATGCGGCTGCGGCTGATCTGAGCGCCGCGCTCAGTGGGCGTAGGACACTTTCTGGACCATGGTGACCACTTCCTCCTCGAGCGTCTCCTCGAGCAGCTTCCAGAACGCCGGATAGTCGGGGCGCTCGGCTACCTTCTTCATCACCTCGGCATAGGCGTTGGCGTCGGGGATTTCCCAGATGTCGATGACCGTATGCAGGCGGCCGACCGTGGTGACCCACGCGCCGACCAGTTTCCATCCATAGCTCTCGATGATCGGCACCTGCTTGGCCATGCCCTCGCAGAAGCGCTTGTAGCCGTCCATGCGGACCTTGAGGGTGACGTGCAGATAGAGCGGTGACGACATGAATTTCTCCCGTTTCGTGACGGACCCGCCGAGGCGGAACCAGTTCCAAGCATGACGCGCGTTATGCTTCCTTTTCCAGTGAAATGTGCGTCGCCAGTGGTGCGCAATTACCTATCGGTGCCAATATGCGGCTTGTCCACATGTCGGCCAGGGTTCACCATTCCGCCGCGATCAAGGGAGAGGAGCAAGGGCATGGGCCTGTTTCGAATCGTCTCGGCGATCATCATAATGATCGCCCTCGCAACCCCAGCCGCGTTCGCCGCCGGCGGCGGCTCGAGCGGCGGCAGCTCCGGCGGCGCCGCGCCGTCGGGTCCCGATCCCAACAAGGCCTATGCCGACGGAGTCGCCGCGCTGCAGGCCGGCGATTACAGGAAGGCCGAACGCCAGTTCAAGACCGTGTTGGGCGCGGTGCCCAAGAACCCTGAAGCCAACTACTACATGGGTGTCGCCAAGGCTGGGAACGGCAAGCATGATGACGCCGTGAAGTACCTGGAAAGGGCGATCAAGTACGACGACTACCAGTACGGCGCCTACGACCAGCTCGGCCGCTCCTACATCGCGCTCGGCAAGAAGGCCGAGGCCCAGCAGGCACTGGACGCGCTCAACGCCAAGGCGCAGGCCTGCGGCGACACATGCGCGCCCGCGCTGATCACCGCACGCGACGGGCTGAAGGCGGCGGTGGAAGGCAGCGCGCCGGCCGCCGCACCGGCGCCGCAGTCGCTGCTGTTCGCGCCGCGGCCCGAGCCGCGCGCCGCCTATATGGACGCCGTGGCTCTGATCAACGGCGGCAGGTTCGAGGAGGCCATCGCCGGCCTGAAGACGCTGGGCGCCGCCATCGGCCCGAACGCCGACGTGCTGAACTATCTAGGCTATTCCAGCCGCAAGCTGGGCCGGTTCAGCGAGGCGCTGGCGTATTACGAGCAGGCGCTGGCGCTCGACCCGGGCCATCGCGGCGCCCATGAATATCTGGGCGAACTGTTCGTCGAGCTGCGGCAGATGGACAAGGCCCGCGCCCAGCTCGCCACCCTCGACCGGCTGTGCCCTTATGGCTGCACCGAGCGGGAGATGCTGGCCGACAGGATCGAGGCGGTGGTGGTTGGCGCGAACTAGGCTGCTGTTGCCATTGCTGGCCGCTACGGCGGCCGCCGCGCCCGCCGTGGCGCTGGACGACCTGAACTGGCTGTCGCCGGACGCGGACCGGGCGGTGGAACTGACCACCGCGCCCGCCGAATGTCTGGCCATGCCTGGCGATCCCGAACAGGCGTGGCGCGTGTCGCTGGGACAGGTGGCGTTCCGGTCGCCCGCGCTGCTGGGCGGGCTTGCGGCGCGCACCGGCATGTCCTGCGACACCTGCCACCGCAACGGACACGGCAACCCGGCATTCTTCATCGCCGGCGTGTCCGGCGCGCCGGGGACCGCCGACGTCACCTCGGGTATCTTCAGCCAGACGCGGGGCGACGACACGGCGAACCCGGTACCGATCCCGGACCTGACCGGCATCGCCGCGAAGGCCAGCTTCGGTACGGTGCGCCCGGCCCATGATCTGCCCGGCTTCGTGCATTCGGTGATGGTCGACGAGTTCCAGGGCCAGGAGCCGGCGCCCGCCGTCGCCGAGGGCCTCGTCGCCTATGTGGCGGCGCTCACGCCGGCCGCCTGCCCCGGGGAGCCGTCGATGCCGCTTACCTTCGATCATGCCGCCCGCGAACTGGCCGGCACCTATGCCGTCCTGCTCGCCACCATGGACCGGGACGACCGCAAGGCCGCCGATTTCGTGCTGCGGTCGCTGAATCTGGCGCTGGGCCGGCTGGCGCAACGCTTTCCCGCCGCACCCGAGGCGTCGGACGCGCTGCCCGCGCTGGGCCGCGACCTGGGCGTCATCCGCCCGCTGATCCGCGACGATCCGGATGGAGCGCGCAGCGCGCTGGCGGCGTGGCGCGTGCGGCTGGACGGCGTGCTGCGAGATCTTCCCGGCCGCGAACACCTGTTCGATCGCAAAGGCGTCGAGCGCTTCCTCGCGGGGCGCTAGAATCGCCAGCTTTCCAGCACCTCGGCGGCGGTGATGGTCTGGATCTGCTGGCTGTAGCGGCGATGATAGAGGCCGAGCAGCGCGTCGTGCCCTTCGTCCGACGAACTGCAGACCGCGTCGGTCACCAGATAGACTCGGTAGCCCCGGTCGACGGCGGCGAACACTGTCGCCAGCACGCAGGAGTCGGCCCCATAAGATATATTTATTTTACATCTTTTGATTCGGATCAACGGGTCCCGCCTGAGTGCGCGTGATGCTGAATGCGCGGCAAGATCGCCGTGGAGACGCGACGGGGACATTTCATGTTTTGCATCCAGTGTGAACAGACCAAGCCGGGCGGCTGCCAGGTGCGCGCCGGCAACTGCGGCAAGACCGAAGCCACAGCCAATCTTCAGGACGTACTCATCATGGTCCTGCAAGGCATCTCGACCTATGCCGATCGGGCACGGCGGCTGGGCGCCGTCGATCCGGCCGTCGACAGTTTCATGCCGGGCGCCTATTTCACCACGCTGACCAACGTGAACTTCGACGACGACTTCTTCGTCGGCCTGATCGGCCAGGCGTTGGCGATGCGCGATGGCGCGCGCCGCCTGTATGAAACTGCCTGCCGCGACCGCGGGCTGACCGCCGACTCCGTGCCTGCGGCGGCGCGTTGGCAACCCGGCGCGACCCGCGAGGAGCTGCTGCTGGCGGCGCCGATGGCCTCGCTGGTCAAGGATCTGGACAGGGTCGGGCCGACCGTGACCGGGCTACGCGAGCTGCTGCTTTACGGCCTGAAGGGCTGCGCGGCCTATGCCGAGCACGCGCGGATCGCGGGACGAATGCGGGACGATATCCTCGCGCGCATCCACGGTGTCGGCGCGTTCCTCGCCAGCGGTCCCACGGATGTGGGAGAGCTGACGGAGCAGGCCATGCAGCTGGGCGCCCTGAACCACGACGTCATGGCGCTGCTCGACGAGGCCCACACCACGCGTTTCGGTCATCCCGAGCCGACCCAGGTGCGCATGTCGCCGCGCAGGGGCAGGTGCATACTGGTCAGCGGACACGACCTCGTGGAACTCGAGGCCATCCTGGAGCAGACCCAGGGCATGGGCATCAACGTCTATACCCATGGCGAACTCCTCCCCGCCAACACCTATCCCGGGCTCAAGGCCTACCCGCACCTCGCCGGAAACTACGGCCATGCCTGGCAGGATCAGCAGCGTGAGTTCGCGGCATTTCCCGGCGCGATCCTGATGACCTCGAACTGCCTGATCGATCCGGAAACCCGTGGCTATGCCGACCGCCTGTTCACCTGCGGCCCGGTTGGCTGGAAAGGCGTCCGCCACCTCGACGACAGGGACTTCTCGGCCGTTGTCACCCGCGCGCTCGAGCTGCCGGGGTTTACCGAAGACGCGCCGGAAAAGACGATCATGGCTGGCTTCGCGCGCAACACGGTGATGGGCGTGGCCGGCACGCTGCTGGAGATGATCGGCCGCGGCGACGTCGGCCATATCTTCCTGATCGGCGGCTGCGACGGCGCCAGGCTTGGCCGCAACTACTTCCACGACCTGGCCATGGAAACCCCGAAAGACAGCCTGATCCTCACCCTGGGCTGCGGCAAGTTCCGGTTCAACGGCGAGGATCTTGGCGACATCGGCGGCATCCCGCGGGTGCTGGACATGGGCCAGTGCAACGACGCCTATTCGGCGATCCAGGTGGCGCTCGCCCTGTCGAAGGCGCTCGACTGCTCGGTGAACGACCTGCCGCTGTCGCTGGCAATCTCCTGGTTCGAGCAGAAGGCAACCGCCGTGCTGCTGACGCTGCTCTACCTGGGCGTTCGCAACATCCACCTTGGCCCCACCCTGCCCACCTACCTGACGCCCGAGGTAATGGCGCTGCTGCAGGACAAGTTCGCGCTGCAGCCTACCGGCATCGCCCGCGACGACCTGCAGCGGATGCTGGGCCACGCCGCCTGAAAGCGTGACGTGTCATGGCGGGCGGCCCGGATGGCCGCCCGTTTCATTTCAGGGACCGCGCGATGGGGACGGGCGGCGATAGGCCAGCCAATACGCCATGGCGACGCCGCCTGCGCCGCCGACAATGTTCCCCAATGTCACCGGCACCAGATTGCGGGCGAAATCCATGCCGCTGACTGGAGCGCCGGCCAGCCAGCCCTGGGGAATCAGGTACATGTTCGCCACCGAATGCTCGAAACCGAGCAACACGAACGCCGAGATGGGCCAGATGACGGCCAGGAACTTGCCGGTTACGTCCCGCGCCGCGATGGCGAGCCATACCGCGAGACAAACCAGCACGTTGCACAGCACGCCTCGCGCAAACGCCTCTACCGGCGACAGCCCCGCCTTGGCCACGGCGATCTTCTCCGCCACTGCGCCCATCGGACCATCGAGCAGTCCGGTCGCGGCCATCGCCACGGCAACAAGTCCGGCGCCGGCCAGGTTCCCGGCATAGACCACCAGCCAATTCCTCAGCAGTGCGCGCATGGATATGCGCCCGTCAACAAGCGCGATGGTCATCAGTGCGTTGCCGGTGAACAACTCGGCGCCGGCGACCACCACGAGGATAAGGCCGAGAGAAAACGCCAGGCCGCCCAACAGCCTGTCCGGCCCTGCCAGCGGATCTGCGCCCGTCATTGCCATGGTATAGGCGGCGGCGCCCAGCGCAATGAAGGCGCCGGCGAGAACGGCGAGGGTGATCAGCGGCACGAGGGGAAGGTTCGCCTTGGCGACCCCAACCTCTTCCACCAGCGTTGCGATCGTAGCGGGCTTGTAGGCGTCGAGACCGGTTGGATTGGGAAGCTGAGAGTCCGCCATTTCAGTCCCGCTCGTGCTCTTTCAGGAACGCCGCCGCCTGCACGATATCAGCACGGCTGGTGCTGATCCAACGGCTTTGGCCACTGCGCAACGACACCCTGCAGAGCGAAGTGAGCCCGCCCAAGCGCGGATCGATCGCGCCGCCCCGAATTCAGGTTCAACCGTCGGCCACCACCTTTTTTCCCAAAGGCTGTAACCGCCGCGCGCCGCCGCGCGAATAGGTGGTGTCGGCGGTGCTTCGATACCGGCGGCGCTGTACACCTCATCAAGGGAAACACTCACATGACCGCCCAGACCACTTCGCGCTCGACGCTGCTTGCCGCTGCCGCATTGGCCCTTTCGCTGGGAGGCGCCACATCGGCGATGGCCGGCGACAAGGCCGACATGGAAAAGTGCTATGGCGTCGCCATGGCCGGCAAGAACGACTGCAAGGCCGGCGAAGGCACCAGCTGCGCCGGCTCGTCCAAGATCGACCATCAGTCGAATGCCTGGAAACTGGTGCCCAAGGGCACCTGCGCGACGATCAAGACGCCGCACGGCATGGGCAGCCTCGAGCCGTCCGACGCTCACCTGCCCAAGGCCTGATCCATGGCGCCGCGCCACGACACCTCGTTTTCGCGTGGCATGGGCCCGGTGCCGGCTTCGACCGGCATCGGGCTCAAGGCGTCACATTACCGGGCGCTGCTCGAGACCAGGCCATCCCTGTCGTTCCTCGAGGTCCATCCGGAAAACTACATGGGAGACGGCGGCCCGCCCCACCGCTACCTGGAGGCGCTGGCGGGCCACTATCCGCTGTCGTTCCATGGCGTGGGTCTATCGCTCGGCGGCGCCGGGCCGCTCGACCGGGACCATCTTGCCCGGTGGCGCGCGCTGGTCGATCGCTATTCCCCGGCTCTGGTCTCCGAGCATGTGGCCTGGTCGGTCCATGCCGGTATCGCCCACCACGACCTGCTGCCGCTGCCCTATACCGAGGAGAGCCTCGCCGTGCTCGCCGGCCATGTGGCCGAGATGCAGGACGCGCTCGGCCGCCAGGTGCTGGTGGAGAACCCGTCGAGCTACCTGCGCTTTGCCTGGTCCGCCATTCCCGAAAACGACTTCATGGTCGAACTGGCGCGCCGGAGCGGCTGTCTGCTGCTTCTCGACATCAACAACGTGCACGTTTCAGCCCGGAACCACGGCTTCGACCCCCGCGCCTGGCTTTCGGCGATCCCCGCCGGCCTGGTCGGGGAAGTCCACCTTGCCGGCCATGCCGGGATCATAGTCGGCGACCGGGAGATCCTGATCGACGACCATGGCAGCCGGGTCCGCGACGAGGTCTGGTTGCTGTACCGGGAGACGGTCCGGCGAATCGGGCCGCGCCCGACGCTGATCGAGTGGGACACGAACGTACCCGACCTGCCGGTGCTGCTGGCGGAAGCCAGGCACGCCGATACGATCATGCACGCCCGGGAGCAGTCCCATGCTCTCGCTGGCTGAGCTCCAGGACCAGTTCAGCGCCTGCCTCCAGGCCAGCGAGCCCGGCCAGAACGGCCTGGAGGGCATGGTGGCGCCGGGCGTCCCGCCGTCCGCGTCCCTCGCCATCTACCGCAACAACGTCCACAGCCGGTTCGCCGATGCGCTCGCCGACGTCTTTCCCGCAACCCGCCGGATCGTCGACGACGCCTTCTTCCGCTTCGCGGCGGGCTGTTTCGTCGAAGCGCATCCCAGCCGCGCGGGGACGCTGATCGGGTTCGGGCGGGAGTTTCCCGTATTTCTTCGGGCGTTCGAGCCGGCCGCGTCGCTGCCTTACCTGCCCGATGTCGCGGCGCTCGAGTTCCTCCACCGCGACGCCTTCCACGCCGCCGACGCGCCTCCGCTCGATGCCGGCCTGCTCCACGCGCTGGCCGACCGACATGGCGATGCGCTGTGCCTGACGCTACACCCCTCGGTCCGCCTGTTGTCCGCCCCATTCGCCGTCCTCGACGTCTGGCAGGCGAACCTTCAGGACGATCCGGCGCCGATGACGATCGCCGGCCATGCCGAGCACCTGCTGATCATCCGTCCCGATGCCGACGTGCACGTCCGGCGGGTGACCGAAGCCGGGTTTGCCGTTCTCGGGGCGCTCGGCGACGGCCTGCCGCTCGGCCGGTCGATCGAGGCCGCCGCCAGCCTGCCCGGCGCCGACGCGCTCCCCGCCGAACTCGCCGCGTTGATCGCCCACGGCGCCTTCACCCATGCCCATCTGGAGACCCGCACATGACCGACCTCGCCGCCACGACGATGCGACCGGGGAGCCGACTCCGTCAGCTGGCCGTTTGCGCGATCCACACCCTGGACCGGGTTTCCCTCGAAACCGTGCTGGCGACGCCCGCGCGCCTGTTCATCGCCGCGGTGTTCCTGCTGTCGGGGCGCACCAAGGTCGAGGGCGTGCTGACCGTGACGGACAGCACATACTTCCTGTTCGAGTACGAATATGCCCTGCCGCTGATTCCCCCGCCCGTCGCGGCGCACCTGGCCACCTACGCCGAGCACCTGTTCCCGCTGCTGCTGATCGTCGGCCTGGCGTCCCGGCTCAGCGCCGCCGCCCTGCTGGGGATGACCGCGGTCATCCAGGCGTTCGTCTATCCGGAAGCCTGGATGACCCATCTTGGCTGGGCCGCCGCGCTGGGGTTCATCCTGTTCAGGGGGCCGGGCGCGCTATCCCTCGACCATCTCATCCGGCGGCGATTCATGCCCGGGCCGCCAGCCCACGCTGTTTGAGGCGCCATTCGAGCACGTCGATCCTGTCCTGGCCGAAGAACGGCTCGCCCTCGAACACCATGGTCGGCACGCCCCAGTGCCCCGCTGCCTCGAGTGCGGCCTGGTTGGCGGCGATGCGTGCGTCGTATGCGTGCGGATCGGCATCGATGGCGGCA
>CAMDTB010000048.1:0-24513 GCA_945907245.1 Rhizobium sp. Q54
CGCCGCAACGCCACCCCGTCAAAATCATCCCGCAAGCCGATCGCTGATCCCATGGTCACGCCCTCCAAATGCAGGACGCCATTGATTCAGACTTTCGTCAGTTTGGGAATCCCTGACGCGAGTCAGCCTCACCGCAGGTTGGTATAACACATCATTTCGCCGCCTTGTGGCGGTTGTGCCGCCAGCATCACCCCGATTACCAGGCCAAGATCCTGATGCAGGGAGCGCACAGCAGGGGGATCCCCTACCTGCAGCTGCTCCCGTTTCAGAGGTTGTGGCAATATGGCTGGGGCAAGAATGGTCGAGTGTTCTTCGAGTCCGTTTCGACGAGTGAGTCGCTGGTTGGCGGCCGGCTGGCTGGCAGAAAGCAGTTCGCCAAAGCCGTGTTCGAGGCTTTGGGCGCGCCGGTCGTTCCGCATGTGCTGGTCGATGGCGAACAGGATCTCGAAGAAGCGGCTCGCCGCATTTCCTGGCCCTGCGTGGTCAAGCCGACCGACAGGGACCGCAGCGAGGGCGTGACACTGAGAGTCACCGACATGTCCGGCCTTCGCAAGGCGTTCCACTTCGCGCGCAAGTACAGCGCCGCCCCGGTCATGATCGAGCGACATATTCCCGGCGATGTTCACCGCATCCTGGTTGTCCGGGGCAAGGTCGCCTGGGTCATCCGGCGCGACGCACCGCATGTCATCGGCGATGGGGTGCGGACCCTTGCCGACCTCGTCGAGGATCGGAACGCCGCGATCGCCGCGGCACAGCGGCCGGGCGCGTTCGTCGGCGAGACTCCTCTCGACGAGGATTTTCATGCCGAGTTGCGGCGCCAGGCGGTCGATCTCGCGGACATCGTTCCGGCTGGGCGCAGGATCAACCTTCGCAAGGTGCCGCTGATGGTGACCGGCGCCTTCTACGCCAACGTCACCGACGACGCTCATCCGGACATTGTCCGGATGGCGGAATTCCTGGCCGATGCTTTCGGCTTCTCGATCTGCGGCATCGATTTCATGACCGACGACATCAGCCGGTCCTATATCGAGCAAGGCGCCGTCATCGAGATCAACACCACGCCCGCGCTGCGGGTCCCTGTGATGACGGGAGTGGCTCCCGAGGCGGTCGGAAGCTTGGTCCTGGGCGATGAACCGGGTCGCATACCCGTCACGCTGATACTCTGCGACCAGGCACTTCACGCCGATCTGCACGCCGTGGTGCCCATCCAGCCGGATAGCGGCTGGGTGATCGGCGGGCGCTGCGGCGTGGGCAACACGCCGTTCGCCGCGCCCGCGGATGCCGCGGACCGGCCGAACGCGCTCCCCTTCGAGCAGACCCTGCAGGTCCTCCGCAATCCCCGCGCCGCGCGCATCGTGATCATCTGCGATCCAAAGCCGATCGTGGCGCATGGCCTCCCCGTGGATCGATGCGACGACATCATCTGCTACGGTTCCATGCCGGACCCGTCATGGCGGCGCGTGCTGGAGCGGCATTCATCCCGCTATTCGGAGGTGACGGCGCTCGATGAACTCGCGGCCGCGCTCGCCGGCTGAGTGGCCTGCCGGTTCCGTTGCCGACTTTTCCCATTGCCGCGCAGCGGGACCGACCCGATAATCCATTGCATATTCATGGAGCCTCGGGCGGCTCCGTAAGGAGGCCAAGATGATCCAGTCGGGCACGGATCGTCCCTTGTCGGCGGGTTTCGGCCGGAAGGCCGCATGGTGGGGTCCATGCGCATGAAAACGACAACCAGGGCACTCATCGAAGACCTTGCCAAAACCCTTCGCCAGCGCGTCCTGCCGTCGGCCGGCGAGACGGCGGCCCATGTGCAGGGCGTCATCGCCGGTCTCGACCAGCTCGCGGTGCGCGTCGAGCGCGAGGGCGAAATCGTCTGGTCCGACATCGCCGACCAGCGCCTCATGCTCGCGGCCATCGAGCAGGAAACGCGGCAGGTTGAGGGTGAGCCCTGGAAAGAGCTTTCGGCGTCGATCGCCAAGGAGCTGGACCGTGTGTGGCACGCGCCGGCCCATTATCCCGAGATGGCGGCGCTGGAGGCCGAGAACCGGCGGCTGCGCGCACTGATCGACAGGGCGCAGGCTGCGGTCCAGGCGGCACCGGAGGCGCTCGGCGAGAAGCGCGCCAACCGCCTCGCCAAGGCGCTTGCCGGCTACTTCAAGCGGCAGGCCGACCGCGAGGCGCCGCTGCGCGAACCGGCGGCCGCCATGGACGCCACTTGATCCGGCGATGAAAAGTCACTCATAATCTTCAGCAAGGGAAGCGACCGGTCACGCGCCGGTCGTTTTCTTCGCGCAAAATCACCGCGCCGGGGATGACGCGGTTCGACAGCTCAGGGAAGGTTTCATGCAGTATCAGTCACCAGCCTCCATTGACGAGGCCGTGGCGGCATTGGCATCGATCGGCGGCGCGCGCGTTCTCGCGGGCGGCACCGATCTGCTGGTGCAGCTGCGATCGGGCGCTGCGTCGCCCGCCGCCGTCATCGACATCAAGAACATCGCCGGCTTGCGCACGATCTCCGAAACCGCCGACGGATTTCGCATCGGCGCGGCGGTGTCCGGCGCCGAGATCACCGACCATGAGGCGCTGGTGCGCGCGTGGCCCGGCGTGACCGAGGCGGCCGGCCTGATCGGATCGACCCAGGTTCAAGGCCGTGCCAGCCTGGGCGGCAATGTGTGCAACGCCTCCCCGGCCGCCGACACCACGCCGGCGCTGATCGCGGCGCGCGCCATCGCCGAGATCGTCGGCCCTGGCGGCAAGCGGTCGATCCCGGTCGAGCAGATCGCCACCGGTCCGGGCAAGACCTCGCTGGCCAGCGGTGAGATCGTCGTCTCGTTCCTGCTGCCGAAGCGCCCGGCGAGCTCGGCCGACGCCTATCTGCGGCTGATCCCGCGCACCGAGATGGACATCGCCGTGGCCGGTGCGGCCGTCAGCCTGACGCTGGCCGAAGACGGCACCATCGCCGATGCCCGCGTCGGCATCGGCGCAGTGGCGCCGACGCCGCTGGTGCTGGATGCATCGTTCCTCGTCGGCACGACGCTCGACGAGGCCGTGCTGGCAAAGCTGGCCGAAGCGGCGGGCGCCGCCGCCAGGCCGATCGACGACAAGCGCGGCACCATCGACTACCGCCGGAAGGTGGTCGGGGTGCTGGCGAAGCGGGCGGCGCTGATCGCCTATGAACGGGCGAAGGGAGCGCGCTGATGGCCAAGTCTCATGTATCCACCACGGTCAACGGCGATCCCGTCGAGTTCCTCTGCGACACCGCCGAGACCATGCTCGACGTGCTGCGCAACACCATGGGCCTGACCGGCACCAAGGAAGGCTGCGGCACCGGCGATTGCGGCGCCTGCTCGATCATCGTCGACGGCCGCCTCGTCTGCGGCTGCCTGATGCTGGCGGTCGAGGCGACCGGCAAGCAGGTCACCACCATCGAGGGCATCGGCGCGCCGGACCGGCTGCATCCGGTGCAGCAGGCGTTCCTCGAGGACGCCGCGCTCCAGTGCGGCTTTTGCACGCCCGGCTTCATCGTCGCCGCCAAGGCCCTGCTCGATCGCAATCCCGACCCGTCCGAAACCGAGATCCGTTACTGGCTGGCCGGCAATCTGTGCCGCTGCACCGGCTATGACAAGATCGTGCGCGCCGTCCAGCACGCGGCCGCCGAGATGAAAGGGCAACCCGCATGACCTACGAACAGAAGAACCTGCGCGTCGTCGGCACGCGTCCCATCCGCCATGACGGTCCCGACAAGGTGACCGGCCGCGCCAACTACGCCTCAGACTTCACGCTGCCCGGCATGCTGTGGGGCCGCGTCCTGCGCAGCCCGCACGCCCATGCGAAGGTGCTCTCGATCAACACCGACAAGGCGCGCGCCCTGCCGGGTGTGAAGGCCGTCATCACCGGCGCCGACCTGCCGCTGCCGCCGCCGGGCGTTACCCAGGCCGGCGAGTCGGCGATCAATACCCAGCATCTGGCGAAGAACCTGCTGGCCCGCGACAAGGTGCTCTATGACGGCCATCCGGTCGCCGCCGTCGCCGCCATCTCGGAAGCCGTCGCCCGCGAGGCCCTCGGCCTGATCGAGATCGAGTACGAAGTCCTGCCCCACGTCATCGACGTGGACGAGGCCATGAAGGCGGATGCGCCGCTACTGCATGACGACCTCTTCACCGAGGGTGTCGAGCCTAGGCCGGAGACGCCGTCCAACATCGCCAAGCGCATCGTCGTCAGCAAGGGCGACATCGAAAAGGGCTTCGCCGAGGCCGACATTGTCATCGAGCGGACCTACACCACCAAGGCGGTGCACCAGGGCTACATCGAACCGCAGGGCTGCGTCGCCAACTATGCCGAGGACGGCCAGGCCATGGTCTGGTGCTCCAGCCAGGGCCAGTTCGTCATCCGCGACCTGTGCATCACCATGCTGGGCATGGAAGCCTCGTCGCTCAAGGTGATCCCGGCCGAGATCGGCGGCGGCTTCGGCGGCAAGACCACGGTCTATCTGGAGCCGCTGGCGCTGATGCTGTCCAAGGCATCGGGCCGGCCGGTGAAGATGACCATGAGCCGCGGCGAGGTGCTGCGCGCCACCGGCCCGCATTCGGGCAGTTCCATGACCGCCAGGATCGGCGCCATGAAGGACGGCACCATTACCTCGGCGGAAGTGGTCATCAAGTTCCAGGCCGGCGCGTTCCCCGGCTCGCCGGTTGGCGCGGCGGTGATGTTCTGCTCGGCGCCCTATGACATCCCGAACCTGTCGATCACCGGCTATGACGTGGTCGTCAACATCGCGAAGGTCCACGCCTACCGCGCGCCGGGCGCGCCCAACGGCGCATTCGCGTTCGAGACGGTGCTCGACGAGCTGGCCCATGAGCTGAAGATGGACCCCATCGACTTCCGGGCGAAGAACTCGGCGGTCGAGGGCTCCAAGTCGCCCTATGGCCCGACCTATGGCCCGCTGGGCGGCATCGAATGCCTGTCGTCGGCGAAGAACCATCCGCACTACAAGGCCAATCTGGGCCCGAACCAGGGACGCGGCGTCGCCAGCGGCTTCTGGATCAATATCGGCGGCCAGTCGGCGGCCACGGTCGTCGTCAACCGCGACGGCACCATCTCGCTGGTCGAGGGCTGCCCCGATATCGGCGGCTCCCGCGCTTCGCTGGCCATGATGTGCGCCGAAGTGCTGGGCATCGCCGCCGAAAAGGTACGCCCGTCCATCGTCGACACCACCGCCATCGCCTTCAACGACGTCACTGGCGGTAGCCGCGTCACCTTCGCCACCGGCATGGCCGTGGTGCAGGCGACCGAGGACGCCGTGCGCCAGATGCGCGAGCGGGCGGCCAAGATGTGGGACATCGAGGTGGACCAGGTGGGCTGGCGCGACGGCGCGGCCCAGGAGATGAACGGCAACCGCTCGCTGACCATCTCGCAGATCGCCCAGAAGGCGGCCAAGACCGGCGGCCAGATCATGGGCCACGCCTCGATCAACGCGGCCGGCGCCGGCCCGTCGCTGACCACCCATCTGTGCGACCTGGAAGTGGACCGCGAGACCGGCAAGATCACCATCCTGCGCTACACCGCGTTCCAGGATGCCGGCAAGGCGGTGCATCCGTCCTATGTCGAAGGCCAGATGCAGGGCGGCGTCGTGCAGGGGATCGGCTGGGCGCTCAACGAGGAGTACATCCACGACGAGAACGGCCGGCTGGAGAACGCGGGCTTCCTCGACTACCGCATGCCGGTGGCGTCGGACCTGCCGATGATCGACGCGGTGATCATCGAGGTGCCGAACCCGAACCATCCGTTCGGCGTGCGCGGCGTGGGCGAGGCGCCCATCGTGCCGCCGCTCGCGGCCATCGCCAACGCCATCTACGACGCCACGGGCGTGCGCATGCGCGACCTGCCGTTCTCGCCGCCAAAGGTGCTGGCGGCGCTGGAGGCGGCCGAGAAGACCAAGGCCAACGGCTAGTCGGTTGGCGCGCGTCGTCCTGTCCGGAGACCTGGGCCGCCGGTTCGCCGGCGGCGAGGTCGAGATCCGCGTCGAAGGCAGCAACGTCCTGCGCCTGATCAAGGCGCTGGAGGAACGCTATCCCGGCATCGCCGAGGCGCTGGAGTCCGACGCCATGGCCGTCGCCATCGACGGCATCGTCTACCAGGACGCGATGCTGGAGGACGTGGGCGAGGAGGCGGAGGTGTATTTCCTGCCGGCGATCAGGGGTGGCCGTTAACCCTCTACCGTCATCCCGGCGAAGGGGTGGCGGTAACCGTGCTATTCGACAGCGATCATTCCAGATTCGTCGCGATCGAGATCTGCGCGCTCCGGTGCAGCGACGTGTGCGTGCGCGTCTTGAAGAACCAGCGGCCGTGCCGCTTCACCAGCACGTCGTTGTAATAGCCGGTGGAGCTGTATGTCCTTCCGTCGTGCAGCTCGATGTCTTCCTTGAAGTAGTTCTTGCTGGTGGCGGTGTCGCCGTCGACGTCGACCGAGACCATCATCGGGAAGAAGCTGATCGACTTCACCGCGCTCATCATTTCGGTCCAGCGCGACACGATGAAGTTCCGACCGTCCATGGGATTGCCGTACATCACCCAGGACGCGCCGTCCTCGGCCCAGGTCGTCGCCCAGAGCGCAGGGTCCTTCAGCATCACGGCGTCGCAGTAGCGCTCGACCAGCTCGCGGATGGCGAGGACGTCTTCGATGGGGCCAGTGGACATGTCATTAACTCCTTCGGTTGGGGCGGATCGCCCCGGAATTGATCGTGATGCCATGCCAGACTTCACCGTGTCCCTGAGCTTGTCGAAGGGCCTGCACGAGCCCCTGTGCAAGGCCCTTCGACAAGCTCAGGGACACGGATAATGGGGTGAGTGGCATAGCGAAGGATCCTCGCGCGCTCATTTCAACGTGTACTCGCCGAACCGCACCTTCCGCATGTCCCACCAGTAGCGGATCGTGCTGTGCGGCCAGAGCGTGGTGATCTTGCCGTTCTCGTCCTGGTACCAGCTTTTGCAGCCGGCCTGCCAGATGGTGCCGTCGAGGCCGCGCTGCATGGCGGCGTCGAACCGGGCGGCGGCGTCGGGGCGCGGCTCGATGGTGCGGCGCTCGACCAGCCTCCAGATACATTGCAGGACGTAGCGCACCTGCTGCTCGACCATGAAGATGATCGAGCTGTGGCCGAGGCCGCTGCCCGGGCCGAGCAAGGTGAAGTAGTTGGGGAAGCCGGGCACGGCGACCGTCCGGTGCGCCGCCATGCCGTCCTTCCAGGCCTCGCGCAGGGTCAGGCCGCCGCGGCCGGTGATCTCGGTCCTCGGCACGTCGGTGGTGCGGAAGCCGGTGGCGAGGATGATCACGTCGGCGCGGTGCAGCGTGCCGTCCGCAGTGAGGATGCCGTCGGGCGCGATGCGCGCAATGGGATCGGTCACCAGCTCCGCATTCTCCCGCGTCAATGCCGGATAGAAATCGTCGGACACCAGGATGCGCTTGCAGCCGGGCGGATAGTCGGGCGTCAGTTTTGCCCGCAGGTCCGGATCGGGTACCTGCGCTTCCAGGTGGCGCAGCGCCAGCCGCTTCTCCTGCTCGTTGCGGCGGTTGCGGCCCAGGAACAGAGGCCAGCGGCTCTCCAGCATCCAGTAGAGTTGCCAGCGGTGCAGCCGGGCGAGGAACGGGACGCTCCGGAACGCGCGTTTCCAAGAGGCCGGATAGGCGCGGTCGAGGCGCGGGATGATCCAGTTGGGCGTGCGCTGGAACAGGTCCAGATGCGCGGCCTTGTCGACGATGGACGGCACGATCTGCACCGCGCTCGCCGCGCTGCCGATCACGGCCACCCGCTTGCCGGAAAGGTCGGTGTTCTGGTTCCACGCCGCCGAATGGAGGACGGGTCCCGTGAAGCCGTCCAGTCCGTCGATGTCGGGGTAGTTCGGCACGTGCAGCGCGCCGATGGCGCTCACCAGCACGTCGGCGTCATCGTGCTCGCCGGCGCTGGTGGCCAGGCGCCAGCGGTTGGCGGCCTCGTCGAAGCGCGCCTCGATGATTTCGCGGCCGAGCCTGATATGAGGCCACAGGCCGTATTTTCCGGCGCAACGCTCGAAATACTGCTGGATCTCCCCGCCCGGCGAATAGACGTGGCTCCAGTCCGGGTTGGGCTCGAACGAATAGGAATAGAGGTGCGAGGGCACGTCGCAGGCGACGCCGGGATATGTGTTCTCCCACCAGGTGCCGCCCACATTGGCGCCCTTCTCGTAGATGACGAAGTCCTCGAGCCCGGCCTGCCGGAGCGCGATGCCCATGCACAGGCCGGACATGCCGCCGCCGATGATCGCGACCCTGGGACCCGTCCCCATGCGTTAGCGCGTCCTCATCTGCCGCCGTCCACGGTCAGCACGGCGCCGCTGGTGTAGCTGGACGCGTCCGACGCGAAGTAGAGCGCCGCGCCGACCACCTCGTTCGGCTCGCCGATGCGCTTCAGCGCATAGTTCTGCGCCCGCGCCTCGGCCGCCTCCATGTCCCAGGCCTTCGACACGTCGGTGCGGAACGCGCCGCAGCAGATGCAGTTGACACGCACGTTCGGGCCGTAGGCGAAGGCATAGGCCTGGGTCATGGCGTTGAGGCCGGCCTTGGCCGCCGCATAAGGGATCACGTTCGCCGTCGGCCGCAGCGAGGCGATGCTGGAGATGTTGATGATCGAGCCGCCGGCGCCATTCGCCATGCGGTCGCCGACCAGCGCGGAGAGCCGGAACGGACCCTTCAGGTTGATGTCGAGCACCTTGTCGTAGAGGGCTTCGCTGACATCCACGGGCGACGGGTACAGCGGCGACATGCCGGCGTTGTTGACCAGGATGTCGACCTTGCCGAACGCGCCATAGGCGGCATCCACCAGCCCGTCCAGCTCGTTCCAGTTGCCCACATGCACGCCATAGGCCAGCGCCTTGCGGCCGAACCGTTCCCGGACCTCGACGGCCAGCGCCTCGCAATTCTCCAGCTTGCGGCTGGCGACGATCACGTCGGCGCCGGCCTCGGCGAAGGCCATCACCATTTCCTTGCCCAGGCCGCGGCTGCCGCCGGTAACCAGCGCCACCTTGCCCGTCAGGTCGAACCGTCCGCTCATGCATCTCTCCCCGTTTGTCGATTGGCGCGGGTCTCCCTCCCCGCGCCGGTCAGGATGCGTCAATCCGGCGCGCGCCACCAAGGATTATGTGGCGGGCACCGAATCCTGCGCTAAGGTTGGGCATAACAACAAATTGGGGGAAGACATGGCCCTTTCGGTCATCGGCGCGGGTTTCGGCCGCACCGGCACGCTGTCGCTCAAGGGGGCGCTGGAGAGGCTCGGCTTCGATCCGTGCTACCACATGATGGAAGTGATCCAGGGCGGCTTCGCCCAGGTCTGGCACGACATCGTGTTCGGCGGCACGCCGGACTGGGACGCGGTCTTCAAAGGTTACAAGGCGACGGTCGACTGGCCGGCCTGCAACTACTATCGCGAACTGGCCGACCGCTATCCGGACGCCAAGGTTATTCTCAGCCTGCGCGATCCCGACAAGTGGTTTGACAGCTGCCAGAACACCATCTTCCGCGCCATGCGCATGGACGATTCCCAGGCGCCGGCCAATATCCGCACGCAGATCGCCATGGTCCGCAAACTGGTGGTCGAGGACACCTTCGGCGGCGACATCGACGACCGTGCCCACGCGATCTCGGTCTTCAACCGCCACAACGAGACCGTGCAGAAGGTCATCCCGAAGGAGCGGCTGCTGGTGTTCCAGGCCTCGGAGGGTTGGGAGCCGCTGTGCCGTTTCCTCGGCGTGCCGGTGCCCGACGAGCCCTATCCGAAGGTAAACACCACCGAGGAATTCCAGCAGCTTTTCAAGCAAGTCACCTGACGTCCATCGGCGCAGGGTATTTACCCGACCTGTAACAAGGTGCAATATCGAGGGAAATAGGGCGGGGCGTGAAGACTTGGGCAGGTCGCGCGCACCGGATTCCGCATGACGGCCTGCTTTGGTCCGGGAGTGGCTCGATTGGGGATGGGGTTGAACCGGCTGGTAGCTGACGCCTGGCGATGGCAGCACGCGCGGTTCCGCGCAGCCAGCGCGGTGTCATCGGGGCTCATCGTATGAACCCCGATCCGCAGCTGTTCCAGTCCATGCCGGCAAGCCCCGAGATGTGGCGCCTGTTTCTCAAGCACATGTCGGCCTGCGTTGCCGTCCTTGATCGCGACATGCGGTACCTGGCAGTCAGCGAGCGCTGGTACGAGGACCTGGAGTTGACCGGCAGGGATATCATCGGCCGGTCCCACTACGAGATTTTTCCCGACCTGAACGAGACGTGCCGCGACCGGCACCGCCGCTGCCTGGCAGGCGAGACCATCAGTCTGGGTTCCGACGACTATGTGCTGCCCAGTGGGGCGCGGCTGACGGTGAAGTGGGATTATGTCCCGTGGCGCGACGCGCAGGGCGACATCGGCGGCATGGTCATTTTCTCCGAGGTGCTGACCCGCCAGCGCATGCTGGAGGAACTGGTCGAGTCCGAGGCCGACCGTCTGCACCGGGCCGAAATCGTCAGTAAATCCGGCGCCTGGGAATGGGACGTCGCCACGAACGTCGTCACCTGGAGCGAAGGCCTCTCCATCCTGCTTGGGCTCGATGACGAGCGTGCCGCCGGCGAACGGCCGAGTTGGGCCCGGCTGGTACATCCCGACGACCGGGATGCGGTCATGGCCCAGGTCGGACGGGCCTTGCAGGGCGAGATTCCCTACGACATCGAAATGCGCATGCTGCGCGATGACGGGATCATCCTCGACGTCCGCGTGATCGCCGAGATCACCCGCGACGCGCAGGGAAAACCGTTGTCGGTGATTGGCGCCATACAGGACGTCACCGAACTTCGGCGCAAGGAGCGCGAACTGTCGACGGTGCTCCGCCGCTACCGGCTTGCCAGTGAGGTGTCCGGGACGGCGGCATGGGAGATCTACCCCACGGAACGGCGGATTCTCGGGGACGAGAACCTGGCGCGGCTCATCGGTCGCTCGGGTCACGCCACCACAGAGGATCTCGACGAGTGGCTTCTGGCATTCCCGCCGGACACGCGGAGGAAGCTCAACCGCATGTTCGACGAGATCAACAGCGGCAGCCGCTCCGTCTACGACGTGACCCTGCGGACCAGGCTGCCGGACGGCCGGACGATCTGGCTCAGTTCCTACGGCAAGGTGCTGGGCGGCAAGATGGGCGAGCCGTTGCGGATCATCGGCACGACTCGCGACGTCACCGAGATCAAGCTGGCGGAAACGGCGCTGCAGAACAGCGAGCGCAACCTGCTGGTGGCGCAGCAGATCGCCCAGGTCGGCAGCTGGGAATGGGACATCGGCAGCGAGACCCTGAACTGTTCACCCGAAATGCTGCGTCTCTATGGCTTCCCCTCCACGCGCCAGGCGCTGCGGCTCGACGACCTGATGGGCCGCATCCATCCTGACGATCTGGAGCGCATCACGCGCGAGGTCGGGAAGCTGCAAACCGGCGAGGCCGAACTCGTCGAGAACGAGATGCGGCTGGTGCGGCCGGACCAGGGCACGGTCTGGATACGCGCAGTCGCCCGCGGCTTCACCAACGAGAGCGGCCGCCTCGTGCGCATGAAGGGCGCGGTGCAGGACATCACCGCGCGCAAGGTCGCCGACCGCGAGATCGCGCTGCGCGACAGCGCGCTGCGGAATTCGGCCGGCGCCGTCGCCATGGCCGGCATGGATGGCTATTTCGTCTATGGAAACCAGGCGTTCATGGATCTGCTGGGGCTCGACGGTATCGACAGCCTGAGAAAGGTCAACGCTCTCGAAACGGTCCCGGATCCTGACGCCGCGGCTGCGGCGTTCAGCAGCCTGTTGGGAGAAGCGGGCCGCTGGAACGGCGAGTTGCCCATCGTTCGCGTCGACGGCGGGCACCGGAATGTGCTCGTGACCGCCACGGTCCACAGGGCCGAAGGGGAAGAACCGCTGATCATCGCATCCTATATGGATGTGACCGAACGCAACGCGGCATTGCGCGAATTGGCGCGGCACGAATTGCAACTCCGTCAGGCGCACGCCATGGCGCGCATGGGCGAAACGCATTACGACGCGGTCTCGAGGCGCTATTCGATGCCGCGCGAGACGCGCGAAATCCTGGGGCTTGGCGATGACTACGCGACGTTCGACGCGGGCACCGGCCGGCGGCTGATTCATCCCGACGACTGGCGGCTCATCGACGACGGTGCCCGCAAGCTGATCAAGGGCGAGGCCGACCGGGATGAAACGACTTACCGTTTCCTGTCGCCGACCCGCGGAATGCTGCACGTCCAGACCGTCAACTATGTGGAGCGGGACGAGGCCGGCGTGGTGACCGGCATGAACGGCATCATTCAGGACGTCACCCATATCAAGCAGGCCGAAAGCGAGGCCCGCAACGCTCGGCGGCGTGCCGAGCGCTACCTCGACATCGCCGGCGCCATCATCATCGCGCTGGACCGGGACGGTCGCATCAATCTCATCAACCGGCAGGGTCGGCAGCTGCTCGGTTATGCGGAAGAGGACCTGCAGGGCCGGGACTGGTTCGAACTCGCGGTGCCGCCCGAGTTGCGGGACGAACTGCGCCTCTATGCGTCGCAGCGGATGGCCTCCGGACAGGAAGACTACGACCAGCGCGAAGGATACGTGATCACCCGTGCCGGCGAGCGTCGGCTGATCGAATGGATCACGACACCCCTGAAGGACGACGGCGGCCAGGTCATCGCCATTCTCAGCTCTGGCCGCGACCTGACCGACCTGCGCCAGGCCGAGCAGTCGCTGCGGGACAGCGAAGCGCGCACCCGGGCGGTCATGGAGGCCGCGTCCATCGGCATCGTGACGCTGGACGAGGCCGGATACATGGTCTCGCTGAATCCCGAAGCCGAGAGCATCTTCGTTATGGACGAGGCGGTTCTCGTGGGCCGGGAACTGGGCGACATGTTTCTGCCGGCCGAGCGCGAGACATGCGAGGCGATGCTGCTGCCTCCCGTCGCAGGCGGTGAGGCGAAGACCGGCCTTGGCCTGCTCTGCGAGTTCAACGTCCCGCGCGCCGGCGACGAGCCGACGCCGGTGGAGATGTCGGTCACCGCCATGGACATCGGCGGGCACCGCGCCTATGTGGCCGCCATCCAGGACATTACCGAGCGCAAGCGGGCAGAGGCCAAGCTGCAGCAGGTGCAGCGGCTGGAGACCATCGGCCAGCTCACCGGCGGCGTCGCCCACGACTTCAACAACCTGCTGATGGCCATGCAGGTGAACCTGGAATTGCTCAAGGAGATGGTCGAGCACGATCCGGAGGGCAACGAATACGCCGACGCGGCGCTGGCATCGGTCGGCCGCGGCGCCGAGCTGACCCGCAGGCTGCTGGCCTTTTCACGGCGCCAGCCGTTGCAGCCCAAGGTGCTCGATATCAATAGTCTGGTTATCGACACGGTCCGCATCCTCGATCGGACGCTGGGCGAGCAGATCGCGCTCGAAAGCGTTCTGGAGGCCGAAGTTTGGCCCGTTGAGGTCGATCGCGCCCAGCTCGAGAACGTGCTGATGAACCTGGCGGTGAACGCGCGTGACGCGATGCCGATGGGCGGCCGGATCACCATCGAGACGGTCAACATCCAGCTCGACGAGCATTATGCCATGACCCACGGCGAGGTGGAGCCCGGCGACTACGTCATGCTGGCGGTCACCGATACCGGCATGGGCATGACGCCGCAGGTGCTGGCTCGGGCGTTCGAGCCGTTCTTCACAACCAAGGATGTCGGACGCGGCAGCGGCCTAGGCCTCAGCATGACCTATGGCTTCGTCAAACAGTCGGGCGGCCATGTGAAGCTTTACAGCGAGCCGGGTGAGGGCACCACGATCAAGATTTATTTTCCTCGTGAGCGCCGCAGAGTGCAGGCCGACAGGGCGAGGGCCGCCGAGCCGGCCGCCCGCACCGGCGACGAAACGATCCTGCTGATCGAGGACGATCCCGCCGTGCGCGATACCGTGACGCATCTGCTCAAGTCGCTCGGCTACACCGTGGTGGTCGCATCCGACGGCCCCGAGGCGATCCAGCTCGTTCAGGACGGCATCCGGCCGGACCTGCTGCTCGCCGACATCGTCCTTCCCAAGGGCATGACCGGACGGCAGGTGTCCGACGCCATCGCCAGCCATCTGCCGGAGATCAAGACCCTGTACATGTCCGGCTACACGGAAAACGCCATCATCCATCATGGCCGACTCGATGAAGGCGTGGTGCTGCTGTCAAAGCCCTTCCCGCGCAGCCAGCTTGCGGAAAAGCTCCGCGAAGTGCTGGAATCCCGGCAGTAATTGCCGGGCGGCACGCGCGACGGCGAGCAATAAATGCCGGTTTCGCCCGGATTTTATTTAATTGTTTTCGAAGAAACAAATCTTAACCATATTTCAGCCTCTTTTGGCCACTTTCGTCTTGATTGACCATTTGCCGAAACACTTAATGGCCTTGTGGAAGTCTAGTGTTTCCTTGAAATGGCAAACCGCCAGGAATGGCGGGACGCAAAGCCACCGGCCCAAGATCGGCATTTCCGCCTGACGGAACTGCCGAAAGGGTAGCGGGGTTTCCGAAAGGGCCAACCGATGTCTACTCAGCCTGCAGGCCATGCGCGGCCGTGGCTTGGCATGATGGCCGCGTCGATCGCGGCGCTCGTGTTTCTGGCAAATCCCGCCTCCGCCGCGGAAGGCCAGCACGCCCGCACCGTCCTCAAGCGCCTGACCGTCGCCGCCGATCCGATGACCGAAGCGTTCGGCGCCCGCGTCGTGATGCCGCTCGACGTCAAGAATGCCAGCCGCTGGGCGGACGTGCTGCGCCGCCAGGAAGCCTCGCTGGCCACGCCGGCGGCCTGCGCCGATCCCGCCGCCGACCAGTGCTTTGCCAGCTTCTGGGCCGAGACCATCGCCGAGTTGAAGACGTTGCCGCGCGATGCGCAGGTCCGGCGGGTCAACGATGTGGTCAATCAACTGGGCTACTGGTCCGACCGGGATGTCTACCGCAAGGCCGATTACTGGGCCACGCCCGAAGAGATGTTCGAGAAGATGGGCGGCGACTGCGAGGACTTCGCCCTGTTCAAGTATTTCCTGCTGCGCGCCGCGGGCGTGCCCGCCGAGGACCTGAGGATGACCCTGGTCGCGTCCGACGACCAGGCCCACATGGTGTCGCTGGTCATGGTCGACGGCGCGCCGGTGGTAATGGACTGCGTGGTGCTGCGCGCCGCGCCGCCCGCCGAACTGAGCCAGTACCAGGCGGTCTACTCGCTCAGCGAAACCGGAGCCTGGTTCCTGGCGGCGGCCGACCAGCCGGCCGGTGTCCAGACCGCCCTGGCGGAGCAGAGCCGCTAGACAGCTTCACCGAGCCCCAACGCGGCGGGATTCACGCGAGGCCAGTTCCCCCAGCCTCGCCCGAAGTGGGTCCCGCCGTCTTTTCGTGTGCAGGCTGTTCAGCCGGCGGCGTCGCTGACGAAGCGGTAACCCTTGCCGCGAACCGTGTGGATGGTCTTTTCGTTCAGACCGACATCGCGGAACTTGCGCCGCAGCCGGGCCAGGTGAACGTCGATGCTTCGGTCTTCGGGCTGCCAGGGCCGGCCCAGCGCGAACATGCTCAGGCTGTTCTTGTCGACCAGCTCGTCCTGACTCTGGAGCAGGCGCGACAGGATCAGCGTCTCGATTTCGGTCAGATCGGCATGGGCTTCATCGACGCCGCCCGGCTGGTTGTTGACCGGATCGAGCGTCAGGTTGTTCACGCGCCACACGTGGACGCCGCCGCCATGGGGCCTGCCCGCGCGCGCGCGGCGGATCACCGCGTTGACGCGGGCAAGCAGCTCCTCGGGCGCGGCGGGTTTCACCAGATAGTCGTCGGCACCGGTATTGAGACCCTCGACACGGGCGCTCACCTCCCCTTTGCCGGACAGGATGATGATCGCGGCGTCCGAGATGCTGCGCAGATATCCGGCCAGCGACAAACCGTCGCCATCCGGCAGGTTGCGGTCAAGGATGAACAGGTCCACATGGTGAGAATCGGCGATTGCCCGGGTCTCACGGCACGACACGCCCGTGATGACCTCGAAGCCCGAAAGCGTGAAATACTCCGACATAGCCCGCGAGAGCGCGGGATCGTCTTCGATCAACGCAATAACAGTCCCAGCACCTACCACCGACGGCCCCGTCATGGTTGTGATGATATGCGGAGCGGTTTGCTCCAGTGTCCATGCCGGCTCGGCCCCCACGCCACCGGCTCCGCCACTCTACCCTGTCGCGGCGCGGATGGCAAAACAGTACAACCAATAGACGTATTGACGGAACCTGCTGCGCCGCCCGCTGTTCATGAGCGGGTGCCTTCAACGCACCGGATGCGCTTCGCTCCATTGTTGCGCCCGCCGCCGATGCCGTACTATGGAACGATGCCGAACAACCTTTCTCAACCGGCCATGCCAGACAAGACACTCCGCGTCGCGCTGTTCTCGGGAAACTACAACTACATCACCGACGGCGCGGCCATCTCGCTCAACCACCTTGTCGCGCATCTGGAACGCCAGGGCATCGAGACGCTGGTCTTCTCGCCGACCGCCGATCCGCCGGCGTTCGAGCCCGCCGGCACGCTCGTCTCGGTGCCCTCGATCTCGCTCCCGAGCCGTTCGGAATATCGCGTGGCGTTGGGCCTGCCGCGCGCGCAACGCCAGCGGCTGAAGGCCTTCCGGCCGACGCTGATCCACCTGTCGGCGCCGGATCTGCTTGGCTACGCCGCGCGCGGCCTGGCGCGGAAGTGGGACGTGCCGCTGGTCGCGTCGTTCCACACCCGCTACGACACCTACTTTCGCTACTACCACATGGCCTGGCTCGAAAGCGCGGTGACACGCTATCTCCGCCACTTCTACCGGCCCTGCGAGCACGTGTACGTGCCGTCCGAGTCGACTGCCCAGGTGCTGCGTGCGCAGCACATGGCGCGCGACGTGCGGATCTGGAGCCGGGGCGTAGACGACACCCGGTTCAACCCCGGCAAGCGTGACCTGGAATGGCGGCGCGGGCTAGGATTCAGCGACAGCGAGCCGATCGTGGCGTTCGTTGGCCGGCTGGTGCTGGAAAAAGGTATCGATTCCTTCGCCCGCACCATCGCCGGTCTGCGCGAACGGGGCGTCGCGCAAAGGGTGCTGGTGGTCGGCGATGGCCCCGAGCGGGCGCGGTTCCGCGACCTGCTGCCCGCCGACGCCGTGTTCACCGGGCATCTCGCCGGCGACGATCTGGCGCGGGCCTATGCGTCGTCGGAGCTGTTCCTCAATCCCAGCGTCACCGAAACCTTCGGCATCGTCACCCTGGAATCGATGGCGGCCGGACTGCCGTCCGTCTGCGCCGACGCCACCGGCTCGCAATCGCTGGTCGCCCACGGCGAGAGCGGCTTCCTGGTGCGGCCCGAGGATGACGAGGGCTATGTGGAGGCTGTCGAACGGCTGATCGGCGATCCGGCGCTACGCGCCCGGATGGGCGCCGCGGCCCACGAACGGTCGCGGCGCTATACCTGGGACTCGGTGATCGACGCGCTGATCGAGCAGTACCGCGAGGTGCTCGACAAGCGCCGCCCGAGCGCCGAGGGCGGCGCATCCGAGGCCCTTCTCCGGCAGGGCGTTCTGGCCGACGATGCCGCGCTGACCTGACGGCGGGCTTCCCAAGCACCTGACAATCCAGTATTTCCCTCGCCTGTATCTTCCACGAAGGTCGCGCAAACACGGGGACGCGGTTGGCTGCAGGGCGTAAATCGCGGATCTTCTCGGTCACCGCATGGAACGAGTGGCTGTCGCGCCGCCCGGTGAAGCTGACGCTGAAGGTGCTGCAACTCCTGCTGGTCGGCGGCGTGGTGATCTACCTGATCGGCCGCGTCTCGGAGATCGGCTGGAGCGAGGTGCGCCGCTCGCTCCCCGAATCCATCTGGTTCTACCTGCTGTTCGGGGTGATGTACCTCGTCATTCCCCTGTCGGAGCTGGTCAGCTACAGGGTCATGCGCTGGCCCATCGGCGTCTCCAGCCTGCCCATGTTCGTGCGCAAGCGGGTCTACAACTACGCGGTGATGAGCTATTCGGGCGAGGCCTACATGTTCCTGTGGGCCAAGCGCCACCTGAGCTTCAAGGGCCGGCAGATCCTGTCCATGGTCAAGGACAACAACCTGCTATCGGGGCTGGCGTCGAACACCTTCACCCTGCTGCTCGTCGCGGCGTTCTTCGCCACCGGCCAGCTCGACACCATTACCCGCGCCGAGCCCGACGCCGGCAGCTACATCGCCGCCACGGTGCTTGTCGGCGTGCTTATGGTGCTGGTGGTGCTGGGCCTGAACCGCCGGATCATGAGCGTGCCGTTTCCCATGGCGGCGAAGATCACCGGTATCCATGCCGCCCGTGTGGTGCTGATCCTGCTGCTGCAGACGGCGCAGTGGGCGGTGGTGTTCCCGCATGTGCCGTTCCTGACCTGGATGCTGTTCCTCACCGCCCAGATGGTGCTGACCCGGCTGCCGTTCCTGCCCAACCAGGACCTGATGATGGTCGGCCTCGGCATGAGCCTGACCCATTACGTGGACGCGCCCGAAGCCGCCGTCGCCGGCATGTTCCTGGTATCGGGCGCCCTGTTCCAGGCGGTCAATCTGGGCTCCTTCCTGCTCACCTCGGTTGGCGACCATGCCCCGCGCCACGAGGCCATCGATCCCGAGGACATGGTCGAGGAAGAGCCGGAAGCGGCTTAGGGCCGCTTGCCGCAAGCGATCAAGCGCGGTTGCGCACCGTCTCGGCGATGCGGAAGAACGGGGCCTTGGCGGCTTGGCGCAAATCCTCCGGCGCGCCGACATCCTCCAGCGCCTGCTCCATGCAGCGCAGCCACTGGTCGCGCTCGCTTTCGCCGATGGCGTAGGGCGCGTGCGGCTTGGTCAGGCAGAAGCCGCCATATTTCTGGCGGTAGAGATGCGGGCCGCCGAGCCATCCCGACAGATACTCGAACAGCTTTTCCCTGATCGAGGCGAGGTCCTCCCCGTGCATGGCGCGAATGCCGCGCGCATCCTCGCGGCTTTCCATGGCGTCGTAGAAGGCGTTGGCCAAGGCGCGCACGCCTTCCTCGCCGCCCAGCATGTCGTAAGGTGTGGTGCCCATCTGGCGCTCTCCCGCTTTGCACTGTCGAGCAGACTCTAGGGGCGGCGGACCCAGTCGTCGTTGAGCAGGATCAACCGACCCGGCTGGCCTGGTTTTTCCAGTAGGGCTCGCGCAGCTCACGCTTCAGGATCTTGCCGGAGCCGGTGCGCGGGATGTCGTCGATGAAGTCCACCGAGCGCGGCACCTTGTAGCCGGCCATGTGGTCACGGGCATAGGCGATCACGTCCTGCGGCGTCAGGTGGCTGCCGGGGCGCGGCACCACGATGGCGTGGACGCTTTCACCCCACTCCTCGCTGGGGATGCCTAACACCGCCACGTCCATCACGTCGGGATGGTGCTCCAGCGCGTCCTCGATCTCGGCGGGATAGATGTTCATGCCGCCCGAGATGATCATGTCCTTCTTGCGGTCGCAGATGTAGTAGAAGCCCTCCTCGTCAAAATAGGCCACGTCGCCCACGGTCTGCTTGTCGCCCTTGCGGTCCTTCAGGAACTGGTCGCGGGCCTTGTAATACTCGGTGAACACGCCCGGGCTGCGGATGAACAGCTCGCCCGGCGTATGCGGCGTGGTGACGATGTTGCCGTCGTCGTCGAGCAGGAAGATTTCGACGCCCGGCGCCGGCTTGCCGCAGGACCCGGGCTTCGACAGCTGGTATTCGGGCGTCAGGATGGTGTTCACGCCCAGCTCGGTCGAGCCGTAGACCTCGAACAGCGACAGCTTGGGGAACTTGTCCAGGTACATCTTCTTCAGCGCATAGGACCAGGGCGCCGCGTTGGCGATCAGCACCCGCATGGAGCTGACGTCGTAGCGGGCGAATACGGCGTCTTCGACCTGGCAGATGCGCCGCACCGGCGTCGGCGCCGAGAAGGTGGACGACACCTTGTACTTGTCCACCAGCCGCAGCCAGTCCTCGGCGTCGAACTTGCGCTGCAGGATCACGGTCTGGCCCATGCCCAGGCCCATGCTCATGAACGACGACGGGCCGGAGTGATAGAGCGGGCCGGTGGTGATGTAGATGTCGTCGGGCCGGTAGCCGATCAGCTCCATCAGCTTCGCCGCCAGCTCGGCGTTGCCCATGTTGTCGCGGTAAGCGCCCTTCGGCCTTCCAGTGGTGCCGGAGGTGTAGATCATGGAATTGGCCTGGCCGGGCAGCAGCCGGGGCATGATCGTGTCGGCGCTGGATTTCGCGATCAACTCCTCGGCGCTCAGCATGTCCTTGCCGGGCGGGCCGTCGAAGACGACGATCTGGCGCACCTTGGGGATGTCCTTGCGGATCTGCTCCAGCACCGGCGCGAACTCGGCGTCGGCGAAGATGAAGTCGGCGTCGGAATTGTCGGCGATATAGGCCACTTCCTCCGGCGCCAGCCGGTAGTTCATCGGCACCGAGGTGGCGCCGCACTTGCGGCCGGCGGCCATCATGGCGACGATCCAGGGCGAGTTGCGGCCGAACCAGACGACCCGCTGCTTCGGCTCAAGCCCCAGCGCAAGGAAGGCATTGCCCAGCCTGTTGGCGTTCTCCTCGAGTTGCGCATAGGTCCAGCGGATGATCGTGCCGTCAGGCCGGTCGTCGATCACCGCGAGCTTGTCCGGCTGCGCGCGCGAGATGTCGGTCAACGGATCGTTCATCGCCAGTTCCCCTTGTTACCGTGCGGTTCTTCCCCGACCGCAGCAGACCAGCAGGGATGGCGGGACGTCAAGCCCCCGATCCGTACTTGCCCTCATTCCTTAATGACGAACTCCTTGACGATCATGATCTCCAGGCTGGCCGGATCCCTCATCGCCGGCGCCGCGGCATGGGCGATGGCCGGGTTGGCGAACCAGGTCGAATCGTAACCGGCGCAGAACGCCGGCTCGACCTGCACCGTGTTGCGCGCATACCGCGCCACGGTCGGCATGGCGAAAACCGGCGGTACCTTGCCGCCCATGCTGCGCAGCGTGCGCAGCACCTTCATGCCCTCGCGCGGCCATTTGGCGTTCTTGACCAGCTTTTCGTCGACCGGCAGCACGACCTGGCTGTCCGGGTCGATGAACATGGCTTCCTCGAACGCCACTTCCTCCCAGAACGGCGACCCCGGCTCGCGGACCAGCGCGTCGGCGCTTTCCAGCCAGACCTCGGCGACGCCATGGTAACTGGATGCCGCGCTCAGCGTGCCGGGCAGCGGGTGATTCTGCACGTAGCGCACCAGCCCGGGCATCCGCATGACCAGTTCGGCATGGGTGCCGACCCAGTATTCGTGGAACTCGTCGTGGCCGATGTCCGGCCGCTTGCGAAAGAACGAGGCGAATTTCAGCATCAGGCCTTGATCACGTGTTCGGTGACCATCATGCGGATGGTCGCGGCGGTATCCTTGAACGCGGCTTCGTCAGCGTCCACCGCCTTGTGCTCCGGTGTCAGACCGGAAGCGCGCGCATCGGCCAGGCTGTCGAACCAGGTGGCGCCGTAGCCGTCGCAGAACACGGTTGCGCCCGACCGGTAGGCGCCGGCCTTGACGTGGTTCTGCACATGCCGGCGCACGCCCGGAATGGCGGCGACCAGCGGACCATGCACGTCCTTCCAGTGCTTCTGGAACGCCGTGATGTCCATGCCCGGCTTGTGCGTCGTGGTCTTGATGCTTTTCACCCCTGCGCACGGCCACGTGCCGTCGAGGATGGTGTGCTCGTCAACCAGCAGCAGGGCGAGCGACGGCCGGTCGATGAATTTCATCTCGTCGGCGACCACTTCGGGCCAATAGCTGCTTTCGGTGTTTCGCTTCAGCGCCTCGGCGTTTTCGAACCACACTTCGACGACGCCGTCATAAGCCGGCGTGACGCCGACGCGGGTCTCGGGCAGCGGATGGTTCTGGGTGTAGCGGACCAGGCCCTGCAGACCCATCACCACCTTCGAGTGGTTGGTCAGCCAGTAGTCGTAGAACTCGTCGTCGGGCATGCCCGGACGCTTCCGGAAGAACTCAACGGCCTTCAGCATCGCATTCTCTCCCCTTATCCTGTGCATTTCAGCACGCGGACCCCGTACGTTCACGCGTGAATTTCCGTGGACTCGTTTCACCGCCTGACGCATCCTTACCGCGGATGCGAGGGGAGCGCGACCGTGGGGATGGCTTGCGCTCCGAAGACCTTTGAGGAGACCGCAGTGACCGACGTCGAAGTGAACCGCATGGCCGACCCCATCCGGCCCGACTCCCCGGACGAAGTGAATCTCCTCGACGTCGAGACCCAGGAATGCCCGTACCCCGCCTACAAGGTGCTGCGCGACGAGGCGCCGATCTGGAAGGATCCGGTCACCGGTTTCTACACCGTCACCCGCTATGACGATTTGCGCCAGGTGCTGATGGATACCGAGGCGTTTTCCAGCGACCGCAGCGTGGAGGACACCCGCATCAATACCGAGCGCGCACAGCGCATGCGGAAACTCTACGAGGAAAAGGGCTGGGTGCCGGCCGCGACGCTGGCCGCCCGCGACGACCCGGACCACCGCGCCCTGCGCAACCTGTTCGACAAGACGTTCCGTGCCGGCAAGATCAAGGAGCTGGACGGCGACGTCGAGGCGCTGGCCTACCGGCTGATCGACGACTTCATCGCCGACGGTCATTGCGACTGGGTGCGCCAGTTCGCCGTGCCGCTGCCGCTGATCATCATCGGCAGGCAGATGGGCGCGAAGGAAGAGGACATCTGGCAGATCAAGGCCTGGACCGACGCCTGGGTGAAGCGCCTCGGCATGATGCAGACCGAAGAGGAAGAGCGCTGGTCGGTTGAGATGGAGATCCAGCAGCAGCACTATTTCCAGCCGATCATCGAGAAGCTGCGCCAGGAGCCCAATGACAGCCTGCTGTCGGACCTGGTCAACACCTTCATCCCGGAATGGGGCCGGACGCTCAACAACAACGAGCTGCAGGCCGAGCTGACCGGCGACACCTTCGTCGGCGGCTCCGAGACCAGCACCAACGCGCTGTCGGCCGGCATCATGCTGCTGGCCGACGACAAGGACAGCTGGCTGAAGCTGAAATCCGATCCGGACAAGTACCTGAAGACCTTCTGCGAGGAGGTACTGCGCCTGGAAGGCCCGGTGCAGGGCCTGTTCCGCGTCGCCGCCCGCGACATCGAGATGCACGGCGTCACCATCCCGAAGGGCGCCGTCATCAACACCCGCTACGCCGCCGCGAACCGCGACGAGCGCCATTTCGAGAATCCGGACAAGCTGGACCTGGACCGCAAGAACGCCGGCAGCCATCTGGCGTTCGGCTCGGGCATCCATCACTGCCTGGGTGCGCCGCTGGCCCGCCGCGAGCTTTACTGGGGCTTCAAGGCGTTCGTCGACAGGATCGACGACTTCTGGCTGGCGCCTGGCCGCAACAAGCTACGCCACCAGCCGAACTTCTGCCTGCGGGCACTCAAGGAACTGCACATCGAATTCACGCCTAGGAAATAGGAGCTAACCGATGACCCGAGTTGCCAAGGTCGAGATCGAGAACTGGGATCCGGAACTGCGCGCCATGACCCGCGCCGACGAGGCCACGCCGCTGGAACAGGGCCTGATGCGCATCTTCGCCAACGTGCCCGAACTGGCCAAGGCGTTCGTCGGCTTCGGCGGCGCCATGAAGCGCACCCGCACCCTGTCGCCGCGCCTGGTCGAGCTGGTCCGCCTGCGCGTGGCGTTCCACAACCAGTGCCGGTCATGCATGGCCATCCGCTACACCGAAGCCGCCAATGATGGCGTAACCGAGGACCTGGTCTGCTCGCTGGAGCGCCCGGCCCAGGCGACCAACCTGACCGACGCCGAGAAGGCCGCGATCGACTATGGCGAGCGCTTCGCCACCAACCATTTGTCGATCGACGACGCGGTCTACGACAATCTGCGCAAGCACTTCACCGAGGCCCAGATCGTCGAGCTGGGCACCACCGTCGCCTTCTTCGTCGGTTTCGGCCGCCTCGCCGCCACCTGGCACATGGTCGAGGAATTGCCAAAGACATTCCAGGAGAGCGAGGACATCATCGCCCCCTGGAAGCAGGAAGCCATTCTGGTCCGCTAAAACTTTCTTCCGTCATTGCGGTGACGGTGGAAGAGGGCTCTAAGCCAACCCGACCCGCTTGCGCTCCCAGTCAAGCGCGGTTTTGACGATCAGTTCCAGATCGTCATGCTCGGGCTGCCAGCCGAGCAGGCCGCGGATGCGGCTCGCCTCGGCGACCAGTTCGGCCACGTCGCCGGCGCGGCGCGGCGCCATCTCGACGGGGATCTTGCGGTTGGAGACGCGTTCCAGCGCTGCGATGACCTGCTTCACCGAACTGCCCTTGCCGTAGCCGCAGTTCAGCACCTGGCAGTCACCGCCGCCGCGCAGGTAATCGAGTGCCTTCACATGGGCGTTGGCGAGATCGACCA
>CAMDTB010000049.1 GCA_945907245.1 Rhizobium sp. Q54
CGATCGCCAGCATCCGGGCCTGCAGGATGTCGGCCAGATCGTGGACGACACGGCTCTGGTCGCGGGGATCGGCAATGCAGCCGGCCAGACGCCCGGCGATCCCCATCGCGCGCTCCGCCTGCGCCAGCAACAGCACGCCACCGTCCGACGTCAGCCGCCCGCCATCGAACGCCGCGGTCACTTTCTTGCGGCAAATCGCTGGGAATCCAAAACCAGCAACGCTATCTTCAGCCATGGCGGGCGTGGCACTTTCTGTCCGGTGTTCAGGAGCGGTTTAAGCACTCTTTCTCTACACTAAATCAGTAAGTTACGCTACGTTCGCCAACCTAAAATAGACCGCCCGGTGAATAATCCGGGTTAAGCTCACCGCTCCATTTCCCTTCCCGATCGGGTTTATCGGGCGACCAAGAAGCCCGCCCGATAACGCCGACTGTCACGCGGCCCTCGGGGGATGCGGTCCTGGCCGCGCCGCGCCCTGCCCGGCGGCCGACGCCTCCCAAGCGCCCTCACCACCGCCGCCAGCAAAGCCACTTCGCAACAACCGCCACGCTACCGCACCCAGGGTGCATCTCTGCCCCCCGCGCCAGATCAACGCTTGGTTCATAAAAGTACCAATCCGTTCAGGCGATTGCCAGCGGCAATCCAACTGGCCGCCGGCAAAACCGTCCAGTCGGCCCACCGCCCGCGGCGCAAGCGGGAAAACCGCGCAGAACTAGCATTTCCAGGCCATGCCCGGCTTCCAGGCCGCCTTCCCGCAGCACCAAAACCGCGGCGCCGTTGCCTCTGGCCCGGTCTCCGATTGGTAACAAGTAACCCAATTGACCAGCACTCGAATCGTTGTAGAGTACGCTGGCATATTAACGATTTGATCGTTGTGACATGTCTTTGGCGATATTGGATCCGGTAGCCCTGTGGTTGATGACGAGTGTTGGCGTCCTTGCGGGGATCCTTGTCGCGAACCAGGCTGCTGCCATCGGCCGGCTCGTAGGCGTGGTCGACATGCCGGATGGCCTGCGCAAGCTTCACGCCCGCCCGACGCCGCTTGTCGGCGGCCTGGGGCTGTATCTGGCGGCAACGATCGGGCTCGCGCTGGGGCTCGCGCGGGGACACGCTTACAGCGCCGCGGTTCTCAGCATTTTCGGCGCCGCATCGATCCTGTTCCTGATCGGCGTGCAGGATGACCGGCACGGGCTCCCGGCCTGGCCCAGGCTGCTTGCCGGGGCCGCGGCGCTCAGCATCACAGCGGCGTTGATGCCCGACCTGGTGGTCAGCGAACTGCGCTTCCCCTTCCTGGGAACCACCTTGCCCCTCGGCATCCTGGCGTTGCCATTCACGGTGTTCTCGCTGCTCTGCCTGCAACATGCGGCCAATCTGGCGGACGGCAAGAACGGGCTGTTTCTCGGCTTGTGCTGCCTGTGGCTGGCGTTGCTCTGGCCCTGGCTGGACCTTGGCATGGCGCATGTCCTGGCGCCGGTGGCAGGCGCGCTCGCGCCATTGCTGCTGGCCAACATGCGCGGGCGTCTGTTCACGGGCGACGCCGGGGTCTACTTGATGACCACCCTGATCGGCTTTGCCGCGATCCAGGCCTATGTGCTGCACCCGGAGCTGAGCGCCATGTACCTGGCCGCCTGCTTTCTGGTTCCCGTCCTCGATATGGGCAGGGTCATGATCAGCCGCGCTGTCCGGAAATCGGGCGTATTCAGCCCCGGACGGGATCATCTGCAACACTATCTGGCGGAACTCACCGGCCATAACGGAATGGCGGTCGCGCTCTACCTGCTGCTCTGCGCGCTGCCTGGCCTCTATATCTTCACGCGCATGCCAGCAACGATGATCGTGGTGGTGCAGGTGGCGGCCTACGTCACCCTGTTGGCCATGCACCGTTTCAAGGTCAGCAGACGGCGCGGGCGTCAGGCCCCTCAGGCGGAAAGCAGAACCGGCTCAAGCTGACCGGCATCAGTGCGCACCATCACCGGGCGGCTCATGATGTCGAGCAGGACACGGACGCGCTGCTGGGCGTCCATGCTCACAACGTGCGCGAGATGGTTGGCGAAAGGACCGGTGCGCAGCTTCACCTGCTGGCCCGGCTCGAAGGCAGGCGGCGCGCCGTCCTCCTGGGTATACAGCCGAATATCCTCAAGCAGGCCGGCCGCCAGTGGCACGGGCCCACGCTCGTCGGTCAACAGCCGGCAGACGCCGTGCGTGCCATTGATGCTGCGCCAGGGCTGCTCGCCGACAACCAGGGAAATGAAAACATAGCCGGGAAACAGCGCCTCGCAGGTCGTATGGAACTTGCGGGCATGCCGGCGGGTGCGCCGGAGTGTGGGACAATAGACCTTGAAACTCTGCCGCTCGAGATTGGCGATCGCGACCCGTTCCTTGCGCGCCTGGGTCTGGGCAACATACCAGCGGTCCTGCGCCGTCATGACCCGAGCCTCGCCAGCGCTTGCTCAAGGCCCGGTTCCCCGCTGAGCACCATCACGATCAGCGGCAGGAAATTGCGCGACCTGGCTGTCACCAGCAGCTCATGGCGCTCGTCGCGGGCCGCGCCGCGCCAGGCATGGCGGATCACCTGGAGCAACCTGGATCTGGTGTCGCCCGGGAGCCGCGGCCACAGGGCAAAGCCCAGATCCAAAAGGCCGATGCGCAGACGCGGCATGTCGGCGCCGGTCAGCAGTGCCACCGAGAGCAACCGGACCGCCGCTGCGTCATCGCCCGACGCGCTTTGCAGCAGGGCCAGGTGAAGCCAGTCGGCAGGGTTGCCAGGGGCAAGCCGCAAGACCTCGCGCTCCTGTTCGGCGGCCGCCTGAAAATAAGGTGCCGGGTCGGCCCGCAACGGGGCAAGCGCCGAGAGGGCCGCGGCTAGTTCACGGCGCCGCTCAACATCCGGATACCAGGCAAGGGAGGCGCGCCGGGTCTCGACAAGGCGCAGCAATTGCTCGTCGTTGACGGGCTGGCGCCCTCTCATCCCGCGGGCAAGATCATCTCCAGGCGCTGCCTCGATAGCCGCCAGCGTCATGGCACCGCCCACAGCCAGCAGCAGCCCCCCCACCACCAGGGCAACCAGGGCCGTGGCATACCGCCTGCCGTTCCCGGCAGCCGCGCTAGTCCTGGTAGTACTGGGCATACTGTCCGTACTTGCCATAATAGGGGCTGTAGCTGTCATAGCCATAGATCAGGCCGCTGCGCGGCGCGACCTGGCTGATGACAACGCCGGCGAACTGCGCGCCTGCAGCCGCCATCTGGCGCTCGGCACCGATCACGATGTTGCGCGGGGTGGCGTTCCACTTGCAGATCAGCACCACCCGGTCAGCCGCCGCAGCCAGAATGCGCGCCTCGGAGACCACGCTGGAAGGCGGCGTATCGATGATCACGTAGTCATAGGATGTGCGGGCGCGGGCGATAAACTCACGCATGGCATTCGATGCCAGTAGATCCTGGGGATTGCGGGTGGTGCCCCCGCCGACGACGACGTTGAGGCCACTCGCCTCGTGCAACTGCACGGCGCTTTCCAGATCGGGCTCGACCAGCAGCTCGACAAGACCTGGCTTGGATTGGAGGCCCAAGCGCTCGTCCGTACGGCCGCGGCGCAGGTCGCAGTCGATAAGCAGCGTCCTGTAGCCGGCGCGGGCGAGGAGGACGGCCAGACTCGTCGAGATGGCGGTCTTTCCTTCACCCGGAACGGCCGAGGTGAACAGGATGACCTTGGCGTCATCATCGACGCTCGAGAGCCTGATCCCGGCGTGCAGGTTCCTGATCGCCTCGGTGAACGACGAATTGGGCTTGTTGAGGATGGCCTCGATCAGGTCGCCGCCCGCGACCTGGGGCACCGCGCCCAAAGCCGTCAGCCCGGTTGCCGCCTCGACCTGGTCGAGCCGGCGGTAGCCGCGATCGAGAATGCGTTCGACGAAGACCGCCGTGCCGATGCCGGCGCCAAGCGCGCCGATGATCGACAGTATCAGGAACTGACCGGTCTTGGGAAAACTGGGCATGCGGGGCCGGTCGGCGCGCGAGACGATGGTCGCGTCAGCCTGCTGCAGGCTCTCCGAATTGGAGGTCTCCTGGAAGCGCTTGAGGAACGTATCAAACAGGGTGCGCTTTGCCGCTGCCTCGCGCTCGAGCATGGAAAGCTCGGCCGATTGTTGGCTGCGGGCGCCAACCTCTCCCTGCATGGAGTTGAGGCCAGCCTGAAGGGTGTTCGACTTGGCCCGTTGCGCGGCGGCGTCGTTGCGAAGGTTGACGAGGATTTTTTCGACTTCCTGCCGGATCTGGGCGCGGGTGTCTTCGAGCTGGGCCTTGAGGCCGATCATCTTGGGATGACGGGCGCCGAACTCCTGCGAGAGGTCGGCAATCTGCCTGGTGAGATCGGACTCCTTGGATCTGAGCCGCACGATCGCTTCGGAATCGAGGACCTTGGCGACACCCTCGACACCGCCCGTGCCGTACATCTCCTCAATGCGCGCGAGCTTGGAATTGATGGTTGCCGTCTCGGTCCTGGCGATGATCAGCTGGGCGTTGAGCTGCGATGCCTGCTCCGACAGCAGGGTATTGTTGCTGGACCCGGATAGCTGACCTGTCTTGGCACGGTACTGCTCAAGTGCGCCCTCGGCGGCTTCGACCTCCTGGCGCAGATTACCAAGGCGCTCATTCAGCCACTTGGACGCCGACTCGGCCGCCTGGAACTTGGTCTCGTACTGGCTGACGATATACTGTTCGGCAATGGTATTGGCGAGCCTCGCCGCCAGCGCAGGGTCTTCGGCCTCGATGGTAATGGACACCACCGAACTCAACCGCACGCGGCGGACCTTCAGCATCTCGCTCAAGCGATCGGTGATCTGGCTGCGCAGCTGGACCTTGGCATCCTCGTCCGTCAGGCCGGACGAGGGCTGCTCTTGCCCCGCGAAAAGACCACGGACAAGGCCGACATAGTAGAGTGGATTGACATAGCGCCAGGCGCTCCCATCGCCGGCGCGAAGCGCGGGATTGAAGACCGGGTTCTGCTCGAGTTGCAGCTTTCCCGCCACCCTGCCAAGCAGGTCGCGGGAGGAAATGACCTCGATTTCGGTGTCGACGACCCCCTGCTCCTGGCCTGGCCCCTGAAGAACCTCCTGGATATCGACGACATTGCTCTTGGGACCACCAATGCGGACAAGCGACGAGGCTTCATAGCGCGGCGTCAGCTGCAGCACGTAGACGAAGGCGATGACGAACATGATGGCGGCAACGCCGAGGACGATAGCACGCCGGCGCCAGACGGACGCGGCAAAGGCCAGGATGTCGATGCCTTCGTCACGGTTGCCCGGAAACTCGGCGCGGCCCGCATCATCTTCGGACTGCAAAGGGTCAAACTTCATGACGCCCTCCATCGCTTGGGGCACTTGGCACTACCGGAAGAGGGGCGCTCGAAAAACCTGTCATGTGCCGCCGATCAGAAGAAGCGCTCTTGGACATGGATCACATCGCCAGGCAGCACGAGCGTTTGTGACGTTGCCTTGATGCGCTCTTTCGAGCCAGTTCGTTCGATGAATATGCCTTCCTTGCTGGCACGGGCTGTGTAGCCACCGGCAAGGGCAACGGCATTCACGACCCGCATGCCCGAGACGTAGGGAAAGCTTCCTGGCTTGTAGACCTCGCCCAGGATGTAGAACGGCCGGTAGTTCAGCACCTCGACATTGACCGCCGGGTTCTTCAGAAAGTCCGGCCTCAGGGCGTCCTGTATGCGTGACTCGAGTTCGCGCACGCTGACACCTTGGGCATTGATATTGCCGACCAAGGGCAAGGCAATCATGCCGTCGGCGCCAATCAGGAACTGGCCCGACATGTCAGGCTGGTTGAAGACGGTCACCCGAACCTCGTCACCGGGCCCCAGACCATAGGATGCGGCGAGGTCTTCGGCGGCATAAACCGGGTAGCTCCCGGCCGCCCAAATGAGCATGATGAAAACAATCCGAGAGAGACCACGGGCCCACTTCCGAGCCCCTCTCAGCACCCTTGGAACCACCAAAGCCGTTATCCGATCTAGTAACGCGCCTCTAGGGCAACAGCGACACGGTTGCGACTATAGTCCTGGATAAAGAGATAGTCAGCATTGCGCGATTCATAGCTGTAGGCGAGCTTGGCCGTGAAGTGACGGTTAAGATTGTATCCGACCGAGACACCGCCGCCATATCTGTGGTCGGTGCGATCAATGCCCGTGTAGTTGTCCTGGCCGATCTCGCCATAGGCCGTGACGTCAATATTCTGACGCAGCTTGTGGGAGACGCTGAGGCGCACACGGTCGGAGAAATAACCGGAGGACGTTACCATAACGAAACTGTCCTGAATGGAGCGCTCCACGTTCAACCGCACCATGGTCAGTTCAGACGGCGACCACTCAAGCGATGCACCGAAGGCCGGCCCGGAAATGGCAAGCAGAGCGGGAGCGTCGGGGTTCTGCCGCATGTAACCGCCGTAAAGCTCGCCTTCGAGCAGGTCGGTCAGTTCGAAGAGGACGCCCGCGACGGCCTGATAGCCTTCCGAATCCTGGGCAATGCCGAATTTGTCGATGCTGTTATCGAACATGCGCCAGTTGTAGGAAAACTCCGCATAGGCGCTGTAGCCTGGAGAAAACTCGTAGGCAAGTCTGGCATTGGCGATCACGGCATCCCCGTCGCGGTCACTGTTGTCAATGAACCCGCCGCCCGCCGCCTCGACGTCATGAAAGTCACGGCGCATGACGCTGCCCCCCACAGACGCCTGCAACCGGCCGAACGCCTGGTTAAGCTGGGCCCGGGCTTGGGTGGTGTCGTATTTGGTTGGCGTCAAGCCCGAGACGGCTTCCGGATCGCCGCGCTGCTGATGGTCCCTGCTCTGGCCGAGCAGCACCAGAATCTTGGTCGCGTAGCTGATGTCGCCGCGAAACCGACCCTCGACATCGTAGTCGGTATAGTCTTCGCTGGTGAAATCGCTGTGAAAGCCAAACTCCCCGCCGGCAGACAATTGCAGCGCATGGCGCGACCAGTTGGACTCGACGTCGAGCCGCGGACTGATCACAAACAGTTCATCGGAACGCTTGTCGGTCGCGTCGGCATAGACATTATCATCATAGACCGCATCAACCTCGATCTTGGGGAATGCATAGAAGGACCCCACCGGTATCCCGAGCGGATCGTAGGGGCCTGGGCGCGGCTTGTAGAGCGTGTTGAAGTCATCCGCCGCACTGGCGGATCCTGTGCTGAATATTAGAGCGCTGCCCCCCAGCAACACAACGCGACAAATGGCACGAGACTGACTGCGATACACAGTCTTTCCTTTCGGCTGGAGCAATAATCAGGGTTGGCTGGGAGAAGGGCTATCCGCCGTATTCTCGAGGGTGTTGAAACTGCCACCGCTGATGCCACTGTTGAAGCTGGTTTTGCTGTTGCCGTATCCACCGCCCTGGTCCGTCAACGGGCACTCCTTGACCGCGGCGATAAACGCATCCCGCCTGCTCTCGGGGAGCAGCGGACCGATGCCGCCCGCGACAGTCGATGCCTGACCATAATACTGGATGACCAAGCAAGCGATGTCGCCGGCATAGTCCGGGTTATTGCCGGCAAGGCTGTACAGCCCAGGGTTGATGCCATCCGGCGACGCAGCAATTAACGAACTGATCTGGTCAGCCACCTCCTGGGGAATTTGTGCCGCGTTGACCCCGATCGAGAGTGTCCCAACCGAAAAGCCCATCAAAGCCACCCAAAACTTGCGACGGATTCTCATTGACTACTCCAAAACCAAGGGGCCACAAGCTGTAGTTGGCTGAACATACGTACGCGGAATGGGAAATTCAAGACCTGAAATTTTACGCTCAATAACGCCATGTCGATCACTCCATGCTCCCCCGACGCAACAGCCAGGGGAAAGATCAGAACATGGGTCACTTCTCAGTGAAAATTTACGCCCCTCCCGGGTCAACTCTCAGTGACAATCAACAGAGTCAGGTCATCCTGTCTCGATCGCAGAACGGCCGTGACGGCTTCCGCGAGGTTTGTTAGACCGTCAACGGTGTCCTGAAGCGTATCTTCGTCCGCGTCAGGAAACTCCTGTCGCAACTGGTCCGAAAGACGTTTGAAGTGCTCCGCCTCTCTATCGATGTTCAGCATGGATCCCTCTCCAGCGATATGGTTGCATGAGTCTGTTATGTGTATAATGTACTCATATATGTGTCTTTTCAAACCATATTTGCCTGCCGTACCGGACTTTCGATATGATTAGTCCCGAGCAGGTTCGCATGGCTCGTGCAGCACTCGGGTGGAGCGTCAGGGATCTTGCGAGCAAGGTCGGGGTATCAGGCAATACGGTGAGCCGCTTTGAAAATGGCGGCGATGCTCGAGGGTCCACCCTGTCAAGGGTTCAAAGGACTTTCGAGAGTGAAGGCATTACCTTCCTTGATGACACCGGTTCCGGCGTGGGCGTTCGATTTAAGCCAAAGCACAGTGGCTCCGCGCCAAAACATGAGGAAGGCGAAGCGCCTTGAGGTTGATAGAGCATTCGGGCGCGAATATGGGCCCAGGTGGTCGTGAGCGGAGCCCGTTCTTGAGGAATGCCGCGGGCACCAAAGGGCACTATTGAAATGTGGAGAAGGATATTCGGCCGCAAGCCCGTACCCCGTCCGACGCCTGGAATTGACGTTAGGATTTATGCAGTCGGAGATATTCACGGCCGGCTTGACCTGCTCAAGGAACTCTACCGCCGAGTCGAACACGACAGCCGGGATACCGACGACGACTGCGCCCTCGTGTTTCTGGGCGATTACGTGGACCGAGGACCCGACAGCGCCGGCGTCATCGATTTCCTACTGACCCGGATCGACCCGCGCTTTTCGCCCGTGTTCCTGAAGGGCAATCACGAGGATCTGTGGCGCCGCTTCCTGGACCAGCCGGAGGTTGGCCCCGCCTGGTTCGCTACCGGCGGGGTGATGACCGTGGTCAGCTATGGCATCCGCGAGGGACTGGCCGGCCAGTCGGCCGACTTCGCCGGCGTCGCCGCCCGGCTGCACGAGGCCATGCCCGCCGCGCACCACGCCTTCCTCGACGGCTTGGCGTTCAGCCACCAGTCGGGACACTACCTGTTCGCGCACGCGGGCATCCGGCCAAGGGTGCCGGTCGAGCGGCAGGATCCCGAGGACCTGATGTGGATCCGGCGCGAGTTCCTCGGCGCCGACGAGTTCGGCGGCCTGTGCGTGGTGCACGGCCACTCACAAGTCACCGAGGCCGTCGACCTGCCGCACCGCATCGCGGTGGACACCGGCGCCTACCACTCGGGGCGGCTGACCTGCGTGGTGCTGGACGGCGAGAACCGCCGGTTCATCTCCACCGGGGATGCCGCGACGGTCTAGCGCGACCGCGCCACGATCTCGCTCAGCACCTCTTCCCAGCGGTCGACGTGGCGCGCCCAGGCGAATCGCTGGCTGGCGACCAGATGGGCTCGCGCGCCGGCCGGGGCGACCGGCGCCGGATCGGCCACCAGCCGATGCACGCCGGCAACGAAGGCCTCGTCCGAGCCGGCCAGCCAGCCGGTCTCGCCATTGTCGATGATCTCGTTGCTGGCCGTGTGCACGCCCTTAATGCGGCTATCGAGCGCCAGCACGGGCAGGCCATGCTTCATGGCGTCGATCAGCAGCAGGCCCATATGGTCGAGCCTCGACGGGAACAGCAGGACGTCGCACCGGGCGTAGAACGGCGTCAGGTCCTCCCAGGCGCCGTGAAACTGGATCGGCAGGATGCGCCCGTCATCGGCTGCCTGCGTCTCATAGACCGTCCGGTCGTCGCCATCCCCGACCACATGCAGCTCCCAGCGAGCGCCCGCAGGAAGCGCGAGCACGGCCCGGATCGCCAGGTCGAGCCGCTTGTCGGGATGCATGCCCCCGGCGATCACCAGAAGCCGGAGCGGCGCGCTTGGGTCGCGTTGGCGCGGCTTGGCCTCGACCCAGGTTCCCGCCGTGGCCAGCGTGAATTGCCCCATGTCCTCGAGCGACAGCTGCTCCATGATCCCTTCCATGCTGGACCGGCAGAACCTGACGGTGGTGTCTGCATGGGTCACCGCCCAACGCTGCAGCCCGCGTGCGGCGCGCATGGACAGGCGGTGATGCAGCTTGGGAACGGTGGAGCGCCCGACCTCCTCGGGATAGCTGAACGCATGCGGGAAATAGACCCATGGTCGGCGCCGGAACTTCGCGGCATGGCCGCGCATGAACAGATGCTCGGAGGCAATCGTGATGTCGGGCGCCGGGCAGGACAGGCGCCGCACCGCGCGGCGGCCACGACTCAGCGACACGGGCAGATCGAACTTCCACAATGCGCCTCCGGACAACGAGGCGACGGGTGCCGGAAAGACCTCGACCGGTCCATCCTCCCGCTTCGCCGTCCGGGCGATGACGCTGATCCTGTGGCCGCGCGCCGCGAGGGCTTCGATCAGCCGGCCGTCATAGGCGCCAGCGCCGGTTGCCCCGTCCAGCCGGGCGGTCAGAAATCGGATGTGCATGCGACGCCTATAACCGAAGGCAGGCCGCTTTTCCAGCCGGAGACGGACTGGGACGGCAATGACGGCTTGACAGCCTCCGGTCGAAGCGATCCGCCGGAAAGCGCGCACGGCGGCCACCGGCGGCGTGGACACTGCGCGTCATGGATGCCGCGGCGTCACGCGACGCACTGGCGGCATCGGCATACTCCGCATCCCGAAAAAACAATAAGACAAACGTGATTGCTTTTGAGAAACTGGATGGCGTTGGTAAAACTCTATATCGTCATATGCTTGACCGAATGTCGCAGGGTGGGATCGCAGTCGAGAACACCGGAAACGCTGTCAAAATTAGCATCTCTTATGGACGGATTGTTGAATGCGTCATAGCATGCAGGGCAATAAACAAGGGGAGGCAGACGTTCATGGTCACGGGGAATCTGTCGAACGTTCAAAAGCTAGAGGCGAGGTTCGCCCATCGAGACGGTGATTCGACTTCCGATGGTGGCCGGCAGGTCGAACTGGACTCGCGGCAGAGACGCAAGCTCGCGCTGCATCAGGCGAAGGAAAATTCCGATCCGGAGCACTGGCAAACAACCAAGAGCGAGTTCACCCGCGAGAGCATCCTGCGCGCCATCGTCGAGTGCCTCGCCGAATACGGCTACTCGAACCTGACGCTGGGCCAGGTGGCGCGCAAGGCCGGCCTGTCGAAAGGTGCCATGCAGCATCATTTCGAGTCGAAGTCCGCGGCGATCGAGGCGGCGCTTCAATTCATCTTCCAGCAGCAGATCGAGTTGCAGCAATCGTACGCGCGCGGCCCGTCGGAGCCGACGGACGACCAGCTACACGGCCGCCGGATCGATGCGCTGTGGGGCTTCGTGCAGGATTCGTCCTATGTGGCGTTCCTGGAGATCGCCATGGCGGCGCGCACCGATCCGCATCTGGGCGAACTGGTGAACATGCAGTACTGGCAGTTCCGGCAGAAGTCGCGGCAGCTTACGGCGGTGATCATGCCCGAGTGGCAACACGACAAGGAAAAGTTCAGACTCGGCGGCACGCTGGTGAACTATGTGCTGGAAGGCATGGCGCTACGCCAGACACTGGGCCTGTCGGACGAGGAAACCGACGCGGCGCTGCGCGAGCATCTGAAGAAGATGGTGGCGTCATTTTTCGAGGAAAGTCTGGTCGGCGACGGCAAGTAGGCCCGAGCCTTTCCGCAGACGATCAGGCCGCCCGAGGGCGCCCTTTTCAGTTCCGGCCCACGATATGCGGTTCAGACGGCGGCCATCGCGACGCGGCGACGCGTCCGGCGGCGCATCGAAACCAGTCCCAGCAAGCCCAGACCCACGAGGCCGAGGGTCATCGGCTCGGGCACGCTCGCGGCTACCGGCGTAATGGTGGCGGTCAAGTATTCCTTCGTATTCGTCCGCCAACCGGACAGGGCATTGGCGTTGGCGGCGAACCCGAGCCTCACGTAGAGCGGATTCTGCGCAACGGTGAACGGCACCTCCATGACCTGGATGCCGGTGACCGGGGCGGTAACCACCCAAGGATCGGTTGCCTGGTCGATCAGCGCCAGGCTGGTGCCGTCCTGCAGGAAAATCTCGACGCTTTCGAAGAACCCGGCCGGATCGTTGGCGCCGATGATGTCGAGATCGTCGAACGTCAGCCGCAGCGTATTGGCGCCCAGCGTGGTGGGCGCGAATTTCAGGAACATGTTCATGGAACCACTGGCAGGCGTCAGAGCGGTGTCGGCACTCATGCCGACCCCGCTGACACCATAGACGCCGCGGTAGCCGCCGGAGAACGGCAGGAAGTAGCCGATCTGGCCTGTCGTACTGTTGTAGTCGCCCACCGTGCTGGTCATGCCGAAGCCGGAGACCGGCACGCCGTAATTGACGGGGGTCGCGAGGGCGGTCCCAGCGAATGCCAGACTCACCAACATCACGAGACTCGCGACCAATCTGCTCATCCGGCCCCTGCGGAAAAATCCCTGGCGCACGAATCAGCGCGTGCACTGCACGAGGATCCCTGCCCCAGCAGGGCCGTAATTTCAACAAATTTTATCTAATTTGGAAGATTCGGCCGCAATTGCGCCATATTTTGGCCGATCAGAATCCCGACTTCCAAAGCTTTCCGAGTTGCTCGCCGGCATGGAAGTCGCACCTGCAGTCCTCGGCAGACAGCGTGACCATCTTCCGGCCTTCTTCGCTGTCAGCGTGGCGGCGATAGCGGTGCAACAGCTCCGCGACGGACGCGCAGTCCCTGATCTCGCGGATATCCGCCTTGAGCCCCGTCATTGTTCCCTCCCCCATCTCGTCTAGGGCCATCAACGCGGAACACACCCTCCTGTGCCACGTGCAATCATCCGGCGAAACCTCGCCAAGCTTGAGGCCGAACCACGTTTCCCCGTAACACGTCACACATCGCCCGTCTGCGCGATAACGTGTCACGGAGGGCGGGCGAGTCCCCGAAATGATCGGCAGTACCGCTCATCGCCATAGCCTTGACGGCGCAAATCGGCCAATAATCCGCCGCTGAGACAGGAAAGCACACGGTGCCTGACATCACGCGAGATGACAGCCAGAAGGCTGAATCCGGGGACGCCACGTCTCCGGCCGGAGGCCTGTTCCTCAGCCACATCCGCTCGCCGAGAATCGAGCGTCACTTCGAACGGCTCGCTCGTGAAACGGAAGGGCTGGTCGAGTGGCACTTCATCAGTGACACGGCAGAAGACGCCGCCCGGCGCGCGGCGCGCGGCGCCATGGATGCCTGACCGTCAGGCCCGCATTCTCAGGAATGGCGGTGTGCAGGGCGGCTACATGGACACCGTGATCGTGCCCCGCGCCCTGGACTTGGAGCCGCGCTTCGTCTGGGCCCTGGAATACGACGTGGACTATTCCGGCGACTGGCGGCGATTCTTCGAGCAATTCGCGGCCAGCGACGCCGATCTCCTGACCAGCACGATCACGTCCAGGCAGGAGACCCCGCGCTGGCGGCATTGGCGCACGGCATCGTCACCCGCGCCGCGCCGGGACGACTATCGCGCGTTTCATCCGGTGATGCGCCTGTCTCGCCGCCTACTCGAGACCTATGTCGCACGAATAGGCAAGCCGGGCTGGGAAGGGCACTACGAATACATTCTTCCGACCCTGGCGGTCGCGGCGGGGCTCACCCTGGAAGATCTGGGCGGAACCTCGCGATTCTGCCCTCCCGAACGGAAGGGACGGAACTACCGCAACACGCCGGCCGACAGGAAGCTGGCGCCCGGCACCTTCGTCTGGCGGCCCGCCATGCCGTTCTACTTCCACGAAAGGCCGGGGCTGTTTCCCGAGCCGGACATGCTGCACCATCCGGTCAAGCCCGCTGTCACCAACTGGGAAACCATCGGCCGCTGGCGCCGGTGGTGGCGCGGGTTCCGGACCGGGCGGTTCGCCGGCGTGCCCGCCCTCCTGCGCGGCCTGTAGACCAAGAAAAAGGGCGCGGATACCGCGCCCTTTTCCACCCGCATGCGGATTCCGCTATGCGCGGTTGGAGTACTTCTTCAGTTCCAGGCTGGCGATAGTGCGATTGTGCACCTCGTCCGGGCCGTCGACGATGCGCAGGGTGCGTGCATTGGCATAGGCCGCGGCCAGGCCAAAGTCGGTGGTGACGCCTGCGCCGCCATGGGCCTGGATCGCCATGTCGACCACCTTGCAGGCCATGCGGGCGCAGGCCACCTTGATCTGGGCGATGTCGGAGCGGGCGGTCTTGTTGCCCTCCATGTCCATCTTCCAGGCGGCGTGATAGACCAGCCACCGGCACATGTTGATCTCGGTGCGCGCGTCGGCGATGCGGTCCTGCCACAGCGACTGCTCCGACAGCTTCTTGCCGAACGGCGTGCGCGAGACAAGCCGCCTGCAGGTCTTCTCCAGCGCCCGCTCGGCGACGCCGATGGCACGCATGCAATGATGGATGCGGCCCGGACCAAGGCGGCCCTGGGCGATCTCGAAGCCCCTGCCCTCGCCCAGCAGCATGTTGGCCGCTGGGACGCGGACGTTCTCCAGCTTCACCTGGCCGTGGCCCTTGGGCGCATGGTCGAAGCCAAACACCGGCAGGTGACGCTCGATGGTGATGCCGGGCGTGCCCGCCGGCACCAGGATCATGGACTGCTGCAGGTGGGTCGGCGCATCGGGGTTCGACTTGCCCATCAGGATGTAGACCTTGCAGCGCGGGTCGAGCACGCCCGAGCTCCACCACTTGCGGCCATTGATGACGTATTCGTCGCCGTCGCGCTCGATGCGGGTGGAGATGTTGGTGGCGTCGGACGAGGCCACGTCCGGCTCGGTCATCAGGAACGCCGAGCGGATGTCGCCATTGAGCAGCGGCTTGAGGTACTTCTCCTTGTGCTCGGCATTGCCGTAGCGCTCCAGCACCTCCATGTTGCCGGTGTCGGGCGCCAGCGAGTTGAACACTTCGGACGACCAGCTCACCCGGCCCATGATTTCGCACAGCGGCGCATAATCCAGGTTGCTCAGGCCCTCGACGGTGTCGCTGTGCGGCAGGAACAGGTTCCAGAGGCCGGCCTGCTTTGCCTGCTTCTTCAGGTCCTCGATGATCTGCGGGATCTGCCAGCGATTCGAGCCGAACGCGGCCATCTGCGCGTCATAGGTTTCCTCGTTCGGGTAGATGTGCTCGTCGAAGAAGGCAAGCAGGCGCTGCTGCAGCTCTTTCGCCCTGGGGCTGAGTTGGAAATCCATCGGTGTCTCCCTTGAAACTGGCTCATTTGCGGCCGTATTCATCGGTGGTTTGGCCAGGGGACACAAGGAAAAGTTAGGCGTGCAGGAAGCCTCGCCTAATGAACGAGCGGGCCAAGGATGCCCGCCTGGGCCGCCAGCGCCGCCGCCTGGGTGCGGTTGTGGACGTTGAGCTTCTTCATGGCGTTTTCCAGGTGGAAGCGCACCGTCGGCACGGACCGGTTGATGATCGTCGCGATCTCCGCATCCGTCTTGCCCAGCGCCACCCAGGACAGGCATTCGACCTCGCGCTCGGATAGGCTGGTGTCGCCGGCGCTGGCGGAGACCGGCGGTGCGTCCGCGTCCTGCTGGGCGACGATGTCGAGGAACAGGATGGCCGCCATGCGCAGCTGGGTGGAATAGTCCTCCAGCACCTCCTCGAACCGCCGGTCCTCGGTGCGCGCCACCCAGCTCATGGAGGCGACGCGGCCCAGCGGCAGGTGCACCGGCACAGTAAGCCCGCCGGCGATCTGCCGCTCCGGCGTCAGGTGCCAGTGCTTGCCCCTGGTGTCGCTCGTCAGCGGACTCATGGTGACGATGTTGCTGGAGCGCCAGATGAACGGCCGGGTGGAATAACGGCACACATTGGCGATCGGGCTGATCAGGTTCAGCCGGTTGCGTTCCCAGTCCTCGCGGAAGTCCAGGCTCCAGCCGAACAGTTCGGCATAGGTGCGGCCGTCCGGCGCGCGGGTCAGCAGCGGATCGGAATAGTCGGCGATGCACGACGGATAGGGCAGCCCGATCACCGCGCCGATCTGCTTGGCGATGGCGACCGCCTCCCCCGTGTCCCGCGTGCTGTCAAGCGCGCGCAGGAGCGGCGCCAGTGGATCTGGTTCGCCGGCCGCCATGCCTTTCTCCCCTTCGGATCGTCGCGCTCGGGATGATGATAACGAAGCGCCGCCGGGCCGTCACGGGCTGCGATGGGCCTGATCCCGGTTTCGGGCCGGTGCTTTTTCCCTTGACCGAAATCAATGCCCGGACAGGCGGCGGCGCGCACCGTTTCGACGTCTTCTAGCGATGGAGCGCACGATGCCACACGACGAAATGGTTCTGGTCATCCCCGTTCTGGTGTTCACCTTCCTGGTGATGGGCTGGATCGTCACCCAGTTACGCGGTTACATGAAGCGGCGGGAGGAAATTCTGGAGTCCTGGGAGAAGCCCCAGGAGGAAGCGGAGCACTATATCCACCGGCAGGCTGCCTGAACCCGCGCCACCGCGCGCATCTTTCCTGAGGCCCGCCAGGGGATCGGGGCATAGAATTTCTTGTTGCCCGGCACCAATATGAGGCAATCTGACGTCGTTCCGAGCCAACGGCCCGGAAGAAAGGACGTCAGGGGTGCAAGGATCAGCCCAAACGATTTCACCACTCAGGATAGTCCCGCGCGCGGGACTATGCGATGCGTGCCAGGTACGCGGCGTCGCCGCCTGCTCCGCGCTGGACAATAACGAACTCCAGCGGCTCGCCTCGATCGTAACGGAAAAAAAGTACGACTCAGGCGCGACGATTTTCGAGCAGGGCGACGAGCCGGCCTACATCTTCAACCTCACCTCCGGCCATGTCAGGCTCGCGAAGACGCTGGCGAACGGGCGCCGGCAGATCATCGGGTTTGTCTATCCGGGCGGCATGCTGGGCCTGGCCACCCATGGCGCCTATGTCTGTTCGGCCGAGGCGATCGGCCCGGTCAAGCTGTGCCGCTTTCCCCGCGAAAGGCTGCTGGACCTGCTCGAGGAACTGCCGCCGCTCAAGACGAGGCTCCTCGACATCGCCGCTGATGAACTCGCCGACGCGCAGGAACAGATGCTGCTGCTTGGCCGCAAGACCCCGCTGGAGCGAGTCGCGTCGTTCCTGTGGCGGCTATACCAGGAGGCGGTCCGCTGCGGGCAGACCGAGCCGAGCATCGACCTGCCGATGGGGCGGACCGACATCGCCGACTATCTCGGCACGACCATCGAGACGGTGAGTCGCACCTTTACCCGGCTCCGCAACGATGGACTGATCAGGCTCGAGCACGCCAACAAGGTGATCATCCTGGACGCGCAAGGCCTTGAGGAAATCGCCGAAGGCCTCTGACGCAAGCGACTGACGAAGGCGTTTCCCAAGCGGGCGCCTCGCGGGTCTCTGCCGTCTCCACCTCATCTCCTCATTTTTTCAGCACACGTGCTTGATTTAAATCAATGCCCGGTCGGCGCGGTCGGACCATCAAGGACGCACCACCTATCTTGAGGAGTGCGGGCATGGTTGCGATCGTAAGGGTTAAGGAAAGTGTGTGGACGCCGGTAGAGAAGGCGCCCGAACCGGCAATGGGGTCCGAGGTCATCCCCAAGGACCGCTACATCTCGCCGGAGTTCATGAAGCTCGAATGGGAGCGGATGTGGACCAAGGTCTGGCTCATCGGCTGCCGCGAGGAGGAAATCCCGGAGGTCGGCGACTACGTGACCACCGAGATCGGCGAGGAATCACTGCTGATCGTGCGCGGTGAGGATGGCAAAGCGCGGACGATGTACAACATCTGCAATCACCGCGGCAACCGGGTGAAGTTCGACGGGTGCGGCAACTCCCAGTCGCTCGTCTGCGCCTATCATTTCTGGGAATACGACCTGACCGGCAAGCTGATCAACGTGCCGGACGAGCAGGATTTCCACCAAGGCTGCCCGTCCGAGAAGCTGAGCCTGAAAACCGTCCGCACCGAAAGTTGGGGCGGATTCGTGTGGTTCAACCTGAACCCCGACGCCGAGCCGCTGTCGGAGTATCTCGGCCCCATCCAGAAGCATCTGGATCCCTACAATCTCCAGGACATGTACACGACCATGGATGTGACCGTGGAGTGGGACTGCAACTGGAAAACGTCCGTCGACGCGTTCAACGAGGTCTACCACGTCCAGGGCATCCATCCGGAATTGTTCTACACCATCGACGACGTCGACGTGCAGATCGACCTCTATGAGCGCCACAACCGCTATCTGGTGCCGTTCAAGACCTACAGCCCGCGCATCGGCGAGGTGCTGGAGGAGGTGCCCGAGGCGCTGGCCGGCGAGTTGCGCGCCCTCGGCATGGACCCGGACGAGTTCAAGGGCCGGGTGTCGGACGTGCGCCGCGCCGTGCAGGTCTACAAGCGGGCCAACCAGGAGAAGCTCGGCTTCGACTATACCGATTTCAACGACGACCAGCTGTCGGACGACTACCACTATTACATCTTCCCCAACATCACGATGAATATCCATGCGGAGAGCGCGCTGTTCTTCCGCCAGCGGCCGCACGAGACCGATCCGGACAAGATGTATTTCGACGTCCGCATGTTCCAGCGCGCGCCGAAAGGCAAGAACCGTCCGCCGCTGCCGGACCACGAGCATGTCAAGCACGGCGAGCGGTCGCTGGGCCTGGTGCTCGACCAGGACTCGGTCAACCTGCCGCACGTCCAGAAGGGCATGCACTCGGCGTCTTTCGAAGGCCTGTGGATCTCCAACCAGGAGCGCCGCATCCGCCACATGCACAAGACCGTGATGGACTACATCAACGGACACTACGCCAACGACCGCTAGGGCCGGCACGGCCGCGGCAGCCTGACGCTGCCGCGGCCGCCGGCTCCCCGCCGCCGCGATTCCCGATACCAAGGAGACCGAGATGTCCGAGACCATGACTTTCCGCGCCACACATGGCATCGCCAGGCTGACACCTGTCCACCTGGAGTTGGCGTCCGCCGCCCTGCTCCGCGCCGGCGCCACTGGCCTGAAGCCGCGCTGGCTCACGCCGAACGTCAACGCGGAGCTTCGCTACAACGGCATCGACGGCGGCAAGGCCATCGAGGCCGCGGCGGCCGCCCTGAAGGGCTCAGGTGTCGTAATCGAGAACAAGCCGGAGAGCTGACCGAGAGGCGGCGCTCCCGATTCATCCAGTAGCAGCAGGTATCCAAGCAGGTGAGTTTGCCCGTTACAGGCAGACTCGCCTGTTTGCGCGAACTTATGGCATATTACCCGCTCTTGAGCGCATGAACGAAACTGGGAGACCGACCATATGACCGCCCGCCCCGAAAGCTGGTACGCACAGCCCGCCGAGAAGTGGCCCGATCCGAAACTGAAGGGCCACAGCATTCCCGGCTACCGCTACCATTCGAAGGAGTTCTTCCACCAGGAGTGGGAGAACATGTGGACCAAGGTATGGCTGCTGCTGGGCCGCGAGGACGAGATCCCCGAACCGGGCGACTACCAGCAGGAAGAAGTCGGTCCCGAGTCCATCCTGATGGTCCGCCAGCAGGACATGTCCATCAAGGCGTTCTACAACGTCTGCCAGCATCGCGGCGCGCGGCTGGTGTTCAACGAGCTGGGCACGGTCGACGCATTCACCTGCCCGTATCACGGCTGGCGCTGGGAGATCGACGGCAGCCTGACCTTCGCGCTGGACCCCGAGGATTTCCCGGAAGGCGACCCCTGCGGCAAGCTGACCCTCAACGAGATCGCCTGCGACACCTTCGCCGGCTTCATCTGGGTCAACATGGATCCGGACTGCGTGTCGCTGAAGGAATTCCTCGGCCCGATCTGGGACGACTGGGCCGCCTACGAGATCCACACCTGGAAGCGCTACCTGGCGCTGACCGCGACGGTGCCGTGCAACTGGAAGGTGGTCCTGGACAATTTCAACGAGTCCTATCACCTGCCCACGGTGCATCCGCAGGTCGACGGCGTGGTGGAAGAGAACTACCAGTGGACCCAGTTCGACATGTCGGAAGAAGGCCACAACCGCATGTGGATGCAGTCCGGCACGCCGTCGCACTCGCTGGCCAAGCGCGGCGACGAGGAACTGCTGAAGCCGGGCCTGGCGTTCATGCTGGAGCAGTGGGGCCTGAACCCGGACGATTTCCGCGGCGGCCGCGAGTTCGAGACCCGCGAGGCGCTGCAGAAGGCCATGCGCGTTAAGGGCAAGGAGATGGGCTACACCCAGTTCGATAATCTGAAGGACCACCAGCTCACCGACACCTATCACTACACCCTGTTCCCGAACTTCGCGGTGTCGGTGTGGGCGGACGGCTTCCACTTCCTGCGCGCCCGGCCGCACCCGACCGATCCCGGCCAGTGCCTGTTCGACAACTGGTGGTACGCGCCGGCGCCCGAGGGCCTGACCACGCCGGTCATGACCATCAACGGCCCGGTCGAGCGCGACGCCGAGGTGGAGCACGAGGTGTTCAACTATCTCGACCGGAGCCTGTCCAACCTGATCGACCAGGACATGGGCATCACCACCGGCCAGCAGCTGGGCTTCCGCAGCCGCGCCTACAAGGGCGTGTACCTGGCGAAGCAGGAGCACCGCATCCGGCGCTATCACGAGTTGATCGACGAATATATCGAGGGCAAGCGCCCCGCGCCGAAGCGTTCGAGCGCTATCGCGGCGGAATAAGGCCAACGTACAGGACGGGAAAGGGGCGCTGCGGCGCCCCTTTTTCCGTTTCAAGTCATTAATTTTATTCGTCATCCCCGCGCCTATCAGAGTCAACAGGTGACAGTCGCCGTCCCCCGGGCCGATAATGCGGCACCTATTCACGGGGAGTTATGTCATGACCGCACCGAATCCCGCCTGGGCCAAGGAGCCCGCGCCGAGTTATCCGGCGCCGACCTTCAAGGGCAGCAAGATCGAGGGTTTCCGCTACCACTCGAAGGAGTTCTTCGAGAAGGAGTGGGAGTACATGTGGACCAAGGTGTGGCTGTTGCTCGGCCGCGCCGATGACATTCCCGAAACCGGCGATTACCAGCAGGAAGAGGTCGGCCCGGAATCGATCCTGATGGTCCGTCAGGAGGACGGCTCGATCAAAGCCTTCTACAATGTCTGCCAGCATCGCGGCGCCCGCCTGATCTTCAACGACCTGGGCACGGTCGACGCCTTCACCTGCCCCTATCACGGCTGGCGCTGGGAGATCGACGGCCAGCTGACCTTCGCGCTCGATCCCGAGGATTTCCCCGAGGGCGATCCCTGCGGCAAGCTCAAGCTTGAGCCGATCCGCTGCGAGGTGTTCGCCGGCTTCATCTGGGTCAACATGGATCCGGACTGCGTGTCGCTGAAGGAATATCTCGGCCCGCTGTGGGACGAGTGGTCGGCCTATGAGATGGACCACTGGAAGCGCTACCTGGCGCAGACCTGCACCGCCCCGATCAACTGGAAGGTGATCCTCGACAACTTCAACGAGTCCTATCACCTGCCCACCGTCCACCCGCAGGCCGCCGGCAAGACCGAGGAAAGCTACCTGTCGACCCAGTACGACATGGCGCCCGAGGGCCACGCCCGCATGTGGATGCAGTCGGGCAAGCCGTCCAAGCAGATGGAGTGGAACGGCGGCCAGGTGAAGATCGAGCCGGTGCTCGAGCGCCAGCTCCGCCTGTGGGAGCTGGATCCGGACGAATTCCGGGGTGGCCGCGAATATGAGACCCGCGAAGCGATCCAGCAGGCCATGCGCAAGCTGGGCAAGGAGCGCGGCTACAACCACTTCGACAACCTCCGCGACCACCAGCTCACCGACGTCTATCACTACTTCCTGTTCCCGAACTTCGCGGTGTCGCTCTGGGCGACGGGCTTCCACTTCCTGCGCGCCCGGCCGCACCCGACCGACCCGACCCAGAGCGTGTTCGACCACTGGTGGTACTCGCCGGTGCCGAAGGATCTCGACACGCCGATCTACACGCCCAACGGCGTGTTCAAGGCCAGCGACGATGTCGAGCACGAGGTGTTCAACTATGGCGAGCAGAGCCTCGGCATGCTGATCGACCAGGACATGGGCGTGACCACCGGCCAGCAGCTCGGCTTCCGCAGCCGGGCCTACACGGGCGTCTACCTGTCGGGCCAGGAAGCGCGCATCCGCCGCTACCATGAGGTCATCGACGAGTACATCGAGGGCAAGGGCAAGCGGAAGGTCGACACCACCCCGCATACGGCCATCGCCGCCGAGTAGGCGTCGGCTACAACTTGATGGAAAAGGGGCGCTTCGGCGCCCCTTTTTTCTGCGCGCACCTGACAGAGTCGATAGGTGACAGCCCCGTCACGGCCCCGGCATAGTGCGGCTGCGGGGAAGCGTCTGGCATGACAGGGAAGCATGTCCATGACGAAGCATTCGAAAGACTGGTACGCGGCCACACCGGCGCCGTGGCCTCAACCGGTCCTCAAGGGCCACACCATTCCGGGTTACCGCTACACCTCGAAGGCGTTCGCCGACGAGGAATGGCAGAAGATGTGGACCAAGTCCTGGCTGTTGCTGGGGCGCGAGGACGAGATTCCCGAGCCGGGCGACTACCAGATGGAAGAGGTGGGCCCGGAAGGGATCATCATGGCCCGCCAGGCCGACGGATCGATCAAGGCGTTCTACAATGTCTGCCAGCACCGCGGCGCGCGGCTGGTATTCAACGAGATCGGCTCGACGGATGCGTTCGTGTGCCCCTATCACGGCTGGCGCTTCGAACTGGACGGCCTGCTGACCAAGGCGCTGGACTCCGAGGACTTCCCGGAGGGCGACCCCTGCGGCAAGCTCCGCCTGATCGAGATCGCCTGCGACACCTTCGCCGGCTTCATCTGGGTCAATCTCGACCCGGACTGCGTCAGCCTGAAGGAATATCTCGGCCCGGTCTGGGACGACTGGCAGCCCTACCGGGTCCAGGAATGGAAGCGCTATCTGGCGCTGACCGCCAACGTGCCGGTCAACTGGAAGGTGATCCTGGACAATTTCAACGAGTCCTATCACCTGCCGGCGGTGCACCCGCAGTCCGACGCGCTGGTGGAGGAGAACTATCGCTGGACCCAGTTCGACATGTCGGAAGAGGGACACAACCGCATGTGGATGCAGTCCGGTTCGCCGTCGCACCGGCTGCTCGCCACCGGCGAGCCGCTGATGAAGCCGGCGCTGGAGGCGACGTTGAAGGCGTGGGAGCTGAACCCGGACGATTTCAGGGGCCGCGAGTTCGACACCCGCGAGGCGCTGCAGCAGGCCAAGCGCACGCTGGGGCCCGCGCGCGGCTACACCTATTTCGACGATCTGCACGACCACCAACTGACCGACACCTACCACTATTTCGTGTTCCCGAACTTCGCCGTGTCGGTCTGGGCCGAGGGCTTCCACTTCCTGCGCGCCCGGCCGCACCCGACCGATCCGGAGCAGTGCGTGTTCGACAACTGGTGGTATGCGCCGGCGCCCGAAGGCGTCACCACGCCGGTGAACACCGCCGCCGGCCCGGTGGCGCGCGACGCCGAGGTGGAGCACGTCGTGTTCAATTTCGGCGAGCAGTCGCTGGGCGAGCCGATCGACCAGGATATGGCCGTGACACCGGGCCAGCAGCTCGGCTTCCGCAGCCGCGCCTACAAGGGCGTCTACCTAGCCAAGCAGGAGCACCGCATCCGGCGCTTCCACGAGGTCATCGACGAGTACATCGAAGGCAAGCGCCCGGCGCCGAAACGCGTCCAGGCGGTGGCAGCGGAATAACCTGCTTCATCGGAAGCGGAAGGGGCGCTTCGGCGCCCCTTTTGCTTTGCGAGCTGGCACAACCGCCAGCACACCTTCGTTCGTCATCCCGGCGAAGGCTGGAAGGGTGATGAAGCAGGGTTGACCTACACCAAAACGCCGGCAATCAATTCTTTGGGAATGATGTCGGCGCCGATCAGCACGGGTCGTGCCAGAAAACACCCGGGTACGGCTCCGACATGCATTGTGCCCGCATCCCAAAGTCTGACTTGGTTCGCGGGATCACGTAACCCCAGCCACCGTCGAAGAACGGCTTTATCTGAATATCGACGCCGCTCTCGATGACCGTCACGAATTCCGGGTCAAGGCTGGCTATCACCAGTGGCCATTCACTCACCGGGAGCCCTGTCCAGTTATCATCCGGCAAGCCGGTAGGGTAACGCGCCATCAAAGCATCGGCTTCGCTTTTGATCGCCTGGAGCTTAACGGGATTGGAGGTCGGCGAATGACCGCTGCAAAAAGCCAAGGTGGCCACTAAGCTCGCGAAAACAGCAATGATCATTAATCGGCGGAACATTGCCGAAGTTAAGCACAAGAAGCGCCTCTCTGCTATTGGCGGTTGGCAAAGCGGCTGTTTCACCTTAGCTCGTCATCCCGGCGAAGGCCGGGAGATGGATTCACATTTGAAGTGCAACAGTTGGCTGCAGAAGAGTTCTGCAGGGGTTTTGAAGTCGAGGCACTTTCGAGGTGTGTTGTTGTAGAGGCTGACGATGGCGTTGAATCGTTCGTCTGGCAAG
>CAMDTB010000050.1 GCA_945907245.1 Rhizobium sp. Q54
CGCCAGCGTTGTTGACCAGGATGTCCAGACCGCCCAGCTTCGCGGCCGTCTCGTCGAGCGCCGCCTCGAACGCGGCGCGGTCGCTGACGTCGAGGGCGATGGCATGGCCGCCGATCTCCTCAGCGGTGCGCCGCGCGCCGTCGCCGTCCACGTCACTGACGGCGACCCTTGCGCCAGCGGCGGCAAGCGCCCGGGCGATGCCCTGGCCGATGCCCATGGCGCCGCCGGTCACATGGGCGACCTTGCCCGAGAGGTCGATCCAGCTTTTCGGGTCGATGTTCATCATCTGTATCCTTCATGCACGGGAACGCGCGGCAGCTTCCACCACACCGCGTCGCAGGCGGCGGCGAGCTCGTCGCTCAGGTTCAGGTCGGCGCCCTTGCGGGTCGCGTCGAGATGCTCGGGCCGGCTGGCGCCGACGATCGCCGAGGTGATGCCGGGCTGGCGCAGCACCCAGGCCACGGCGACGGTCGCCATCTCGTGCCCGGAGGCGCGGGCGGTTTCGCTCAGCGCCTCGACCACTTCCAGATGGCTGTCGTGCCAGTAGCGCTGCTGGTAGGTTTGCCCGGCGATGGGCAGGCTGAACCTGGTACCTGGGTCGGTGTTCTGGCCACGCCGGTAGCGGCCCGACAGCATGCCGCCGGCAATGGGATTGTAGACGATGACGCCCAGCCCCTTGTCGCGGCACAGTGGCAGCAACTCGGTCTCGATCTCGCGGTAGAGCATGTTGTAGCGCGGCTGCAGCGTGCGATACGCCTCGAGCCCCAGGCGCTCGCTGGTGTGCAGCGCCTCGGCCAGCCGCCACGCCGGATAGTTCGAGCAGCCGATGTAGCGGACCTTGCCGCTGCGCACCAGATCGTCGAACGCGCGCAAGGTCTCGTCGGCGGGCGTGAACTGGTCCAGCGAATGGGCCTGATAGAGGTCGATCACGTCGGTCTGCAGCCGGCGCAGGCTGTTCTCGACGGCGCGGGTGATGTTGTAGCGCGACAGCCCGCCGTCATTGACCGTCGGCCCCATGGGCGCGCGGCACTTTGTGGCGAGGAAGATGCGGTCGCGCACGCCGCGGTCCTTCATCCACCGGCCGATGATCTGTTCCGTCGTGCCGACGCGTTCCAGTCCGCCGCCGAGCGGATAGCCGTCCGCCGTGTCGAAGAAGTCGATGCCGGACTCGTAGGCCTTGTCCATGATGGCGAACGAGGTGTCCTCGTCGCACTGCATGCCGAAGGTCATGGTGCCCAGGCACAGGGGCGGCACGCGGACGCCGGTCCTGCCGAGCGGACGCAGTTTCATGAGGTCCCTCCTCTCCCGTTGGACTGGGAGACTACTTCAGGATCGCGCCCGCGCGGTAGAGGGCATCGTCGACGGCGCCAACGCGCCGTCATTCAGGCGGCGCCGAGCTTGCCGGCGGCCGTATGGATCGCGGCGCGGATGCGGACATAAGTGGCGCAGCGGCAGATGTTTCCCTGCATCGCGGCGTCGATATCGGCGTCGCTCGGTTTTGGCGTGTCGGTCAGCAGCGCGGTGGCGGACATGATCTGGCCCGACTGGCAGTAGCCGCATTGCGGCACCTGATGCTCGATCCAGGCCGCCTGCAGCGCCTCGGCGACCTTGCCGCTCGTGCCCTCGATGGTGGTGATTTCGCTGCCCACGAGCCCCTCGATCGGCTGCAGGCACGAGCGCACGGCCATGCCGTCGACCAGCACGGTGCAGGCGCCGCATTGGGCGATTCCGCAGCCATATTTGGTACCCGTCAGGTGCAGCGTATCGCGCAGCGCCCAGAGCAAGGGCGTCGACGGATCGGCGTCGACACTGCGGGTCGCGCCATTGATGTTGAGTTCGATCATGGATCACCCGGCCAGTTTGGTAGCGGCCACGACAGCCGCAGTCTCAGCGTCGATCTTTGCGCCCCCACCCGTCCACGGCAATGGAATAGCGATGGTCGCCTCGCAAAGCTCGCGCACGGTGCGCGTGCGGATTTCCGCGGGCGGGATCAGTTGTTAGGGGCGCCCTGCTCGATCCAGGCGCGGATGGTCGCCATCTGCTCAGCCGACAGCGGCGCGCCGCCGGTGGGCATCCGGTCGCCGGTGCCGCCGGCGGCGACATGGGTGCCGTCCAGCTTCAGCACCAGGTAGCTCTCGTCGGGCTTGCCCGGCTCGACGCGGTTGAGCGCCATTTCCGTGGCCTTGACGCCGACCAGCGCGGCATGGGCGGCCTTGGGCGCAAGCTTCATGTTGCCCGGCTCCTGGCCGGTCAGGTGGCACATCACGCAGCGGGACTTGAGCACGGGGACGATGTCCTTGGCGAAGCTGACGGGTTCGGCAGCATGGGCCGCCGACAGGGCGCCGAACGCAATTGGCAGGGCGATGATCAGATGCTTCACGACAGGTTTTCCTTCCGATTCCGGCTGGGGTCGGGCTCAGCGGCGATATAGCCGATAATTCCTGGGGACGCCATGCATCGCAGGTAGAGCCGTCGCCCATGGGCGATCGCTTCCCGTTCCCAAGTCCGCGTGCTATACGCGTTACTGGCTGGTATCCAAGGCCAATACCGGCGCGCCTGCGGGATCAGCGCCGAAAAGACAAGAACATGCTGTCCTGGGTTGCGGTAGGGAAATGCCCCGTCTAGTCGATCACGATGCCCGCCGGCGGGAAGTTGCCGAAGTTGCCGCCCGCCTGATCGCCCAGGTCGGCGTCGAGCGGGTCACCGTGCGCGAGCTTGCCAAGGCGGCCGGCTACAGCACAGCCATTGTCAGCCACTACTTCGCCGACAAGCGGCAATTGCTGCTGTTCACCTACCAGGCTGCCGCCCAGGCGGCGCAGGCGCGTGTCGACGCCGTGCTGAAGCCGGCGCCCGACGACCTGATCGGCAGCATCGAGGCGCTGCTGCCGCTGGACGAGGAACGGCACCGGGAATGGCAGGTGTGGCTGTCGTTCTGGGGCATGGCGATCGGCGACCCCGAGTTCGCCGCCGAACAGCGCCGGCGCGTGCTGGATACCCGCAAGCGGATCGAGAAGGTGCTGCGGGCCATGGCCGCGAACGGCAAGCTTCCGGCGGACTCCGACTTCGACCTGATCGCCCGCGAGTTGCTGACCATGATCAACGGCCTTGCGGTCCAGGCCGGCTTCGATCCCGCCGACTGGCCTGCCGAGCGCCAGCGCAAGGTGCTGCGCCAGTTCGTGGCACCGATGGGCGTCAAGGATTAGAGCGGATTCAGCGATCGCTGAACCATTCCAGCATTTGTCGCCGCGCAGGCACGGGCCTGCGACTGCATCACAACGGACGCAGCAGGTAGCGCGCGATCCGGTCATCCCGGATCTCGAACCAGACCATGAACGGCCGCTCGGTGCCGTCCTCGCCGCGCACGTAGCCGAGGATGGCGCCCTTGTTCCCCTCGATCACCATGTCGCGCACCTTGTGGCGGATTCGCGCCTCGGCGAGTTGCTGCACCCGCGCCTGCAGGAACGCCTGCACCTCGGCGCGGCCGTGATTGGTCGACGGCTCGCCACTGACGAAGCCGTGATGGGGCCAGACCTGCGCGTGCGACCATTCCACGTCCTCGTGCAGCGCCGAGGCCGCTTTCGCCATGTCGCCGGCGTCGATGCCGTCGTAATAGGTCGACTGCAGCAGTTCGTAGGCGCGTTCCTTCATCGACATGCCGTTTTCCTTACTTCGAGATGATGACCTGGGCCGGATTGATCAGGCCGTACTTGGATTTGTTGGCCGTGAGGTCGAACGCCTCGGGGATCTTGTCGATGCCGTCGAGGATTTTCGTGATCATCGGCTTCAGGTCGACCCGGCCCGAGGCGACCAGGTTCACCGTCGACTCGAACAGGCGCCGGTCCAGCACCGACGGAAACAGGTAACGGATGCTGCGCTGGCGGAACACCGCATAGGGCAGGACCGCGGCGTCGCCGTCGAAGGCGATGCCGACCACCTTGCCGTTATCGCGCAGCATTTCTGCGGCCTGGATCAGGGTCGTGTTGCCGGAAAGTCCCTGCTCGGGCGGACCGCCGGCGGTCTCGAACACTACGTCCGCGCCCTTGCCGCCGGTCAATTCGCGCACCACGGCGACAGGATCGTCGCGCGTCGCATTGATGGTGATGTCGGCGCCGACCTTGCGGGAAATCTCGAGCACGCCATCGCGCCGCGCGATGCCGACGACCAGACCGGCGCCCGCCGTCGCTGCAACCTGCAGGCAGGCCAGTCCCATGGAGCCCTGGCCGATCACCACGACCACGTCGCCTAGGCTGATATCGGCGGCGTGGACGGCGGCGACCGCGTCGGTCAGCGGCTGGATCGCCGCTCCCTCGCTGTCGCTGACGTGGTCGGGCAGCGCCGCCAGCAGGCTTTCCGGGAACACGCCGTAGTCGGCCAGCGCGCCGGGATAGTCGAAGCCGACGATGCCGTCTGGATGGGAGCCGCGCGCTGCGACGCGCATGCCGGGCTTCAGCGTCGTGACGCCGTCGCCCACCTCGACGATCTCGGCGGAGAATTCATGGCCGAACACCTGCGCCGGGCCAGCCGCCATGGCCTTTTCGATCTTACCGAATCCATAGGTCCTGGCGCCGCCCAGCAGCAGCGTCTCGGTGATGCTGGGCTGGACCATGCGGATGCGCGCCTTGACCCAGCCGGGCCGGACCACGGGTTCGGGCACATCGTCGAGGCGCATGTCGCCCCAGGCATATGTCCGCCATGCTTTCATCGCCTCGCGCCTCCCCGCGCGGAAATGGAACATTGCCCGTTTCGGCATCGTTTGGCCACATTGCACAGCGGTTCCCTGACCCAGCGCCGGCACACGAACATATTCTTGAAATCCACCGAAGGTAGAAGCCGGTCAGTTGCGTTGAAGGCTGGACTTCCCGCGTGCGCGGGCTGAGGGTGTCGCGGGAAAAAGAGGCTGAGGCTTGGCGCAGGAAACAGAATCGAAATGGCTCAGCCGTTCCCGCAGGAACGCGCTGCTGGTGCTGCTGGGCCTTGTCGTCGCGGCGCTCGCCATCTGGCTGTTCACCGGCGGGGATGAACCAGCCCGCGAACGGGGCCGCGGACGGCCGCCCGCGACCGTCGGCACGGCGAAGGCGGCCCTGACGGACATGCCGGTGACGCTGAGCCAGATCGGCACCGTCCAGCCGGTCGTGCAAGCCACCGTACGCACACAGCTCGCCGGCGTGCTGTTCAGCATCGATTTCCAGGAAGGCCAGACCGTGACCAAGGGTCAGCGGCTGGCGCAGATCGACCCCCGCCCCTACCAGCTTGCCCTTTCCGAGGCCGAGGGCAACCTGGCGCGCGACCAGGCCCAGCTGAACGCGGCCCGTGTCGACCTGCAGCGCTACGAGACGCTGCTGAAGCAGGATTCGATCGCCGCCCAGCAGGTCGACACCCAGGCTGCGACCGTCAAGCAGCTCGAAGGCACCGCGGAAGCCAACAAGGCGCTGGTCGGAAACGCCAGGCTCAACCTGTCCTATACGGCGATCACCGCCCCGGTTAGCGGCAAGGTGGGCCTGCGACAGGCCGACATCGGCAACTACCTGACGCCGGGGGATGCGAACGGCATCGTCGTCATCACCCAGACCTCGCCCATCGACGTTTCCTTAGCCCTGCCGCAGGACAAGGTTCCGGCGGTGCAGGCCAGGCTGCGCGAAGGCGCCGAACTGCCGGTCACCGCCAGCGACCAGTATGCCGACAAGGTACTGGCGCGGGGTCTGTTCCTGACCTTCGACAACGTCAGCGACGCGGCGACCGGTACCGTAAAAGCCAAGGCGCGTTTCGCCAACGCCGAGGGCAACCTGTTCCCCAACCAGTTCGTCAACGTCACCATCGTGGTGGACACGCTGAAGCAGGCCGTCACCGTGCCGGTGACCGCCATTCGCCACGGCGCGCAGGGCGACTTCGTGTTTGTCCTGACACCGGAGCAGACCGCGAAGCTCCAACTGGTCAAGCTGGGGCCCTCCGACGGTACCAGGACTGTCGTCGCGTCAGGCGTGAAGGCGGGAGACACGGTGATCACCGAGGGCGCCGACCGCATCGACGACGGCGCCAGCGTCAACCTGCCTGGCCAGCGCGCCCCAGGCGGCGAAGGCGCGCGCGGGCAACGCGGTGAGGGCGAAGGCCAGCGCGGCGAACGCGGGCAACGGGGCGACGGCGAGCAGCGCCAGAACCGCGACCGGCAGGCTCCGTGAGCACCACCGAAGGCGATCTGGAGCCAGGATCCGATCAGGGACTCAGCCCGTCCCGGCCGTTCATCCTGCGACCCGTCGCGACCAGCCTGTTCATGCTGGCGATCCTGCTGGCGGGCCTGGTCGCCTGGCGATTCCTGCCGCTCTCGGCGCTGCCCGAGGTAGACTATCCCACCATCCAGGTACGCACGATCTATCCAGGCGCCAGCCCCGATGTGATGGCGGTGACCGTGACCAGCCCTCTGGAGCGCCAGTTCGGCCAGATGTCCGGGCTCAAGCGCATGTCGTCGGTGTCGTCGGCCGGCGCATCGGTGGTCACCTTGCAGTTCGGCCTCGACCTGACGCTGGACATCGCCGAGCAGGAGGTGCAGGCCGCCATCAACGCCGCCGGCACGCTGCTGCCGTCGGACCTGCCGGCGCCGCCGATCTACGCCAAGGTCAATCCCGCCGACGCGCCGGTCCTCAGCCTGGGCGTGACGTCCGATACGCGCACGCTCGCCGAGGTGCAGAACCTGGTCGACCAGCGGATCGCGAACAAGATCGCCCAGGTGTCAGGCGTCGGCCTGGTGTCGTTGTCCGGTGGCCAGCGCCCTGCCGTGCGTATCCAGGCCAATGTGCAGGCTCTGGCGGCGCGTGGCCTGTCCATGGAGACGCTGCGCACCGCCATCGCCGCCGCCAACAGCAACGGCGCCAAGGGCAGCTTCGACGGCGCGACGCGGTCGTGGTCGATCAACTCCAACGACCAGCTCACCTCCACGGAGGAATACGCCAACGTCGTCGTCGCCTATGTGGCCGGCGCGCCCGTGCGGCTGAAGGACGTGGCCAACGTGGTCGACGGATCGGAGAACAGTCGTCTCGGCGCCTGGATGAACGACACGCCGGCGATCATCGTCGACGTCCAGCGCCAGCCGGGCGCCAACGTCATCGCCACCGTCGACGCCATCAAGGCAACGCTGCCGCAGCTCGAGGACACGCTGCCCGCCGACGTCCGCATGACGCTGCTGACCGACCGCACGCTGGGCATCCGTGCCTCGGTTCACGACGTGCAGGTCGAGCTGCTGTTCGCCGTGGTGCTGGTCACGCTGGCCATTTTCCTGTTCCTCGGCAGCCCGCAGGCCACGGTGATCGCCAGCGTGTCCGTGCCGCTGTCGCTGGTCGGCACGCTGGCGGCGATGCACCTGATGGGCTTCAGCCTGAACAACCTCACCCTGATGGCGCTGACCATCGCCAGCGGCTTTGTCGTCGACGACGCCATCGTGGTGATCGAGAACATCGCCCGGCATGTCGAGAAAGGCATGAAACCGTTCAACGCGGCGCTGAAGGGCGCCCGCGAGATCGGCTTCACCATCATCTCGCTCACCGTCTCGCTGGTCGCCGTACTGATCCCGCTGCTGTTCATGGGCGACGTGGTCGGCCGCCTGTTCCGCGAATTCGCCGTGTCGCTCGCCGTCACCATCCTGATCTCGGGCGTCGTGGCGCTGACCTTCGTGCCCATGCTCGCGGCCCGCTGGCTTAGGCCGGCCGACGAGGAGAAGATGCCGCGCTTCTCGCGCTGGACCCGCGAGCGGTTCGACCGCCTGGCCGACCGCTACCGCACCGGCCTCGACTGGGTGCTGGCGCGTCAGACCCTGACCCTGATGGTATTCGCCGGCACGCTGCTGCTGACGGCGCTGCTGTTCTGGATGATCCCCAAGGGCCTGTTCCCCGAACAGGACACCGGCCAGCTCCAGGCCGTGATCTCCGCCGAGCAGACGGTGTCGTTCGGGCGCATGTCCGCGCTGCAGGGCCAGGTCGCCGACGCCATCCTCGCCGACCCCGATGTGGAGAGCCTGAGCTCCAATGTGGGCGTCGACGGCCAGAACCCGGCGCTGAACCAGGGACGCATGCTGATCAACCTCAGGCCCAAGGGCGACCGCAGCAGCCAGAAGGAGACGATCGAGCGGCTGCGCGAGCGGGCCAGCCGCGTCGCCGGCGCCACACTCTACATCCGGCCGGTGCAGGACCTGACCATCGACGCCGAGGGCGGGCCGACGCAGTACCGCTTCTCACTGCAGGGATCCGACCAGGATCTGACCGACCGGTGGGCCAGGGAGATCACCGAGGAGCTGGCCCATGTCGATGAGGTGCGTAACATCGTGTCCGACGTGCAGAACGAGGGTCACGCCGTCACCGTCGCCATCAACCGGGACGTGGCCTCGCGCCTCGGCATCAGCGCCGCCGACGTCGACAACGCGCTCTACGACGCCTTCGGCCAGCGCATCATCTCGACCATCTTCACCCAGTCGACGCAGTACCGGGTGATCCTGGAGAGCCAACCCGGCATGCTGACCAGTCCGGAAGCGCTGCAGCGCATGTATGTACCGGTGTCCGGTGGCGCGTCGGTGCCCCTGACCGCCTTCGCCACGATCACCACCGGCGAGGCGCCGCTGCAGATTTCCCGGGTCGCCCAGTTCCCCGCCGCGACCATCGGCTTCGACCTGGCGCCCGGGGTCTCGCTGGGCGCCGCGGTCGACGCCATCGTCGAGGCCGAGGAGCGGGTCGGCATGCCGACCTCGATCACCACCGAGTTCATGGGCGCCGCCGACGCCTTCCGCGCATCGCTGTCCAACCAGATCTGGCTGATCCTTGCCGCCATCATCACGGTCTACATCGTGCTGGGCGTGCTCTACGAAAGCTTCGTCCATCCGGTGACGATCCTGTCGACCCTGCCGTCGGCCGGCGTCGGCGCGCTGCTGGCGCTGATCCTGACCGGCAACGATCTGGGCGTCATCGGCATCATCGGCATCGTGCTGCTGATCGGCATCGTCAAGAAGAACGCGATCATGATGATCGACTTCGCCATCGAGGCGCAGCGCGTCCAGGGGCTGGCTCCGGACGCCGCCATCCGGCAGGCGGCCCATTTGCGCTTCCGGCCGATCATGATGACCACCTTCGCCGCCCTTTTCGCCGCGCTGCCGCTGATCTTCGGCAGCGGCATGGGATCGGAACTGCGCCAGCCGCTGGGCCTTGCCATCGCCGGCGGCCTCATCGTCAGCCAGGCGCTGACCCTGTTCACCACGCCGGTGATCTATCTGGGCTTTGAGCGGCTGTCGGCGCGCTGGCAGGCACGGCGCCGGGAGAAGACGGCATGAGCCTGTCGTCGCCGTTCATCCGCCGGCCGATCGCCACACTGCTGCTGACCGTCGGCGTGGCGCTGACCGGCATCGGCGCGTTCTTCGCCCTGCCCGTGTCGCCGCTGCCGCAGGTGGACTTTCCAACCATCAGCGTCTCGGCCTCGATGCCCGGCGCGAGCCCGGAAACCATGGCATCGAGCGTCGCCTCACCGCTGGAGCGGCGGCTCGGCACCATCGCCGGCGTCACCGAGATGACGTCGTCGTCGAGCACCGGCTCGTCGCGCATCACCCTGCAGTTCGACCTGTCGCGCGACGTGAACGGCGCCGCGCGCGAAGTCCAGGCGGCGATCAACGCCGCCCGCGTCGATCTGCCCGCGTCGCTGCGCAGCAATCCGACCTACCGCAAGATGAACCCTGCCGACGCGCCAGTGATCATCCTGGCGCTGACCTCGAAGTCCCGGCCGCCTTCCAAGATCTACGACGCCGTCTCCAACATCGTGCAGCAGCGGCTGTCGCAGGTCGAAGGCGTCGGCGACGTCGAACTGGGCGGCGGATCGTTGCCCGCCGTGCGTATCGAGCTCAATCCATTGGCGCTCGGTCGCTTCGGCGTCAGCCTGGAGGACGTGCGCACCGCGATCACCTCGACCAACGCCAACCGGCCAAAGGGCGTGATCGAGGACGGCGAGCGCGCCTTACAGATCTACGGCAACAAGGCCGGGACCACCGCCGAGGACTACCGCGACCTGATCATCGCCTGGCGCGACGGCGCCGGCATCCGGCTGCGCGACGTCGCGCGGGTCTATGACGGCCCCGAGGACGTCCGCACCATGGGACTGTTCAACGGCGAGAGGGCCGTGACCGTGGTGATCAGCCGCCAGCCGGGTGCCAACATCATCGAGACGGTCGACCTGATCAAGGCCGAGCTGCCGGTGCTGCAGGCCGCATTGCCGGCCGACATCAAGCTGACGGTCGCCTCGGACCGCACCACCACCATCCGGGCGTCGCTGGACGAGGTCGAGCTGACGCTGGTGATCGCCACGCTGCTGGTCGTCGGCGTGGTCAGCATCTTCCTGCGCTCGCTGCGCGCGACGGTGGTGCCCGCCGTCGCGGTCATGGTCTCGCTGCTGGGAACGCTGGGCGTCATGTACCTGCTGGGCTTCTCGCTCAACAACCTGTCGCTGATGGCGCTGACCGTGGCGACCGGCTTCGTGGTCGACGACGCCATCGTCGTGCTCGAGAACATCAGCCGGCACCTCGAGAAGGGCATGAGCCGGATGGAGGCGGCGCTGAAGGGCGCGGCCGAGGTCGGCTTCACCGTGCTGTCGATCAGCGTGTCGCTGGTGGCGGTATTCATCCCGCTGCTGTTCATGGGCGGCATCATCGGCCGCCTGTTCCGTGAGTTCGCGGTGACCATGAGCGTGGCGATCCTGATCTCGCTGGTGATCTCGCTGACCACCACGCCGATGATCGCCGCCCTGATCCTGCCGGAGAAGCCGAAGCCGTCGCGCATCGCCGCCTGGGCGCAGCGGTCGTTCGCCAGGGTGCATGGCTGGTACGAGCGCAGCCTGGACTGGGCGCTGGCCAACCGCGGCGCGACGCTACTGCTCCTCGCGGGCGCCGTGGCGCTCAACGTCTTCCTGTTCATTGCCGTGCCCAAGGGATTCTTCCCCGAGCAGGATACCGGCTCGATGATGGGCGGCATCCGCGCCGACCAGAGCATCTCGTTTCAGGACATGCAAAAGAAGCTCACGAATGTGGTCGGGATCATCAACGCGGACCCCGCCGTCGAGAGCGTTGTCGCCTTCAGCGGCGGCCGGCGGGCCGGCGGCGGCTTCATGTTCATCATGCTCAAGCCGAGGAGCGAGCGTGAGGCGACGCGCGACGTCATCGGCCGCTTGCGGCCCAAGCTGTCGCGGATCACCGGCGTCAGCATCTTCCTCAATCCGGTGCAGGACATGCGCGTGGGCGGGCGCGGCGGCAACAGCAGCTTCCAGTACACGCTCAAGAGCGACGACCTGGCGCTGCTCAGGCAGGGCGCCGAGATGCTCACCGCGGCGCTGAAGAAGGAGCCCATGCTGACCGACGTGGACGTGGACCAGAACGATACCGGCGCCGAGGTCTACATCACCATCGACAACGACAAGGCGGCGCGCCTGGGCCTCGACCAGCTGACCATCGACGCGATCCTCTACAACGGCTTCGGCCAGCGCCAGGTGGCGACGATCTACAGCGGCCTGAACCAGTACCATGTGGTGATGGGCGTCGGTCCCGAGTTCGCCGGGTCACCGGAAGCGCTTAAATATGTCTACCTGCCGACGAGGGCGCAGGCTACTGGCACGGAAACCGCGCCGGGCGCGACAACGACAGCAACGCCCGCCGGAAGCACGCCGGCCGCGACGACCGGCACCTCCCGCGACGCGCCCACAGGGTCGGCTGTCAACCTGAGCGCCACGACCATGACGCCCTTGTCGGCCATCGCCACATGGACAGTCGGCGGCACCGCCTCCCAGGTCAATCATCAGGACGGCTCGCCCGCGTCGACCATCTCGTTCAACACCGCCGACAACGTGTCGCTGGGCGAGGCATCCGAACGGATCCGCGAGGTGCAGGCCGGCCTGAACATGCCGCCGGGCGTGCACGGGAGCTTCGCCGGCACCGCGCAGGTGTTCCAGCAGTCGACCGCCTCGACGCCGGTGCTGATCCTGCTCGCCATCGTCGCCATCTACATCGTGCTGGGCATCCTCTACGAAAGCACCATCCATCCCCTGACCGTGCTGTCGACGCTGCCGTCGGCCGGCCTGGGCGCGGTGCTGGCGCTCATGGTCCTGGGCATGGAGTTCGACCTGATCGCGCTGATCGGCCTGATCCTGCTGATCGGCATCGTCAAGAAGAACGCCATCATGATCATCGACTTCGCGCTGGAGGCCGAGCGCAACCGCGGCATGACGCCGTTCGACGCGGTGCGCGAGGCCTGCCTGCTGCGCTTCCGGCCGATCCTGATGACCACGCTGGCCGCCGGCCTCGGCGCGCTGCCGCTCGCCATCGGCTTCGGCGAGGGCGCCGAGCTGCGCCAGCCCCTTGGCGTCACCATCATCGGCGGCCTGATCGCCAGCCAGTTCATCACCCTGCTGACCACGCCGGTCGTATACCTGGCCCTCGATCGGTTCCGCCTCCGGTCGCCACACGAGGCGCTGCTGGCGCGCGGCGCCCCGCAACGAAGTGTGCCGACGTCATGACCCACGCCCGTCGTCCCCTCGCCGTCGCCGTCATCGCCGCCATGCTGGCGGGCTGCAACATGACGCCGACCTACCAGCGGCCTACCACCGATGTGCCCGCGACGTTCAAGGAGGAGCCAGGCTGGCGTCCCGCCCGGCCCGCCGACGACGTGGCGCGCGGCGCCTGGTGGCGGCTTTTCGACGATCCGGTGCTGGACGGCCTGCAGCAGCGCGTGCTCGTGTCTAACCAGAACCTGGCAGCGGCGCTCGCCGCCTACGAGCAGGCCCGCGGCGTGGTGCGCGAGCAGCGCGCCGGCCTGTTCCCGACCGTCGACCTGCAGGCGGGCGCGACGCGTACCGGGTCGTTCGGCACGCGCGACGATCCGGGAACTGGCCAGGGTGGCGTCAGCGTCGGACGGCGCTATACGGCGTCGATCGGCGCCAGCTGGGAGCCGGACGTCTGGGGACGCATCCGCTCCGGCATCTCGCAGGCCGGCGCCAACGCCGCGGCAAGCCGCGCTGATCTCGCCAACGCCACCCTGTCGGCACAGGGCGAGCTGGCGCTGAACTACCTGCAGATCCGCGCCATGGACGCCCAGATCGCCCTGCTGGACGAGACCATCGCCGCCTATACGCGCGGGCTGGAGATCACCACCAACCGTTACAATGTGGGCGTGGTCGGCAAGCTCGACGTGGTGCAGGCCGAGACCCAGCTGCGCAACGCCCGCGCCGATGCCGCCGACCAGCGCCGCCAGCGCGCGGTGCTCGAGCATGCCATCGCCGTTCTGGTCGGTGAATCGCCGTCGACCTTCAGCCTGGCCCCGGCCGCGTGGAAACCCCGCGTGCCGGAAGTCCCGGGCGTGCTGCCCGGCGACCTGCTGGAGCGCCGCCCCGACGTCGCCGCCGCCGAGCGCCGGGTGGCCGCCGCCAATTCGGGGATCGGCATCGAACGGGCGGCATTCTTTCCCGCCTTCAACCTGTCGGGCGACGTCGGCTTCAACGCCCGCCAGCTGGCCGACCTGTTCACCACGTCGGCCAGCGTCTGGTCCCTGGGCGTCCAGGCGGCCGAGACGCTGATCGACTGGGGCGCCAGATCGGCCCGCGTCGACCAGGCCCGCGCCGCCTGGCGGCAAGCGACGGCAACCTACCGCCAGACCGTGCTGACCGCCTTCCAGCAGACCGAAGACCAGCTTGCCGCCCTGCGCATCCTGGCCGACGTGAGCGCCGAGCGGTCCGCCGCCGAAACAGCCGCCCGGCGCGCCGAGGAGATCACTAAGAACCAGTACCTGGCGGGCATCGTCGCCTATACCGACGTGATCACGGCCCAGGCGATCGCCTTCAATGCCCGCCAGGCGGCCATCACCGCCACGCTGAACCGCCAGACCGCCGCAGTGTCGCTGATCCAAGCCATCGGCGGTCACTGGATCGATGCACCGCCGCCGGTTCCGGGTGCCGACAACCCGCGATAGGCCTTACCAGCCTCCGCCGCGGTTGCTATTCTGCCGTCGAGGGCGGTCGTTGCCGCATCGTGGGGGATGTAATGAAATACATAGCGGGGTCGTTGCTCGCGTTCTGCATTGTCGCCGGGCTTTCCGCCACGGCGCCCGCCGATCCGGTCGACGGTCCCGAGCCTGGCCCGGCCGTGGCGCCTGCGGCGGAAGCGCCAGTCCCCCCGCCGCCGCCTCCCCCACCGAAACCGAAGCCCAAGCCGAAACCCGCCTCGTTCGAGTGCCGCGATGCGTTCGAGGAGTCGGAGAAGCTGATCTGCAAGTCGTTCGAACTGGCCAAGCTCGACCAGCAGATGGTCCGCGCGTTCGACGGCTATATGGACAGCCTGGGTCCTGACCAGGGCCTGGCGGCGCAATCGGCGGAACTGGCGCAGCGGCGTTTCATCATCGACCGTGACAGGTGCTATGACGCTGACTGCATCCGCAGCGTCTATGGCGAGCGCATCCGCGTCCTGCACGGACAGACCAGCAACAACATGGGCTTGCGGCGCTAGCTGAAAACCTGCGGGTTCTTCAGGTCCACGTCCTTACGGGCGGCGGCTGCGTGCAGGCCGGGGATCTGCATGCCCGGGCCGCACTGGACGAACTCGATGGTCTTGCCGTCGGGATCGCGCATGACGCAGAATTTCGAACCGGCGATCTGGCCCTCCTCACCGGCATAGAGCGGCTCGGTGTGGAAATCGTGGCCCAGCGCCGTAAGCCGTTGATAGACCTCCTCGATATCGTCGACGGCGAAGCAGATATAGACATAGCCCACATCGTCCTGGCGCATCTGGTTCGGGCCGCCGCGAGTCGGCTCGAATTCCAGCAGCTCGATGGCGAAATTGCCGATCGGCATCACCACGGTACGGTGGATATGCGGCGGCAGGCGCAGCGTGCGGCCGGCGCCCTCGCCGCCCACCTCGAGTGCGAAGGCCGGCTCCAGCCCAAACACCTCCCGATACCACTTCACCGACCGCTCGAGGTTGCTGACGGTGATGCCGACGTGATGAAAAACCGCGGAAATGGGCAAGTCCTGCACTCCTGAAACGCCTTCTTCGGCAGAAGGCTCGTTGTGCAACGGGCGTGTTGTCAAGCGTCGGAAAAACATTCCGGAGGAACTCCCGCAACCACATGGCGTTGTCAGAGCAGCTTCCATCTGGTGCTGCCGCTCCGCCGGACCGGAAGAATCTCACAAAGCCCGGCAAACATAGGAGACTTCAATGAGAGAAGTGCTGCTTTCGATGGTGACCGCGTCGGCCCTGCTGGTCAGCGCCTCTGCGTTCGGGGAAACGACCACGACCACCACCTGGACGGCTGCCGATGGCACCGTGATCAAGGAATACTCAACCACCCAGAAGTACGAGCCGGTCGCCGTGCCGGACTTCAACGCGGAGGTCGGCGTCGTGCTGCCGCAGAACGTGAAGGTCTATTCGCTGCCGAACACCGTGAAGGTCCAGGATCCGGACCGGTACAGCTACACCATCATCAACGAACAGCCGGTCGTGGTGGAGCGTTCGTCGCGCCGCGTCGTGCACGTCTGGTAATTCCTGACCTGCAATTTTTCCGAACGGGCGGGGCCAGTCCCCGCCCGTTTTGCGTTTCAGGTCGGGTCCGCGCTTCGGTAGGCGATCCTCCAGATCGTCAGCCCGGCGACAGCACCCGCCAATGCGAGTACCGCGACGGCCGCGCCAGCCTCAAGCGCGCCGCGCGGCGTAACGCCCGCCGACATCATGTCATCCAGCGGCACGAAGCCGAATGCGCTGCACAGGATCAGACCCAGCAGTGCGGCCTCGCCGCGTGTCCTCCGGCCCATCCGGTGCAGCACCCACCAGCAGGGGACCGCGACGAACAGCGCGCCTGCCGCAATGGTCATGAAAACCATCGGTGCGAGCATGAACGCCGTATTGAATAGCTGACCCGGAATGAGGCCGGGAGCCGTTCCATCGTCGATCACGCCTGCTATGGCCAGGAATAAGACTACAATCGACGCGCCGGCCACCGCCCCGCCGAGCAGGGCGGGAACGGCGCGGAAGATCGTCGTTTCATAGTCGGCCCCGGCCATCCCCAAACCCACAGCCACCATGGGAACATAGTATCGGGCTTATGGCGGGAAACAACGGCGCGCTGTTATAACCATTCGATGCACGAGGGCTGGCAGTTCTGGATCGATCGGGGCGGTACGTTCACCGACATCGTCGCGCGCAGGCCCGATGGCGTGCTGGTCACGCACAAGCTTCTGTCCGAGGCGCCCGGGCAGTATGACGACGCCGCCGTCCATGGCATCCGCCACCTGCTGGGGCTGACGGCGGAGGAGTCGATTCCCGCCGGCGCCATCGACGCCGTCAAGATGGGCACCACGGTCGCCACCAACGCGCTGCTGGAGCGCCGGGGCGCGCGGACCGTATTCGTCACCACGCGCGGCTTCCGCGACGTACTGCGCATCGGTTACCAGAACCGGCCGCGCCTGTTCGACCTGGACGTGCGGCTGCCCGAACCGCTGTACGACCGGGTGATCGAGATCGACGAGCGCGTCGGCGCCGATGGCGCGGTGACGGCGCCGCTCGACCTCGACGGGGCCCGCGCGGCGCTGCTCTCCGCCCGCGCCGACGGCATCGCCAGCGCCGCGATCTGCCTGATGCACGCCTGGCGCTTCCCGGCGCACGAACAGGCACTGGCCAGCCTTTGCCACGAATTGGGCTTTACGCAGGTCTCGCCCAGCCACCAGACCAGCCCGCTGATGAAGATCGTCGGCCGGGGCGATACCACGGTGGCCGACGCCTACCTGTCGCCGGTGCTGCGCCGCTACGTCAACCGGGTCGCCGGCGAGCTGGGCGAAACCAATCTGCTGTTCATGCAGTCGAGCGGCGGCCTGACCGAGGCGGGCCGGTTCCAGGGCAAGGACGCCATCCTGTCCGGCCCGGCGGGCGGCGTGGTCGGCGCGGCGCGCGCGGCGGCGCTGGCCGGGTTCCGGCGGATCATCGGCTTCGACATGGGCGGCACCTCGACCGATGTCTGCCATTTCGACGGCGAGTACGAGCGGGTGACCGATAGCGTCGTCGCCGGCACCCGCATCCGCGCGCCGATGATGCATATCCACACGGTGGCGGCGGGCGGCGGCTCGATCCTCGATTTCGACGGCGAGCGGTTCCGCGCGGGTCCGGCATCGGCGGGCGCCAATCCGGGGCCGGCAAGCTATGGCCGCGGCGGCCCGCTGACCGTGACCGACTGCAACGTGCTGCTGGGCAGGCTCCGTCCCGACCGGTTCCCTCCTGTGTTCGGCCCGGACGGCAACCAGCCACTCGACACAGCGGCGGTACGGCGCGAATTCCGGGTACTGGCCGCGCGGGTGGGCGACCGGTCGCCGGAGCAGGTTGCCGAGGGCTTCGTGCGCGTCGCGGTCGAGACCATGGCCCGGGCGATCAAGCGCATTTCGCTGGAACGGGGCCACGACGTCTCGCGCTACACGCTGTTCTGTTTCGGCGGCGCGGGCGGCCAGCATGCCTGCATGGTCGCCGACGCGCTGGGCATGACGCGGGTGATGATCCACCCGCTGGCCGGCGTTCTGTCGGCTTTGGGCATGGGCCTGGCCGAAGCGCGCGAGTTGCGCCAGGAGACCGTCGAGCGTCCGCTGTCGGCCGAGACGCTGGCCGGGCTGGAGCCGGTGTTCCGGCGGCTGGCGGCCCTGGCGCTGCCGCTGGTCGAGCCGCTGGCGGCGCGCACCGAGATCCTGCGCCGGGTGCACCTGCGCTACGCCGGCACAGACACGGCGCTGGAAATCCCGTACGGCGCCCTGGCGGAAGTGCAGACCGCGTTCAAGGACGCGCACCGTCGCCGCTTCGGCTTCGTCGACGCCGGCAAGCCGCTGATCGTCGAGTCCGTGACGCTCGAGGCGGTCGGTCACATGCCCCAGCCCGACATGGGGCCGCCGTCGGCGATTCCCGGCGGACAGCCTGCCGGCGACGAGGAGGTCGAGGTGTTCTTCGACGGCAGCTGGCAACTGGCGCTGCTGGTCGACAGGGCCTCGCTCCGGCCCGGCAACGTGGTGCACGGCCCCGCGATCATCGCCGAGCCGCACGGCACCAACGTGGTCGAGACCGGCTGGCGCGCCCAGGCCACCGAGCGCGGCGACCTGATCCTCGAACGCGTCGAAGCCGTCGACCGGCGGCCATCCACCGGCACGCGCGCCGACCCGGTGCAGATGGAGATCTTCAACAATCTGTTCATGTCGATCGCCGAGCAGATGGGCGTGGTGATCGAGAACACCTCGCATTCGGTGAACATGAAGGAGCGGCTGGACTTCTCCTGCGCGCTGTTCGACGCAAGCGGCGGCCTGATCGCCAACGCACCGCACATTCCGGTGCATCTGGGCTCCATGGGCGACAGCGTGCGCACGATCATCCACGGCAATCCGTCCATGCGCCCCGGCGACGTCTTCGTCACCAACGCGCCCTACAATGGCGGCACCCACCTGCCCGACATCACCGTGATCACGCCTGTCTTCGTCGCCGACCGGCCGCTGTTCTTCACGGCGACGCGCGGCCATCACGCGGACGTGGGCGGCATCACGCCCGGCTCCGTGCCGCCGGATTCGACCAGCATCGACCAGGAAGGCGTGCTCCTCGACAACGTGCCGCTGGTATCGCGCGGCCGGCTGCTGGAGCAGGAGATCCGCGCATTGCTGGCGACAGGGCCGTTTCCGGCGCGCAATCCCGACCAGAACATGGCCGATCTCAAGGCGCAGATCGCCGCCAACGAAAAGGGCGCGCGCGAGTTGCTGGCCATGGTGGACCAGTCCGGCGTCGACGTGGTGCGGGCCTATATGGGCCACGTCCAGGACAACGCAGAAGAGTCGATCCGCCGGGCAATCGACCGGCTGTCCGACGGTGCGTTCTCGGTGGAAATGGATTGCGGCGCCACCATCGCCGTCGCCATCACCGTCGATCGGGACGCGCGTTCGGCTACCGTCGATTTCACCGGCACCAGCCCGCAGCAGCCCAACAACTTCAACGCGCCGCTCGCCATCACCCGCGCGGCGACGCTCTACGCCTTCCGCTGCCTTGTGGCGGACGATATTCCGCTCAACGAAGGCTGCCTGAAGCCGCTGACGCTGATCGTGCCCGACGGTTCGCTGCTCAACCCGCGCCATCCCGCTGCGGTGGTGGCAGGCAATGTGGAGACCTCGCAATGCGTGGTCAACGCGCTGTTCGGCGCACTGGGCGCGGCGGCATCGGCGCAGGGCACCATGAACAACGTCACCTTCGGCAACGACCGCTACCAGTATTACGAGACGCTGGCGGGCGGCATGGGTGCGGGGCCGGGTTTCGACGGCGCCAGCGCGGTACAGACCCACATGACCAATTCACGGCTGACCGACCCGGAGGTGCTGGAGTTCCGCTTTCCGGTGACGGTCGAGTCCTTCGCCATCCGTGATGGGTCGGGCGGGCGGGGAGCATGGCGCGGCGGCGACGGCGTGATCCGGCGGCTGCGGTTCCACGAAGCCATGACCGCGGGCGTCCTGTCGAACAACAGGTCGCATGCGCCGTTCGGACTGGAGGGCGGCGACGCGGGCACGCCCGGCGTCAACCGGGTGGAGCGCGCCTCGGGCGCGTCCGAGACGCTCCCGGCATGCGCTGAAACCGGGGTCGTCCCCGGCGACGTCCTCGTCGTCGAGACGCCCGGAGGCGGCGGCTATGGACCTACTGCCTAGACGGCGTGCAGATCATCGGCGGCGGTGCGGCCATCCCGGCCTGAAACCAGCTCAAAGCCAACCTTCTGGCCTTCCTGCAGGTCGCCTAGTCCCGACTTCTCCACCGCGGTGATGTGAACGAACACGTCCTTGCCGCCCGAATCCGGTGCGATAAAGCCGTAACCCTTGGTCTTGTTGAACCACTTCACGATACCAGTAGCCATCGACAGTCCTCAGCAAACTCTCATCAGCCAATGTCGGCATCCGGACAGTCACGAGTGCATGTAAGCCATGACCCGGACAAATTCCTGCCACCACTAATTTGGTAACCGCCAATCCTTGCAAAAACAAGCAATATCTGACAGCGGTTCTTAACTGCCGTGCATGAGGGTACAGAAAAGCGAATAGTGGTTTACTTATTCACTGAGCCGCACGCATCTGACCGACGATGGCTAGCGTTCGGTTCGACCAACAGACAATGCCGGTCGTGTCCGAATACCGCATGGTTGCAGGCCCACTTCACAACCGATACCCAATCACCTATTTTGAATGTAGGTAATTTCACTACATACTTACGAACCATGGAAAAAACGATCTCGGCAGCCGATGCAAACCGCAACTTCTCGCAGGTCCTGCGTGACGTCCGCGAGGGAGACAGCTATGTCGTCACGTCGCATGGCAAGCCCGTTGCGCGTATAACGCCCGCCGTCGATACGGACGAGGCGCGCCGCATCGCCTGGCAATCGCTAATGGAACATCTGAAGAGTCAGCCCGCCATTGACGTCGGCCCTTGGACACGTGATGAGCTTTACGAGGATGACGATTGAAGGTTGCGTTCGACACCAACATTCTCGCTTACGCCGAAGGTATCAACGGTGTGGCGCGTCAGCGTGAAGCGAACACGCTGATCCAAAGCATCCCACGGCAGATCGTCATCCTCCCTGTTCAGACGCTGGGGGAACTGTTCTCCGTGTTGGTCCGCAAAGGCGGGCGTACGATTGATGTAGCGCGAATAGACGTACTGAGGTGGGCTGACGGCTACGCGCTTACCGACACATCGAGACCCGTCGTTGTCGCGGCTCTCGACCTGATGTCGAGCCACAAGCTGAGTATTTGGGATTCGATGATCCTGGCCGCCTCGGCGGCGGCATCATGCAGGCTTCTGCTGTCCGAGGACATGCAGGACGGGTTCACATGGAGTGGAGTCACCGTCGTGAACCCGTTCGTGAATGTACCCAATGCACTCCTTGCCGCGGCGCAGATTTCGCCCTCTCCTCCGCCGTAAAGATCAGCCCGGATCGTACGCCAAATTGGGGGCCAGCCAGCGCTCGGTGACCTGGACGGGCTCGCCCTTCCTGGTGGCATAGTCCTCGACCTGGTCGCGGCCGATCTTGCCGATGCCGAAATACTGGCTTTCCGGGTGCGCCAGGTAATAGCCCGACACCGCCGCCGTCGGCAGCATGGCCATGGATTCCGTGAGGGTGATCCCGGCGTTCGCGGTGGCGTCGAGCAGGCGGAACAGCTCGGGCTTTTCCGTATGGTCGGGACACGCCGGATAGCCGGGCGCCGGGCGGATGCCGCGGTAGCGCTCCTTCACCAGGTCCTCGTTGGCGAAGTCCTCGTCCGGCGCGTAGCCCCAGAATTCCTTGCGGACCCGCTGGTGCAGCCGCTCGGCGAAGGCTTCCGCGAGGCGGTCGGCCAGCGCCTTCAGCATGATCGAGTTGTAGTCGTCGTGCTGTGCCTCGAACGCCTTCAGGTGCTCGTCGATGCCGATCCCCGCGGTGACCGCGAAGCCGCCCAGCCAGTCGGCCAGGCCACGGCCCTTGGGGGCCACGAAATCCGCCAGGCACATGTCGGCACGGCCGTCGCGCTTGGCGACCTGCTGGCGCAGGAAATGCACCGTGCTGACGACCTTGTTCCGGCTTTCGTCGGCGTAGAGTTCCACGTCGTCGCCCACGGCGTTCGCCGGCCAGAAACCGATGACCGCCCGCGCCGTCAGCCAGCGCTCGCCGACGATCCGCTGCAGCATGGCCTGGGCTTCGCCGAACAGTTGGGTGGCGGTCTCGCCGACCACCGGATCCTCCAGGATGCGCGGATAGTTGCCCGCCAGCTCCCAGGTGCGGAAGAAGGGCGTCCAGTCGATGTACTGCGTCAGTTCGGCCAGGTCGTAGTCGTCGAACACCTTCAGTCCGGTGAAGGCCGGCTTTTCCGGACGGTGCGCCTTCCAGTCGGCCGGATAGGCGTTGGCGCGCGCCTCGGCGAGCGGCAGCAGCCGGTCCTCCTTGCTGGACCCCGCCCGCTTGTCGCGGATGTCCTGGTATTCGGTGGCGACCCCGGCGACGAAATCACCCTTCAGAGTGTCGCTGATCAGGCTGCTCGCCACGCCGACGGCACGCGAGGCATCGAGCACATGCACGGTCGGCCCGCTGTAGTGGGGCGCGATCTTCACGGCGGTGTGGACCCGCGAGGTGGTCGCGCCGCCGATTAGCAATGGCATGATAAAGCCCTGCCGGGTCATCTCCTTGGCGACATGGGCCATCTCCTCGAGCGACGGCGTGATCAGGCCCGACAGGCCGATGATGTCGACCTTCTCGGCCCGCGCCGTCTCGAGGATCTTGGCGCTGGACACCATGACGCCCAGGTCGAGCACCTCGAAATTGTTGCACCGCAGCACGACGCCGACGATGTTTTTGCCGATGTCGTGCACGTCGCCCTTCACGGTGGCCAGCAGCACCTTGCCCTTGGCGCCGGCGACGGCGTCCTTCTCGGCCTCGATATAAGGCAGCAGATAGGCGACCGCCTGCTTCATCACCCGGGCCGACTTCACCACCTGCGGCAGGAACATCTTGCCGGCGCCGAACAGGTCGCCGACCACGTTCATGCCGTCCATCAGCGGGCCTTCGATCACGTCGAGCGGCCGCGTGGTCTGGATGCGGGCGGCTTCGGTATCTTCCTCGATCCAGGCGTTGATGCCGTTGACCAGCGAATGGGTCAGCCGCTGGTTGACCGGCTGGTCGCGCCACGACAGATCGATTTCGGTCTTCTTGCCGCCGGCGCCCTTGAACTGCTCGGCGATCTCCAGCAGCCGGTCGGTCGCGTCGGGACGGCGGTTGAGGATCACGTCCTCGACACGCTCGCGCAGCTCCGCGGGGATCGCGTCATAGACGTCGAGCTGGCCGGCGTTGACGATGCCCATGTCCATGCCCGCCGGAATGGCGTGGTAGAGAAACACGGAATGCATGGCGCGTCGCACCGCCTCGTTGCCGCGGAACGAGAACGAGACGTTCGACAGGCCGCCCGACACATGGGCGTAGGGCAGGTGCTGGCGGATCAGCCTGGCCGCCTCGAAGAACTCGAGGCAGAAATTGTTGTGCTCCTCGATGCCCGTCGCCACCGCGAAGATGTTCGGGTCGAAGATGATGTCCTCGGCCGGGAAGCCCACCTGGTTCACCAGGATGTCGTAGGAGCGCTTGCAGATCTCGAACTTGCGGGCGGCGGTGTCGGCCTGGCCCTCCTCGTCGAACGCCATCACGACGACGGCTGCACCGTAGCGGCGCACCTTCCGGGCGTACTCGATGAACGGCGCCTCGCCTTCCTTCAGGCTGATCGAGTTGACGATCGGCTTGCCCTGGACGCATTTCAGGCCGGCCTCGATCACCGTCCACTTGGAGCTGTCGATCATGATCGGCACCCGCGAGATGTCCGGCTCGGCGGCGATCAGGTTGAGGAACGTGACCATGGCCTGCTCGCTGTCGAGCATGCCCTCGTCCATGTTGATGTCGATGATCTGGGCGCCGTTCTCGACCTGCTGCCGGGCGACGACCAGCGCGCCCTCGTAATCGCCGTTGAGAATAAGCTTCTTGAAGGCGGCGGAACCGGTGACGTTGGTGCGCTCGCCGATATTGATGAAACTGGCGGTGGTCATACGGCGGCGCTGAACGGCTCGAGGCCCGACAGGCGCAGGCGATGGTCCAGTTCCGGAATCGGCCTGGGCTTCACGTCCGCCACCGCCTGGGCGATGGCGCGGATGTGCGGCGGCGTCGTGCCGCAGCAGCCGCCGACGATGTTCAGGAGGCCCGACTGCGCCCACTCGCGCAGATGGTCGCGCATCATCTCGGGCGTCTCGTCGTACTCGCCCATCTCGTTGGGCAGGCCGGCGTTGGGATAGGCGCTGACCCGGGTATCGGCGACCCGCGACAGGTCAGCGATGTATTGCCGCATCTGGGCCGGCCCGAGCGCGCAATTGAGGCCGATGCTGAACGGCTTCGTGTGCCGCAGCGAGTACCAGAACGCTTCGGTGGTCTGGCCGGACAGGGTGCGGCCCGACGCGTCGGTGATGGTGCCGGAGATCATCACCGGCAGCGTCACGCCCATTTCGCCGAACACCTCGTCGACGGCGAACAGCGCTGCCTTGGCGTTGAGTGTGTCGAAGATGGTCTCGACCAGGATCATGTCGACGCCGCCGTCGATCAGCGCCTTCACCTCTTCCTTGTAGGCAAGGCGCAGCTCGTCGAAGTCAACGTTGCGGAAGCCAGGCCGGTTGACATCGGGCGACAGGCTCGCGGTGCGGTTGGTCGGGCCGATGGCGCCGGCGACGAAGCGCGGCTTGTCGGGCGTCTTCGCCGTCCAGGCATCCGCGGCGCGGCGCGCCA
>CAMDTB010000051.1 GCA_945907245.1 Rhizobium sp. Q54
GAAACCGGCGGGTAACATACCGCCAATCGATCCCGCGCGATACGCGCTGGAATTTCCCCAGCAGTGCTGCTTTTCAATTGTTACCGGTAGGTAAGCTGGCTAGGATGCCAGCCGGTATTCAGGCCAATCATGGCCCATTAACGCAACCCGAGGTGCGAGCATGTCGACGCAAGCCAAGGCCCCCGAAGTCTTCAACCCCTTTCTGAGCGGCAACTATGCGCCGGTGAGCGACGAGACTACCGCCGAGTGCATCGAGGTGATCGGCGAGATCCCGCCCGACCTGAACGGCCATTTCCTGCGGATCGGTCCGAACCCGGTCTATGTGCCCGATCCGGCGACCTATCACATCTTCGACGGCGACGGCATGATCCATTCCGTCCAGTTCGACAACGGGCGGGCCACCTACCGCAACCGGTTCGTCGACACCGAAGGCCTGCGCAAGGAACGCGCCAAGGGGACCTGGATCTGGAAGGGCATGGCGTCGATGGGCGACTTCGTGAAGGGCGTCGCGCCGCCCGCCGAAGGGATGATGAAGAACACCGCCAACACGGCGATGGTTTATCACAACAAGACCCTCTACGCGCTGATGGAGGCCGCGCCGCCGCACCGCATGTCGTTGCCTGGCCTGGAAACAGAAGGTGAGCATACTTTCGGCGGCAAGCTGCGCCATCCGTTCACCGCTCATCCGAAGGTCGATGCGGTCACCGGCGAGATGGTCACCTTCGGCTACTCGCCCATTCCGCCCTTCCTGACCCACAGCGTCGTAAGCCCGGAAGGCGAGATCGTCCATACCGCGCCGATCACGATCCCCAAGGGGGTGATGATGCACGACTGCGCCATCACCGAGCATTACACCGTGTTTCTGGACATGCCGATCACCTTCGATTTCGGCCGCGCCATGTCCGGCGGGCTGATGCTGGATTGGGAGCCGGAGAACGGCTCGCGTCTCGGCGTCGTGCCGCGCATGGGCACGGACAAGGACGTGAAGTGGTTCGATGTCGATACCTCCATGGTTTTCCACGTGTCCAATGCCTGGGAGGAGGGCGACGAGGTGATCGTCCAGGGCAGCCGTTCGCTGCGCACCGACGTGTCCCGCGCCACCGAGAACGCCGGCAATCACGTGGACATGACGGACCAACTCGGTCAGCTCTACGAATGGCGGCTGAACATGAAGACCGGCGCTGCGGCCGAGCGGTACCTCGACACGAAGCATCACTGCGATTTCACCCGCATCAACGACGATCTGTGCGGCCGCAAGACCCGCTACATCTACGCGGCGCGCTTCGACTTGGAGCATGACGCGCTGTTCAACGCCGCGCTCAAATATGATGACCAGACCGGCGAGGTGCAGGTCCATGCTCTGGGCGACGGGCGCTGGGGCGGCGAAGGCGTGTTCTGCAAGCGCGATGGGGCCACCGCCGAGGACGACGGCTATGTGGTGCTGTTCGTCTGGGACGAGAACAGGCAGCGCAGCGAATGCATGGTGATCGACGCGCTTAACTTCACCGCGCCGCCGGTGGCCCGGATCATCATTCCGGCCCGCGTGCCGTTCGGCTTCCACGCCGGCTGGGCGCCGGTCGGCTGAAGCGCCTGCACGAGGCAGGCGGCGACCGCGCAGCTGCCTGCCTCACGCGTCCGTCATCAGCGTTTTTCATTTGAGCAGTGGAACTTAACCGGGCGGGGCGGGTACAATCGCACTCCGGCGGGGTGGCCCTGCGCATGGGCCGTAGCCTTGCGGAATTTCGTGGAGGCGGGACCATGATGCGACTCTCCGGCGTGAGGCGGTTGTTGCTGGCGGCGATGCTGGTCGCGCTCGGGCCGACGGCGGCACAGGCGGCGTCGGTTCAGGTCTTCACGCCCACGGGATCCGTCAAGGACGTGCGCCAGGTCGCGGTCCGGTTCTCGGCCAACATGGTCGCGCTGGGCGATCCGCGCCTGCCCGATCCCTTCGCCGTCAGCTGCCCGGCCAGGGGCAAGGGCCGCTGGGCCGACCAGCGCAACTGGGTGTACGACTTCGACGAGGATCTGCCCGGCGGCGTGGTCTGCACGTTCACCGTCAAGCCCGAGTTGAAGGGGCTGGACGGCGCCGGCGTTTCCGGCGTCAGCGCGTTTTCGTTCGATACCGGCGGGCCGTCGATCCGCGCGGCGCAGCCCTATGAGGGCTCCCAGCAGATCGACGAGGATCAGGTTTTCGTGCTGGCGCTCGACGCACCGGCCGATCCGGCGTCGGTGGAGAGCAACGCCTACTGCGCCGTCGACGGCATCGGCGAGCGCATCCCGCTGAAGGTGCTGCGCGGCGCCGAGCGGGATGCCATGCTGAAGGAGCAGCGGCGCATCGGCTATGCCTACTACTCGCTCCTGTGGAAGGACGCCGAGTGGACCGACCTGCGCATCCGCGACCGGACGATGACGGAGAAGGCCGAGGCGCAGATCACCCTTGCCAGGTGCCAGCGCCGCCTGCCGCCGGCCACCAAGGTCGAGCTGGTCTGGGGCAAGGGCATCGCCACGCCGGCCGGCATGATGACGCCCGCCGAGCAGCGTCTGGCCTTCCAGGTGCGCCCGACCTTTACGGCGCGCGCCGAGTGCGAGCGGGTCAACGCCCAGGCCGGCTGCCTGCCGATGAGGCCGATCCGGGTCAGCTTCTCGTTGCCGGTGCCGCGCGACAAGGCGCTGGCGGTCACCATGGCCGGCCCCGGCGGCAAGGTGTTCAAGCCGGACGCCGCGACCCGCGAGGCCACGCTGCAGACCGTCGAGTTCAAGGGGCCGTTTCCCGAGCGCTCCGTCCTGAAGGTGACGATGCCGCCCGGCATGGCCGACGACGCCGGCCGCAAGCTGGAGAACGGCGACCGGTTCCCGCTCGACATGCGGGTCGACAGTTTTCCGCCGCTCGCCAAGTTCAACGGCGAGTTCGGCATCGTCGAGGCGCATGAGGGCGGCGTCCTGCCGGTGACGGTGCGCAACATCGAGCCGCTGGTGGCCGGCAAGGCGTCGGTGACGCCGGCGATGGCCGGCAACGCCGCGCGCATGAGCGAGAACGACGCCCAGATCGCCGAATGGCTGCGCCGGGTGAAGACCGGCATGGAATCGCGCGGCGACTATGTCGGCGAGGGCTCCCAGGGAAAATGGGTGGAGAAGACCGGCGACACCTCGGTATTCGCCGGCGATAGCGAGGGCGTCAGGACCATGGCCTTCCGCCTGCCCAAGCCGGAAGGCGCCAAGGCGTTCGAGGTCGTCGGCATCCCGCTGAAGAATCCCGGCTTCTACGTGGTCGAGCTGGCCAGCCCGATCCTTGGCGAGGCGCTGATGGCCAAGGGCAAGGTCCGCCATGTGGCGACCGCCGCGCTGGTCACCGACATGGCGGTGCACTTCAAGCAGGGCCGCGAGGGCTCGGCGGTGTGGGTCACGCGGTTGCACGACTCCGAGCCGGTGAAGGGCGCGGAGATCGCCGTCAGCGACTTCTGCACCGGACAGGTGTTGTGGACCGGCGAGACCGGCAAGGGCGGCATCGCCACCATCGAGGCGGGCAAGCTGCCCGAGCCGGGCTACGGCTCGGAGCGCTGCGGCGACTATGGCAGCAATCCGCTGATGGTCAGCGCCCGCACCGACAGCGACATGAGCTTCACCCTGACCACGTGGAACAACGGCATCGCGCCTTACGACTTCAACCTGTCGTCGTACGGCGCCCAGGACTCGATGGTCCACACCGTGTTCGACCGGCCGCTGTTCCGGGCTGGCGAGACCGTGTCGATGAAGCATTTCCTGCGCCGTCACACCTCGGCCGGCGTCGCCTCGATCAACCCCGGCAAGGACCCGGTCAAGGTCGCCATTGTCCACACCGGTTCAGATACCCGCTACGAGAGCGCGCTCAAGTTCGACGCCAACGGCATCGCGGTGCAGACCTGGCAGATTCCGCCCGAAGCCAAGCTGGGCGACTACGCGGTCCAGCTGATGCTGGGCGACCAGACCTTCAGCGCCGGCTCGTTCAAGGTCGAGGAGTTCCGCGTGCCGACCATGTCGGCGGTGGTGCAGGGGCCGGACAAGCCGCAGGTGCGGGTCAAGCAGGTGCCGCTCGACCTCTATGTCAGCTACCTGTCCGGCGGCGGCGCGGGCGGCGCGCCGGTGAAGCTGCGCACGGTCACGACGCCGTGGCCGGTGTCGTTCCCCGACTATGACGGTTTCAGCTTCGGCGGCAAGCCGGTCAAGGAAGGCCTCCAGACCGAAGAAGGCAGTCCCTACGATTTCGACCCGGAGGCGCAGGCCGCAGGCGTCAAGCCGGTCACCCAGGTGATGCCGTTGACCCTGGACGACAAAGGCGCGCTCCGGGTCACCGCCGCCGCGCCCAGGGACATCACCGAGCCGTCGCGCATGGTCGCCGAGCTGGAATACGCCGATGCCAATGGCGAAATCCAGACCGCCACCGGCCGCATCGGGCTCTATCCGTCGGCCGTCAATCTCGGCATCAAGACCGACGGCTGGGCCGGCAGCAGCGAAAAGCTGCGCTTCACCGTCGTCGCGCTGGATTTGAAGGGCAAGCCGGTCTCTGGCCAGAACCTGCGGGTGTCGCTGTACCAGCGGACCACCTATTCCTACCGCAAGCGGCTGATCGGCGGCTTCTACGACTATGAAAGCACCACCAAGGTCAGTCTGTTGCCGACGTCCTGCGACGGGGATACCGACGGCAAGGGTTACCTGCATTGCGACGTGGCGCCCGGCGTCTCCGGCGAGCTGCTGATCCGCGCCCAGACCAAGGACGATGGCGGCAACGCGGCCGGCGCGACCCTGTCGGCCTATGTGGCCGGCTCGGACGACAGCTGGTTCGGCCAGTCGGCCAGCGACCGCATGGACGTTATCCCGGAGAAGCCCGAATACGAGGCGGGAGAGACCGCCCGCTTCCAGGTGCGCTCGCCGTTCCGCTCGGCGACGGCGCTGGTCACCGTCGAGCGCGAGGGCGTAATCGAAAGCTTCGTCACCGAAATCTCGGGCAGCGACCCGGTAATCAAGGTGCCGATCCAGGACAACTACGCGCCCAACGTCTACGTCTCGGTGCTGGCCGTGCGCGGCAGGGTCGGCGACTGGAAGACCTGGCTGTCTGACATGGCCCGCGAATATGACCTGCCGCGCTGGATGGTGTCGCGCGACGGCGGTAAGCCGACGGCGCTCGTCGACCTGTCCAAGCCCGCCTACCGCATGGGCATGGGCAAGATCAGGGTGGGCTGGGCGCCGCACCGGCTCGACGTCGAGGTGAAGCCCTCGGGCGACACGTTCAAGGTGCGCGACCAGGTCAAGGTGAAGATCCATGTGGAGCGCGCCAACGGCAAGGACATGCCGGCGGGCGGCGAGGTGGCGATCGCGGCCGTCGACGAGGGCCTGCTGGCGCTGGCGCCGAACAACTCCTGGAAGCTGCTCGACGCCATGATGGGCGAACGCGCCATGGAGGTGTGGTCCTCGACCGCCCAGATGCAGGTGGTCGGCAAGCGTCACTATGGCCGCAAGGCGGTACCGGCCGGGGGCGGCGGCGGCCAGGAGAACGCCCGCGAGTTGTTCGACTCCCTGCTGATCTGGAAGGGCCGCGCCCGGCTCGACGCCGACGGCAACGCCGAGGTGACGATTCCGCTCAACGACTCGCTGACCAGTTTCCGCATCGTCGCGGTCGCCAATGCGGGCCAGAGCGTGTTCGGCACCGGCGAGGCGTCGATCAAGACCACGCAGGACCTGATGGTGCATTCGGGCCTGCCGCTTATGGTGCGCGAGGGTGACCGGTTCAACGCCATGTTCACTGTCCGGAACACCACCGGCTCGGCCATGGACGTCGAGGCCGAAGCCATGGTGACACCCGCGGTAGGCGACACGCTGAAGAAGCAGGTGGTCAAGGTTCCCGCCGGCGGCGCCTATGATCTGACATGGCCGGTGACGGTACCCAACGGACCGAAGGAACTGGCTTGGAATGTAACGATCCGCGGCAAGGACTCCGCAACCGGCGACCACCTGCGGGTCAAGCAGGCAGTAAAGGAAGCGGTGCCGGTGCGGACATTCCAGGCGACGCTCGAGCAGGTCGACGGCAGCCTGGTCATTCCGGCCGAGCGTCCCGCCGACGCCATTCCGGGCCGCGGCGGGCTCGCCATCACCTTGCGCTCCACGCTGGGCAGCGGCCTCGACGGCGTCCGCGATTACATGGCGGACTACCGGTACAACTGTTTCGAGCAGAGCGTGTCGAAAGCCGTTGCCCTGCGCGACGCGGCGCGGTGGCGCACCATGATGGACCGCATGCCGGCGTACCAGGACAGCGACGGCCTGCTGAAATACTTCGAGTCCGACAGGCTGCAGGGCGACGATACGCTGACCGCCTACGTGCTCGCCATCGCCCATGAGGCCGGCTGGGAGATTCCGGACGCCGAACGCGTCTCCCTGATCGAGGCGCTGACCAAGTTCATCGACGGCAGGATCGTCCGCGGCTCCGCACTGCCCACCGCCGACCTGGCGATTCGCAAGGTCGCCGCCATCGAGGCGCTGTCGCGCTATGGCTCGGCAAGGCCGGAGATGCTCACCAGCATCGCTGTCGAGCCGACCCTGTGGCCGACCTCGGCGGTGATCGACTGGCGCAACATCCTGCAGCGGATGACCGCCATCCCTGGCCGCGACCAGAAGCTCGCCCAGGCGGATTCCATCCTGCGGTCGCGGCTCAACTTCCAGGGCACGACCATGGGCTTCTCCACCGAACCGACCGATGCGCTCTGGTGGCTGATGATCTCGCCGGATTCCAACGCCGTGCGTACCGTGCTAAGCGTCGTGGAGTCGCCGCGCTGGCAGCCGGACATCCCGCGCATGGTGCGCGGCGCCCTTGGCCGCCAGCAGCACGGTCACTGGAACACCACGGTCGCCAACGCCTGGGGCGTGCTGGCCATGGAGAAGTTCAGCGCCCGGTTCGAGGCGACGCCGGTCACCGGTGAAACCCGCTCCAGCTATGGCGGCCAGACCGCCTCGTCCACCTGGGAGGGCGAGAAGACGGAGAACCTGCAGAACTTCCCATGGGTGGACGGTCGCCAGGATCTCACCGTGACCCAGCAGGGCACCGGCAAGCCCTGGGCCATGGTCCGGGCTCAGGCGGCGATCCCGCTCAGGGAGCCGTTCAGCAGCGGCTTCAAGGTCGCGCGCACCGTCACGGCGGTTGATCAGGTGAAGAAGGGCGTCTGGACCCGCGGCGACGTGGCCCGGGTCCGGCTCGACCTGGAGGCCCAGTCCGACATGACCTGGGTGGTGGTCGACGATCCGATCCCGGCCGGCGCCACCATCCTCGGCAGCGGCCTGGGCGGCCAGTCGGACAGCCTCGTGCAGGACGAGCAGCAAGAGGGCTATGCGTGGAAGGCCTATGAGGAGCGGCGCTCCGACGGCTTCATCGCCTATTACCGCTTCGTGCCGAAAGGCAGGTGGACCGTCGAGTACACGGTGCGCTTCAACAATCCCGGCCTGTTCCAGCTTCCCGCGACCCATGTGGAAGCCATGTATGCGCCCGAGATGGTGGGCGAGTACCCGAACCGGGCCGTGGAAGTGAAGGCGCCGTGACCGGACGCGGCAGGCTCGCGCTTGCCCATTCGTCGCTTGTTTTGGCGGCGGTGCTGCTGGCGGCGATCCTCGTCGCCGGCGCGATCCGGCCCGGCGCGCCGACGCCGTCGTTCCAGCAGGTGAGGGACGGCTACCGGCCGTCCGAAGCCTGGCTGCTCGACCGGCGCGGAAGGGTGATCGACGTCAAGCGGGTGGATTTCGGCATCAGGCGGCTGGACTGGGTGCCGCTCGACGGTGTCTCGCCCGCGCTGCGGGAGGCCATCGTCGCCGGTGAGGACCGGCGCTTCCGGCGACATGGCGGCATCGACTGGACGGCGGCGGCGGGTGCGCTGCGGGACCGTCTGACCGGCGGCCCGAACCGCGGCGGCAGCACCATCACCATGCAGCTGGCCGCGCTGCTCGACCCCGATCTCAAGGCGCGCGGCGGCGGCCGCGGTTGGGGCCAGAAGCTGGGGCAGATGCGCGCGGCGCTGGCCATCGAGCAGACCTGGAGCAAGGACGAGATTCTCGAGGCGTACCTCAACCTGCTCGATTTCCGCGGCGAATTGCAGGGCGTCGGCGCCACCGCGAAGTTCCTCGCCGGCAAGTATCCGTCGGGTCTGAACACCAGCGAGAGCCTGGTGCTGGCCGCGCTCCTGCCCAGCCCCGGCGCGTCGGCCGACAGGGTCGCCGCGCGGGCCTGCGCCCGGTCGGGAGGTGACTGCGCTGGGCTTCGCGACACCGCGCAGCGCTTGCTCGACAACGCCCGCGCCGCGCGCGCGCCCGGCTTGGCGCCGCAACTGGCCACCGCCATGCTGCGCGAGCCCGGCGAGCGGCGGCGGACCACGCTCGATCTCGACATCCAGCGCCGGGCCGTGGAGGCGCTTCACCGCCATCTGGGCGGGTTGATGAACCGCAATGTCCGCGATGGCGCGGTGCTGGTGGTCGACAACGCCACCGGCGACGTGCTGGCCTATGTGGCGTCGAGCGGTAGCCGGTCGCGCGCCGCGCAGGTCGATGGCGTCCGTGCGCCGCGCCAGGCGGGCTCGACCCTGAAGCCGTTCCTCTACGGGATGGCGCTGGAGAAGCGCTACCTGACGCCGGCCTCGATTCTCGACGATTCGCCGATCAACCTGCAGACCGGCGTCGGCCTCTATATCCCGCAGAACTACGACAGGGATTTCAAGGGACCGGTCAGCGTGCGCACGGCGCTCGCCGCCTCGCTCAACGTGCCGGCGGTGCGGACCTTGGTTCTGGTCGGCGTCGAGCCGTTTCGCGACCGGCTGCACCGGACCGGCTATGCGGGCATCGACCGGGACGGCGAGTATTACGGCTACTCGCTGGCGCTGGGCTCGGCCGAGGTGTCGCTTTGGGAGCAGGTCACCGCCTACAGGATGCTGGCGCGCGGCGGATTGCTGACGCCGCTGCGGCTCGAACCGGCGGCGAAGGCCGAGGCGGACCGGCGGATCATGCCGGCGGATGCGGCATTCCTGGTGGCCGACATCCTCAGCGATCGGGCGGCGCGGGTCACCACTTTCGGCCTGGCCAGCAACCTCAACACGCGGTTCTGGAGCGCGGTCAAGACCGGCACCAGCAAGGACATGCGCGACAACTGGTGTATCGGCTGGTCGCGGCGCTACACGGTCGGCGTCTGGGTCGGCAATTTCGAGGGCGACTCCATGCACGGGGTCTCCGGCGTCAGCGGCGCGGCGCCGGTCTGGCAGGAGGTCATCGCCCGTCTCGACCAAGGCGACACGATCGCCGCGCCCGCGCCGCCGGACGGCGTGGTCGGCCAGGCGGTGACGTTCGATCCCGCCATCGAAAACCCGCGCCAGGACTGGTTCCTGAATGGCACGGAGACGGCGGTGATGCGCTCGGTCCCCGCCAGCAGCTTCGCCCGCATCGTCAGCCCGGCAAACGGCGTGGTCATCGCGCTGGATCCGGACATCCCGGCGGGCAACACCCGCGTGCCGGTGCGCGCGGAAGGCGCGGACAAATCCCTGTCGCTGAAGATCGACGGGCGCGTGCTCGGTCGGGCCGACGCGTCCTACCTCTGGGCGCCGAGGCCGGGCGCGCATACCGTCGTGCTGCAGCGGAAGGACGGCAGCGTGGTCGACCGGGCGCAGATCACCGTGCGGGACATCAGGCCTGTACAAAAATAGTCACTGATCTAGTATTATCGAAATGGCCAAGGGGAGAGACCATGACCGACACGAGCCGTGTGTTCCAGCTTGCCAGCCGTCCCGACGGCGCGCCCAAGCCTGATGATTTCAAGCTGGCCGAGGTGCCGTTGCCCGCGCTTCAGCCGGGGCAGGTGAAGGTGCGCAACACCTTCCTATCGGTCGATCCCTATATGCGGCTGCCGATGACCACGCTGGAAGGGGTGCACGCGCCCACCGACATCGGCGGCGAGATGGACGGCGGCGCGGTCGGCGAGGTGATCGAGTCGACGGCGGATGCGCTGCCGGCCGGCTCGTTCGTGTTCTCGCCGCTGATGGGCTGGCGCGATCTCTATGTGGCCGACGCCAGGGCCGTCGCGCCGGTCGATCCCAAGCTGGCGCCGCTCAGCGCCTATCTGGGCGTGCTCGGCCTGTCGGGCATGACCGCCTATGCGGGCCTCGAATACGTCCTGAAGCCCAAGGACGGCGAAACCATCTTCGTCTCGGCGGCGGCAGGCGCGGTGGGCATGGTGGTATGCCAGCTCGCCAAACGGCATGGCTGCCGGGTGATCGGCAGCACCGGCGATCCGCGCAAGGCGGCGCTGCTGAAGGACCGCTTCGGCGCCGAGGCGACGATCAACTACCGCAGCGACGATCTGCGCGCGGCGTTGAAGCAGTTCGCGCCTGACGGGCTCGACATGTATTTCGACAATGTGGGCGGCTCGCACCTTGAGGCGGCGCTGGATTCCATGAAGGTGCATGGCCGCATGGCGCTGTGCGGCGCGGTGGAGCTCTACAATTCCGGCAACTACCGCCAGGGCCCGGGCAATTTCTTCGCCGCCATCGAGAAGGGGTTGACCCTGACCGGCTTCAACATCGGCCTGTTCGCCGGCAAGCGGCCGGAAATGATGCGCGAGCTTGCGGCCCTGTTGGCCAGCGGTGGCCTGCACGGTGACGAGACCATCGTCGATGGGCTGGAGAACACCGGCAAGGCCTTCGTCGACCTGCTGGCCGGCGCCAATGTCGGCAAGATGGTGGTGCGGCTGTAGGACCGCTGGCCCTCTGCTTCCTATCTTGTATGCTGGCAGAATGGGTAGCCGGATCGGAGTCGGAGGGGGATGAGGCATCGTCGTTGGGTTAGGTGGTTTGCGGCCGGAATCGCGGCGTGCTTGGCGGTACCGGCAGGAGCGCAGGACCCGGCTGGTGACTGCATCTCGAACACCAGCCAGCAGGGCGTGCTCTATCAGGGCCTCGTCGACGGGATCGCCCGCGACATCGAGGCGCCGCGCAAGGCGGGCGACCATGACAAGGTGCTGAAACTGGCGGCCCAGGCGCAGGACACACGGCTGTGCAAAATTCCGGCCGCCATCGCTATCGCCCAGGCCGAGGCGTTGGTCGCGATCGAGCAGGTCTGCGACGCCGCCCAGCCGCTGGAGCAGTTCTTCGCCGCCGCCGCGCCGGGCGACAAGGATTACGCCCAGGCCGAACGGCTTTATGATGAAGTCCGCGAAGCACGCGACGCCGGGCAGTGCATCAAGCCGGTGGGCGGCGTCGCCCTCGCCGCGCCGAAGGCCGAGGCCGCGCCGTCGCATGACGACGTGGCGCCCGCCGCCGAAGGCGCGCCTGACGACGGCAGCCAGCGCGACCTCTATCGCGGCGGCGAGCTGAACGAGGGCCGCATGGCGTTCGACAGCGGCAACTACGCCCGCGCCGCCGAGCTGTTCGGCATCGTCATCCAGCAGGCGCCCGAGTCCTTCGAGGGCTATGCCAGACGCGCCCAGGCGAACGCCCGGCTCGGCCGCACCGACGCCGCCGTCGCCGATTATGCGAAAGCCGTCGAGCTGGCGCCGACGCGCGGCTACCTGGTGATCGATTTCGCCCGCTTCCTGACGGCCGCGAACCGGCCGCAGGACGCGCTGGCGCTCTATGACGGCTATCTGCAGCGCTTTCCCACCGATGTCCAGGTGCTGCAGGAGCGCGCCGGCGTCCGCCTCAAGTCGGGCCTGCTCGACCTGGCGCTGCAGGATTACGGCAAGGCCATCGAACTGGCGCCCGGCAATACCCGGCTACGCTTGCTGCGCGCGTTTCTCTACCATGACAATGGGCGCTTCAAGGACGCCGTCGCCGACTACACGGCGGCGATCCGGGCCGGTGCGTCGGGCGCCGACGTCCATTACCGCCGCGGCCTGGCCTATTACGCGCTCAACCGATCCGAGGAGGCCATCGCCGACCTGGATGCCGCCATCGCCGCGAACCCGTCGCTGGCGGCCGCGTACACCGCCCGCGGCGCGCTGCACCAGCTGCGGGGCGACGGCGCCGCCGCCATCGCGGATTTCAGCAGGGTCATCGACCTGAAGCCGGAGAGCGCCGACGCCTATCTGGACCGGGGCAAGCAGTACCAGCGCCAGCTCGACGCGGCCGCCGCCATCAACGATTTTTCCTCGGTGCTGCGCCTCGACCCCGGGAACCTCGAGGCGCTGAAGGGCCGCGCCATGCTCTACCAGCAGCAGGGCAACTACGCCAACGCGCTCGACGACCTCACCCAGATCATCAACCGGGACTACATCGACGGCGACGCCTATGCGCGGCGGGGCTGGCTATACTACGCCTGGAAGGACTACAAGCGGGCCATGGACGATTTCGACAAGGCGCTGGTCATCGACCCCAGCGGCACCCAGGCGCAGCTGGGCCGCCAGGCGGTGATCGAGGCCATCGCCGCCGCCGAGAAGGCCGCCGCCGAGGCGGCGAAGCGGCGCTGAGCAGGCGGACATGCTGGATATCTACATCGACGGCGATGCTTGCCCGGTCAAGGAAGAGGTGCTGAAGGTCGCCGGCCGCCATGGCCTGCAGGTGCTGTTCGTCAGCAACCGGTGGAGCCGCAAGGTCGACGCCCCGAACGTGCGTCAGGTGGTGGTGACCGAGGGCTTCGACGCCGCCGATAACTGGATCGCGGACAACATCGGCGCGGGCGACATCGCCATCACCGCCGACATTCCTCTGGCGTCCCGCTGCCTGAAGGCCGGCGCCCACGTGCTCGGCCCGACCGGCCGGCCGTTCACCGAGCACAGCATCGGCATGGCGCTCGCCATGCGCGATCTCAACGCCCATCTGCGCGAGACCGGCGAGATCAAGGGCTACAACGCCAGCTTCGCCAGCAAGGACCGGTCGCGGTTCCTGGGCGAACTGGAGAGGTTGATCCAGCAGGTCCGCAAGTCGGGCTGACCTTCTAACCGGAACGCAGTGTGCCGGGACCGGTTTCAGCGCCCATGAGTCCAGGGGTTGACGATCTCGACGCCGAGCGGCGCGAAGTCGGCCACGTTGCGGGTCACGATCGTCATGCCGTGCACGAGCGCGGTCGCCGCGATGAACGCATCCCGTTCGGGACGGGGATCGGGCACGTGAAGCGGTGCGCAGCGCAGCGCCACCGCCGTATCGACCGGTATGGTCCGGTCCGCGAACTCGGGCAGCACCTGGTTCTCGAACCAGGAACGCAGCCTTGCCCCCTGGGCCACATCGCGGCGCTCGATCAGCCGTATTCCCAGGTCAAGCTCCATGACCGTGATGGCCGAGAGGTAGAACGCCGAGGCATCCATGCCGGACAGCCACGCCACGACGGCCGGATCGGCCTTGCCGTCGCCCGCCTTGCGCAGTTCGGAAATGACGTTGGTGTCGAGCAGGAACATCACGAGAAATCGGCCTCGCGCGGCAGGTCGCGCGAGCGGGGAAACTCGACCTCGATATCCGCGAGGCCGGGCGCAGACAGCGATTCCACGAGGTTCCGGCGCCCGCCGGTGATGCGCTGGTACTCCTCGTAGCTGAGCAGGACATGGGCCGGCCGCCCGCGATTGGTGATAAACACTGGGCCTGTACGCGCGGCCTTCTGCGCCTGGTTGGCGTTCTGCTGGAACTCGCGGCTCGACAGCGTGGTGATGGTCATGATGGAGCCTCGGCCTTCTTGAATATGTTGATACATTAGAACATAAATATCGAGGCCGCAATTCCAATGGCCGGTCGGCCAAAGCCTGCTATCATCCGGCGGTGGGAAATGACGGGGTGAACGCCATGCTGAAAACCGTCCGGGTGACGATCGAGCAGATCTACGTGCCGACCAAGTACCGCAAGTCCCTCGACCAGAAGAAGGTCGACAAGCTGGCGGACGACATCCTCGAGAACGGCCTGAAGATTCCGATCCATGTCCGTCCCGACGCGGACCGGTACATCCTGGTGGAAGGTCTTCACCGGCTGGAGGCGGCGCGGGCGCTGGGCGAGGCGACCATCGACTCGCTGATCGTGCACGCCCACCGCGCCTGAGGCGCGCCTCATCTTCGGCGCCGCACAAAAAAAGACGGCCACCGCCCGAGGCGATGGCCGTCTGTAACGAACTTAGGAAGAGCTTACTGGACCTTCTTGTCCAGCGCGGCCTTGGCCGCCGGGAAGCCGTTCAGGTCGAAGTTGAGCGGGACCTGCTTGTTGGTCGGCGACAGCAGCGTGAGCGTTGCCTGCTTGCCGCCCTGCAGCGAGCGCAGCACGGCGTCGTTCACCGGGATCGCGATCCGGCAACCGCTGTTCAGGCACTGCACATAGTTGCCCGGGCTTGCGGTGCCCCCATCGACGGCGAAGGGCGGGTTGTTCTGCAGGCGGAAGCCCAGCGGCACAATGCCGACCAGGGTCTGGTTCGCGCCGGACTTGCCATAGGCCAGGGCGGCGACGAACTTCTTGTCCTTGTTCACCAGCACGACCTGGATCTGGCAGGCCTTCGGCTGCGGGCACACCAGGCCCCAGTTGCCGAACATCTCCGGCTTGGGAGCGGTAGCGGCAGACTGGGCGGCGGGCGCGGGCGTTTGCGCCACGGCCGAGGAAGACGCGTAGACCGAACCTAGTGCGAGTACCCCTAAAGCAAGCGCAATAGCGTTCGACCGAAGAATATTTCCGAGCAAGTTGTCCTCCATGGGACTGAAGATTGAGCAGACATTCGAGTGCGACGACCCCCTCGGCCACCCTCTCCGGCCGCTGATCGAGCGGCAGATGCGTAGCATTCTTGCCAGTTGGCGTCCATGGGCGTGTTGTCGTGAGGCTTGAAGGAAGTAGGTGCGGCATCGGCGCTCTCGCGGCTTTTTTGCCGGCCGGTCGTCGATTATCCCGTGCCCGCGCGAAAGCGCTCGGCTAGAACAGGGCGCTAGACAGGAATCGCGGGGAGACGGCCGATGTCCAACAGCTTCCGTTCGCTATATCCGGACCAGCGCGTGCTGATGGGGCCGGGTCCGTCCAACGTGCATCCGCGCGTGCTCGCGGCCATGGCGCGGCCCACGGTCGGTCATCTGGACCCGTGGTTTTCCGGCTTCATGGAAGACCTGAAGGAGCTGCTGCGCATGGCCCTGCGCACCCGCAACGCGCTGACCTTCCCGGTGTCGGCGCCCGGGTCCGCCGGCATGGAGACCTGCTTCGTCAATCTGGTGGAACCGGGCGACAAGGTGGTCGTCGTCGTCAACGGCGTGTTCGGCAAGCGGATGGTCGAGAACGTGGTCAATTGCGGCGGCGTGCCTGTCGCGGTGGAGTTCGAGTGGGGCACCACCGTTGATCCGGCGCGGATCGACGAGGCGCTGCAGGCCCATCCCGATACGAAGATACTGGCTTTCGTCCATGCCGAAACCTCGACCGGCGTGGCGGCCGACGCGGCGGCGATCAGCGACATCGGGCGCAGGCATGGCTGCCTCACCTTGATGGACGCGGTGACCAGCGTCGCCGGTATCCCCGTCGAGGTGGATGGCTGGCAGATCGACGCGGTGTATTCGGGCACCCAGAAGTGCCTGTCCTGTCCGCCCGGCCTGTCGCCGGTGTCGTTCTCGGAACGCGCCGTCGCGGCGGTGAGGGCGCGCAAGACGCCGGTGCAGAGCTGGTTCCTCGACCTGACCAAGGTGATGGCCTACTGGGACGGCAGCGGTGGCCGCTCCTACCATCACACCGCGCCGGTCAACGCGCTCTATGGCCTGCACGAATCGCTGGTGATGCTGGCCGAGGAGGGCATCGAGAATTCCTGGGCTCGTCACGCGGCGATGCACCAGGAGCTGAAGGCAGGACTGGAAGGGCTGGGCCTGGAGTTTCTCGTGCCGGCCGAAAGCCGCCTGCCGCAGCTCAACGCGGTCAAGGTGCCGGACGGTATCGACGAGGCCGCCGTGCGCGCCCATGTGCTGCAGCGCTACGGGCTGGAGATCGGTGCGGGGCTTGGTGCGCTTGCCGGCAAGATCTGGCGTATCGGCCTGATGGGGCAGACCGCCCAGCGCAGCTCGGTCACTCTGTGCGTCGAGGCAATGAGGGACGCGCTCGCGTCGCAGCGTTCCTGACGGCCCCGGAACTTCGTAGGCGTATTACCTTTTCCCTGTTCGGGCAATAATCCCCGAACGCAGGATAACCTAGGAGGTCTGCGCAATCCGGCCGCGCCGCCTCCAGCGCCCGCCCGCAACAAGCGCGCCGCCCAGGCCAAGAAGGCCCAGTGAAACCGGCTCCGGCACCGATGTGGGGGGTGAACTGCTGAGGGCAGCGTAGAAGTCCATATGGGAAACCCCATTGGGCACGTTGTTAGCGTTGGGGAAATTGTAGCTATTCCACACACCGCTCACACCGAAGTCGCTCAGCTTGTAAAGGTTGCTCTTGCCGGCTGCGGCGATTTCGACATAGGCGATGACGAGACCCGGTAGAGCGGAGGGAGGCGCGAACGACCATGTGCCACCGATGCAGCCAGAGACACCGCTAGGCTCGGTGCACTTCACGGTGAGCGTATTCGCAAGCGAAACCGTACCGCCACCCGGCAGGGGGGCCAAACCGAACAACTCTTGCACGGACTGTTGGGTGGAGGAGTCGAACACGTTATTGGTCCGTCCTACAAAAAACACGTCGAGAAGGCCCAGTTCCAACTGGTTTTCGATGTCCGATTCAACCGCACTACGGTGCGCCCCACCGAACGGGTTGGTGTAGGAGAGGTTCGTGGAGTCCATTCCAGGCACTGTGCTCACGAAGGTCGCCAAGGCCGGGCTGGCGCCAAAGATAATCGCGGCGATCGACAGGAAGAGGCCCAAGGTCTTGCTTTTCATGTGTATTCCCAGCCTGAAAGCTTAAGTGGGCGCATCGAACCATCAAGTTCCGCCTCATTTACGACAAAATTGTTCTAAATTGCAAACAATTACCGCTCAACGCAGGCCGGCGCCCGGGTCCGCCGGCATGGAGACCTGCTTCGTCAACCTGGTGGAACCGGACGATAATGGATGACCGGCGTCAAAGCTGCTTCCTCGATCCGACCGAGGTGGTGGCCTGCTGGGACGGCGGCGGCGGACGTTCCTATCATCACACCGAGCTGGTCAATGCGTTGTATGCCTACACGAATCGCTGGTCATGCTGGCCGAGGAAGGCATCGACGAGGTGGCGCTGGCCGCTCAGGGGCGCTGAAGGTCGCGGTGCGAACGCGGCCTATTTCGCGCGGGCTAGCAACGCCTTCTCGGCATCGGCGTAGCCCTTGAGCGCCAGTCTGGCCGACATGGTTCGTTCCGACGTGACGTTGAACGTCACCGTCAGGTCAGTGCCGCTGCGCATCGAACCCAGCAACGGGGCGGCGGTTGTCATGCGCGCGATACAGATGCGCGGGTTGCAGCGGAGATAACTGGGGCCGTCGATAGCGCCGCCGTTGTCCACCCGCAGCGTCGGGTTCTTGCGCAGATAGACGCCGATCGGCAGGTCGATGCGCAGGTCCATCTCGGCGCCCTTCCTGAAAATCGCGAAATTGGCGACCTGCTGCTTCTTGTCATTGGTCAGCGCCTGCTGGATTTCGCAAGCCTCGCCGCCGGTCTGGACGGGCACGCAGAGCAGGTTCCATGCGCCATAGGCTTGTTTGGACACATTCGCCGCTGCGGGCGTTGCGGGCTTGGCTGGCGCCTGCGCCTGCGCTGCCGGGACTGCAGCCAGGCCGACGATGGCCGCCCCGAGAACTGTCTTGCGGATCGAGTGCATCACGGCGGCAAAAGTCATCGGGCTCTCCTGGTACGGAACGATGTCAGGTCAGCGTGGTTAGACGAAACTATCGGATGCTTCATGGCCGGGCGGTGAGCGCCTTCTCGGCCGCGGCAAACCCTTTCAGCGTGAACTTGATCGGCACCGGCTTGGTCGCCTCGGCATACATGGTCAGCGTCGCTTCGCTGCCAGTGCGCAGCGCGCCCAGGAAAGCCTCCGTTGCCAGCATCTGGGCGATGCAGCCATTCGTGTCGCAGCGCAGGAATGTCAGCGCGTCGGTCGCGATACCGTTGTCGATCTGCAGCATCAGGTTCTTGCTGAGCAGCACGCCGAGCGGCACGCGGAACATCAAAACCTTTCCGCCGCCGCGCTTGATCACGTACATGCCCGCGGCGAGCTTGCTGTTCTTGTTGGCGAGCAGCTGGTGAATCTCGCAGTCCTGCTGCTCACCGGCCTTCGAGGCGGCGCAGAACAATTGCCAGCTGTCGTAATCGGTACGGACCTCGTCAGCGGCCCGGGCGCCGGGCGCCGATGCGAGGAAAAACGCTGCAAGCCCGATGGCCCAGCCTCGCCGGAACAGAGTGGTCACCGTAGCAGGAATCATCTTGCCCCCAAAAGCCAGGTACCGGGTTCCCCTCCGAATCCGGACGGTCCGGCGTAGCATGGCGACCCGTCCGCGCCAACAGTCATTTCCGGTCAGGCGAGCCATGTCCTGAGAATATCATTGAGCCGGCTTTCGGTCGCCTGGGTCAGTCGCTTCAGCTCGTATTCCTCCAGCACCGCCCGGAACAGCTCCTCGCGCGAGATCAGGTCATGGTTGACCCGGATTTCCAGCATGACCTCGGCCAGCTCCGACGCCGGCACCTCGTGCAGTGTCCGCGACCCCCGGCCGCGGACGATCACCCGCGGCTGCCCCGGCAGCCGGATCACCTTTTCCTCGTTGTCGCCGAACGTCTCGGTCTCGATCGCCAGGATGCCTTCGCTCTTGGCGTGGGCGAGGGCCGTGGTGAAGCGGCGGCGCGTATGGTCGTAGATGCGGCCCAGGTCGCCGGCGCGCGCATAAAGCGCATACAGCCTGTCTTCCAGGATCGGTCCCTCGGCGGCCGTGATTTTCTCCATGCCGTGCACCAGCTGCGGCACGGTCGCCGCGCGAGGATCGGCGACCGCGGTCTGCTGCCATTCGGTGTAGGGCTGCTTGGCGATGGTTCCCATGGTCGCGTCTCGTCCTGTCGCTGTCGGAACGGCGCATTCTGCCCGTAAGGCAGTCAATAGCAAGCGTCACGCCCAATGCGGGCTAATCGCCGCTGGCGCGATCCGTACCAGCCGGTAATATCGCGCGGCACGCTGGGGAGCGTCCGTTGAAAATGGGGGAGGCGATGCGCCAGATCGGTCTGTGTCTGCTGTTGTTCATCCTGGTTGCCGCAGGTTCTGTCTGGGGCTAGCCGGGGTATTGCCTTTCTACGCCAGGGCGCGATCTTATCGGTTCTGCGCAACAGCGAATGGGAGACGATGATGGCCGAACTGGAAACCGCGACACTGGCCGGCGGGTGCTTCTGGTGCACCGAGGCGGTGTTCCTGCCGATCCGCGGCGTCGAATCCGTGCGGTCAGGCTATACGGACGGCCTGACGGTGAACCCCAGCTACCGGGAAGTCTGTTCCGGCACGACCGGGCATGCCGAGGCGGTCGAGGTGCGCTTCGATCCGGATGTGGTGTCCTATGGCACCATCCTCGACATCTTCTTCGCCACCCACGATCCGACCCAGCTGAACGGCCAGGGAGCCGACATCGGCACCCAGTACCGGTCGGCGGTCTACTATCACTCCGAAGCGCAGCAGCGTGAGGCCGAGGCGGCATTCGCCCGCGCCGCCGGGGTGTGGGACCGGCCCATCGTCACCCAGTTCCGTCCGGCCGCCGTGTTCTGGCCGGCGGAAAACTACCACCAGGATTATTACGCGAATAATCCGGGCCAGCCCTATTGCATGGCGGTGGTGGCGCCCAAGGTCGTCAAGGCGCGCCAGAAGTTCAAGGATCTGCTCAAGGCGTAGCGGGTTCGGGTTGGCGCGCGGCACCTGATCGCCTACAATCACCCGTGACGGAAGCGTCACGGGGATAAGCCATGAAGATCAAGCTCGATACCGCCATTTGCCGGGGCGGCGCACGTTGCTGGGAGAACGTCCCGGACGTGTTCGGCAAGGACAGTCGCAACCATGCGGTGCTGCTGACCGCCGACATTCCGGACGATCCGCAGCTGCAGAGCGACGTATCCTGGGCGGTCAGCGCATGCCCCACCGGCGCTCTCAGCATCATCGAGGACTAGGAACGCGGCGATGACCAGGCCGTTCGGATCGGGGAACCTCCTGGCCGATGTGCCGCCGCATCTTGCCGACGAGCAGTTTCTCGACCTGATCGCCGCGCCCGGCATCCGCATCACCCGCATCGTCTCGACCGGCCACGTCACCGACTGGCAGGACCCGGACGAGGACGAGTGGGTACTGGTGCTGCAAGGCAGCGGCACGCTGCATTTCGCGCAGAACGACCGGATGCTGGTGCTGGGACCGGGCGACTGGTGCCACATCCCTGCCGGCGCGCGCCACCGGGTCGAGGAAACCGACCCGCACCAGCCCACGGTCTGGCTGGCGGTGCATTTTCCCGGCGACGACGGCTAGAGGCCGACGATGGATTTGGTAATCCAGTAGGTCGCGCCAGCGAAGACGTAGGCCAGCGCGAACAGGTAGCCGGCCATGAAGAAGGTCCAGCCCCAGGAATTGGTCTCGCGCTTGGCGACCGCCAGGGTCGACAGGCATTGTGGCGCGAACACGTACCACATCAGGAACGAAAGCGCCGTCGGCAGCGTCCAGGCGCTGCGCAGCGTCTCGACCAGGCTGGTCGCCACTGCGTCCTCGCTGCCGCTCAGTGCATAGACCGTGCCCAGCGCGGCGACGGCGACTTCACGGGCGGCGAGGCCCGGGATCAGCGCGACGGAAATCTCCCAGTTGAAGCCGATCGGCGCGAACACGGTCTGCAGCCCTTTGCCGACCCAGGCGGCGGCGCTGTAGTAGATCGGCGGCTGGGTCGCATCGGGCGGCGGCGGCGGGAATGATGACAGCGCCCACAGCACGATCATCGAGATCAGGATGATGCCACCGGCGCGGCGCATGAAGATCTTGGCGCGCTCCCACAGGCCGATGGCCACGTCGCGCCAGATCGGCATCTGGTATTTGGGCAGCTCCAGCAGCAGCGGCTGGGCGGCGCCGCGCATCAGCGTGCGCTTGAGCACGGCGGCCACCACCAGCGCGGCGACGATGCCGAAGACATAGAGCGAGAACATCACCAGCCCCTGAAGGCCGATGGTGCCCCAGATCTTCCGGTCGGGGATGAAGGCGGCGATGATCAGGGTGTAGACCGGCAGGCGGGCCGAACAGGTCATCAGCGGCGCGACCATGATGGTGGTCAGCCTGTCGCGCTGACTGTCGATGCTGCGGGCCGCCATGATGCCGGGGATGGCGCAGGCGAAGCTCGACAGCAGCGGGATGAACGCGCGGCCGTTGAGGCCGACACCCGCCATCAGCCGGTCCATCAGGAACGCGGCGCGGGCCATATAGCCCGACGCCTCGAGCACAAGGATGAACAGGAACAGGATCAGGATCTGCGGCAGGAAGATCACCACGCTGCCGACGCCGGCCAGGATGCCGTCGACCAGCAGGCTTTGCAGGGCGGGATTGGTGATTTCGGAGGATGCCAGCGTTTGCAGGCCGACGATGCTCTCGTCGATCCAGTTCATCGGCGTCTCGGCCCACGAAAACACCGCCTGGAACATCAGGAACAGCAGGCCGAACAGGATCGCCGGACCGGCCAGACGGTGCAGGAATATCCGGTCGAGCACGCGGGTGACCTTGTGCTCGCGGCCTTCCGACAGGATCGCCGCCAGGGCGATACGCCGGGCCTCGCGGCGCAGGCCGCGCACGTCGGTGGGTATGGATGCTGTATCGGCGGGCGGCTGGCTCTTCAGCGTCTCCAGCGTCGACGACAAGGTGTCGATCAGGTCACGGGTGCCGGCCTTGCGCACGGCGACCGAGCCGACGACCGGCAGGCCCAGTTCCCGCGCCAGCGCCGCGGTGTCGATGCGGATGCCGTCGCGCTCGGCCAGGTCCATCATGTTGAGGGTGACCAGCATGGGCCTGCCCAGCCGCTTCAGCTCCAGCACCAGCGGCAGGTGGAACGCCAGGCTGGTGGCGTCGACCACGCACAGGATGGCGTCCGGCGGAAGCTCGCCCTCCTGCTGGCCCAGGATGACCTTGTTGGTCACCGCCTCGTCGGCGCTGTGCGGCGTCAGGCTGTAGCTGCCGGGCAGGTCGATGATGTCGATGGCGATGCCTGACGGCGTCTGCAGCCTTCCGACGCGTCGCTCGACGGTCACGCCAGGGTAGTTGCCGACTTTCTGGCGGCCGCCGGTGAGGGCATTGAACAGGGCCGACTTGCCGCAATTGGGATTGCCGACAAGGGCGAGGCGATAGGCGGCACCGGGAGTCATTTAGGCGTGTCGACCTCGACCAGGATGGTATCGGCCTCGCGGCGGCGCAGCGCCAGGATCACGCCGTCGACCTTCACCGCCATGGGATCGCGGCCGAACAGGCCCTCGTGGCGAACCTCGATCTCTGCGTCCTCGGCGAAGCCCATGCGCAGCAGCCGGTCTTCCATTTCCGCGCTGACGCCCTGGTCGGCAATGCCGATCACCCGGCAGGTCTGGCCGGGCCGGAGCGATCCGAGGGTGCGGGTGTTGGCCGAAACCTTCATGGGCTTCCTGTGCAACTGCAAGTCATTCGTAAGTCGGGCGGCAATGTAGCAGATATCCAGCGTTTGTTAAGGTTAATGTTCGGCGTGGCCCGCGCCTTGATCGAACGCAACCCGCAAAATCGGCCCGTTCTGTTCAGCCGCCATTTAGGAAAGGCTTGGTAATATCCGTTCCGCGTCTAAATCTACTGAACTGGCCAAAAACGGGAACACCGACATGAAAATCCACCAAATCGTCATGGCCGCAGCCGCTGCGTCGGTCGCGTCAATCGCACTTGCCGGCGCGTCGTTTGCCGCTTCATCGGCGGACAAGCTGGCCCAGTACCAGCCGACCGGCAAGAAAGTGAACTGCGTCGACACCTACCAGATCCGCGAAACGGATGTGATCGACAACCAGAACATCCTGTTCCGCACTTCGGGCAACACCTACTACATCAACCACCTGCCGAACCGCTGTTCGGGCCTGAAGATGCAGGACGGCTTCAGCTACACGCTGCGCGGCCTCAACAAGCTGTGCAATGTGGACACGATCACCCCGGTTTCGACCGGCGGCGCCATCTACGGGCCATGCCCGCTCGGTGAATTCGAGGAAGTCACCAAGGTCGGCAAGCCGACCCAGTAAGCCGGCTCTATTCGGGAAGGGGCGTGAATTCGGTTTCCCCGGGCACCGGCGGAAACCGGCGCTCCTTCCAGTCGGCCTTGGCCTGCTCGATCCGCTCGGGCCGGCTCGATACCAGATTCCACCAGATGTGCCGCTCGCCGATATTGGCGCCGCCCAGCAGCATCAGCCGTGAATCCGCGAGCGCGCGGATCGTCACCTCCGCGCCCGGCGCGAACACCAGCATCCTGCCGCTTTTATGGAAGTCGCCGCCGACCTCGACCTCTCCCTCGGCGATGTAGATCGCTCGTTCCTCGTGCTCGCCGGGCAGCAGCAGCACGCTGCCGTCTTGCATCGCCGCGTCCAGGTAGAATGTCGGTGAATAGGTGCGGACCGGCGACTCCTTACCATAGCCCGATCCGGCGATCAGCCGCAGGCGGACCCCGTCCCTGTCGATCACCGGCAGGCTGTCCTTGCCATGATGGTGGAAGCTGGGCTCGGTCTCCTCGGCCTCGGCCGGCAGCGCCACCCACGCCTGGATGCCGTGCATGGCAAAGCCGCGCGCCCGCGTCTCCGGCGCCGTGCGCTCCGAATGGACGATGCCGCGCCCGGCGGTCATCCAGTTGACGTCGCCCGGCATGATGTTCTGCACCGCGCCGACGCTGTCCCGGTGCATCATCTCGCCCTCGAACAGATAGGTGACGGTCGCCAGCCCGATATGCGGGTGCGGCCGCACGTCGACGCCGGTGCCCGGCGCGAATGTCGCCGGCCCGATGTGGTCGAGGAACACGAACGGCCCCACCATCCGCCGCTTCACATAGGGGAGCACCCGCCGCACCTCGAACCCGCCGAGATCGCGCGGCCGGGGCTCGATGACCAGTTCGACGGGTGAGGGCATGGGAGTGCTCCGTGGGTGGTTTTCGGCTGCGTCCAGTTCGACGCTTGCTGCATCAGACCCATAAGTCTCATTGTCATCCCGGCGACAGCCGGGAGATGGATTCACATTTGAAGTGCAACAGTTGGCTGCAGAAGAGTTCTGCAGGGGTTTTGAAGTCG
>CAMDTB010000052.1 GCA_945907245.1 Rhizobium sp. Q54
CGGGCACGGCGAGGCCGCAGCAGTCCAGCAGGTTCACGAAGTTGGTGTAGAGGCCCAGATTGGAATTGTACTCGACCGGATTGGCCTCCATCTCCGCCACCTTGTAGGTGGTCGGGCAGGTCGGCAGCAGCATGAAGTCGAACTTCTCCCACTCGCGCGCCGCCACCCGCTCCAGCGCCTTCAGCCGGTACTGGCCCTCGAAGGCGTCGAGCGCGCTGAACCGGCGGCCGCCCTGGACGATCTGGCGCACCACGGGGTGCACCGCCGTGGGATTGTTGTTGAAGAAGGTCTGGATCGCCGCCAGCCGCTCGGCCACCCATGGGCCGTCATAGAGCAGCGCGGCGGCGTCGCGGAACGGCTGGTAGTCGAACGGCACCGCCTGTCCGCCAAAGCTGGCGAGCCGTTCGCAGGCCCGGTCGTAGAGGCCGGCGGCGTCCTTGTCGCCGTAGAACTTCCGGTCCTCGCCGGCCAGCACGCCGAAGCGGAAGCCGCGCAGCGGTAACGATTTAGGCGTCATGGTCCGGCCATAGGGATCGTCGCCGTCATTGGCCGAGGCGATGCGCCGCACCCGGTTGCCGTCGCCGACATTGAGCGCGAACACGGTGACACAATCGAGCGACCGGCAGGCGGGCACCACACCAGCCGTGCTGAGCAGGCCCTTGGTCGGCTTGACCCCGACGATGTTGTTCAGCGCCGCCGGCACCCGGCCGGATCCGGCCGTGTCGGTGCCGAGCGAGAACGACACCATGCCCGAGGCCACCGCCACCGCCGAGCCGGAGCTGGACCCGCCGGAAATATACTCCTGGTCGAACACGCAGCGCGGCGCGCCATAGGGCGAGCGGGTGCCGTTGAGGCCGGTGGCGAACTGGTCCAAATTGGTCTTGCCGATCACGAGCGCGCCCGCGTCGAGCAGGCGCTGCACCGCCGTGGCGTTCTCCCAGGGCTGGTAGGCGTAGTCGGGACACGCCGCGGTCGTCGGCAGGCCGGCCACGTCGATGTTGTCCTTGACCGCGAACGGGATGCCATAGAGCGGCAGGCCGTCGACGCCCTCGGGCCGCGCGGCCAGCGCCCTGGCCTTGGCCAGCGCTTCCTCGCGCGGGAACAGGCAGATCCAAACCGCCTTGTCGGGCCAGGCGTCGATCCGGTCATAAACCTCGTCGATCACCGCCTCGGGCGTGGTGCGCCCGTCCCGGTATGAGGCGATGAGGTCTTCGATCTGAAACGACGCGTGTGGCATCAGGCAGCCTTCAATACGGCAACGACCTGCCCCGCCTGCACGGGACGGCCGGGTTGACAGCGATATTCGGTGACCACACCCGCGACCGGGGCGGTGATGGCCAGCTCCATCTTCATGGATTCGACGATGACCAGGGTGTCGCCCGCCTCGACCGACTGGCCGGCCTCGACGACCAGCTTCCAGACGTTGCCGGGGACATGGGATTCGACGCCCACCGACCCTTCCGGCAGCGCGCCTTCGTCGGGGATCGCGGCGACGGTTTCCTCGCCTACATAGGTGGCGAGGCCCTGCTCGGCCCAGCGCTGGCGCTCGGCCTCGAACGCGGCCTGCTGCGTCGCCTTGAAGGCGGCGATGCCGTCGGCGTTCGACTCGAGGAAATGGGTGTATTCCCGCAGGCTGAAGCTGGTTTCCTCGATGTCCACCTTGTAGCGGCCATGGGGGAAATCGGCGCGGGCCTCCAGCAGCTCGTCGGCCGAGACCGGGAAGAACCGGATCTGGTCGAAGAACCGCAGCAGCCACGGCACTTTCGGCTCGAACGGCTTGGGCTGGCGCCAGGTGTTCCACACCTGGATGGTGCGGCCGACCAGCTGATAGCCGCCCGGGCCTTCCATGCCGTAGATGCACAGATAGGCGCCGCCGATGCCGACCGCGTTCTCCGGCGTCCAGGTGCGGGCCGGGTTGTACTTGGTGGTGACCAGCCGGTGGCGCGGATCGACCGGCGTCGCGACCGGCGCGCCCAGATAGACGTCGCCCAGGCCCAGCACCATGTAGCTGGCGTCGAAGAACAGCCGGTAGACGTCGTCGATGCTGTCGAGGCCGTTGATCCGGCGGATGAACTCGATGTTGGAAGGGCACCACGGCGCGTCCGGCCGTACCAGCTCCATGTATTTTTGCGCCGCGAGCTGCGCCTGGTCGTCGTCCCACGACAGCGGCAGGTGGACGATCCGCGACGGCACCCGCATGTCCTTGGCGTCAGGCAGGCTGAGCTCGAGTTCCTTGAGACCACCCAGCAGTTTGCCCAGCGGCAGCGCGATGCTGTCGTAGTGGATCTGCAGCGAGCGGATGCCGGGCGTCAGGTCGATGATGCCGGGCCAGTTCTCTTCCTCGATCGCCTGCATCAGCGCGTGGACCCGCATCCGCAGGGCGATGTCGAGGACCAGCGGGCCGTATTCCACCAGCAGGTAACGGTCACCGGCGGCGCGGTAGCACACCGGCACGTTGTCCTCGGAATAGCGCTCCAGCACCGCGTCGCGCCTGACACCCGCCGGGGCGACCACGCGCGGCGCGGCGGTCAGGTTCATGATCGCGGCATCCTGCGCCGTGCGCAGCGCCGCGGCCACCTCCAGCCCGAGCCGGCGGAACCGGACCTTGTCGCCCGGCTTGAGCTGGCCGGCCTTCCACAGCTCGGCGTCAACGATCACCGCCGGGCAGACGAAGCCGCCCAGGCTGGGGCCGTCGGGACCGAGGATGATCGGCATGTCGCCGGTGAAGTCGATGGCGCCGATGGCATAGGCGTTGTCGTGGATGTTGGACGGATGCAGCCCCGCCTCGCCGCCATCGGTGCGGGCCCATTGCGGCTTGGGACCGATCAGCCGCACGCCGGTGCGCGAGGAGTTGAAATGCACCTCGTATTCCGACGAGAAAAACGTCTCGATGTCGGCGTCGGTGAAGAAGTCGGGCGCGCCGTGCGGGCCGTACAGAACGCCGATCTCCCAGCTGCGGGTCAGCGGCGGCAGGGCATCGTCGCGCAGCACCTGCGGGATGTAGGGCTTTTCGGTGCCGTTCAGCCGCAGCACGTCGCCGGTGCGCAGCGTCCCGGTCCCGTGGCCGCCGAAGCCGCCGAGGCCGAAGGTGGCGCCCGAGCCCAGATAGTCGGGCACGTCGAAGCCGCCCGCGACCGCCAGATAGGCCCGGTTGCCGGGTCCGTCGATGGCGCCGATGGCGAGGGTCTGCCCGGCCTTGACCGTGAGCGTGCGCCACCACGCGACCGGCTCGCCGTCGAGCATGGCCTTCATCCGCGCCCCGCCGAGCGCGATGACGGCGTCGCAGCCGAAGCGCAGGGTCGGGCCGGTCAGTGTGATCTCGAGACCGGGCGCGCCCTCGTCATTGCCGACCAGCCGGTTGGCGAGGCGGAAGGAGAACGCGTCCATGGGGCCGCTCGGCGGCACGCCCACGTTCCAGTAGCCGATGCGGCCGGGCCAGTCCTGGATGCTGGACTGGGCGCCGGGCGCCAGCACCTCGACCGACTTCGACACGAACGGAAAAGACTTCAGGGTGGCGGTGATCGCCTTGCCGTCGCGGAATACCTGCGACCGGGCGATCTCGCGCAGATAGGCCAAATTGGTCTCGATGCCGTAGAGGCTGGACTTGTCGAGGGCGTCGGCCAGCTTCTCGACGGCCGCCGCGCGCGTCGGGGCGGAGACGATCAGCTTGGCCAGCATGGGATCGTAATAGGGCGGCACCTCGGTGCCCGATTCCACCCAGCCATCAACCCGCGCGCTGCACGGGAACTTAACCTGGGTCAGCCGGCCGGCGCTGGGGCGGAAATCCTTGGCCGGGTCCTCGGCGTAGATGCGCACCTCGATGGCCGCGCCTCTTGGTTCGGGCACGTCGAGCGACAGCGCCTCGCCTGCCGCCTGGCGCACCATCCATTCCACCAGGTCGACGCCGAACACCTCCTCGGTGACGCAGTGCTCGACCTGCAGCCGGGTGTTGACCTCGAGGAAGTAGAAGGCTTCCGCGTCCACGTCGTAGACGAACTCGACGGTGCCGGCGGATTCATAGTCGACGGTCTTGCCGAGCGCGATGGCGGCGGCGTGCAGGTCGAGCCGGTTTTGCGCCGACAGGTGCGGCGCGGGTGTCTCCTCGACGACCTTCTGGTTGCGGCGCTGGAGCGAGCAGTCCCGCTCGCCGAGCGCCACCACCTTGCCCTTGCCGTCGCCGAAGATCTGCACCTCGATATGCCGGGCGCGGCTGACGAATTTTTCGATGAACAGGCCGGCGTCGCCGAAATTGTTCTGGCTGAGCCGCTTGACCTCCTCATAGCGGGCGCTGAGGTCCGCGTCGCCATGGCACAGCTGCATGCCGATGCCGCCGCCGCCCGCCGTGCTTTTCAGCATCACCGGATAGCCGATGGACGCGGCGGCGGTCAGCGCCTCGTCCACGTCGGCCAGCAGGCCGGTGCCGGGAAGCAGCGGCACGCCGCTTTTCTCGGCGATCTCGCGGGCGGTGTGCTTGAGGCCGAAGGCGCGCATGTGGTCGGCACCCGGCCCGATGAACTTGATGCCGTTCAGCCACAGCCGCTTGGCGAAGCCCGGATTCTCGCTGAGGAAGCCGTAGCCGGGATGCACAGCCTCGGCGCCCGTCAGGTTGCAGGCGTCGATGATGGCCTGCTGGTCGAGGTAGCTCTCGGCGGCGGGCGGCGGGCCGATGCGGACGGCCTCGTCGGCCATCAGCACGTGCCTCGCATGCCGGTCGGCGTCCGAATAGACGGCGACCGAGGCGATGCCCATGCGGCGCAGGGTACGGATGATGCGGCAGGCGATCTCGCCGCGGTTGGCAATCAGGACCTTGTTGAACATGTCACGCCGCGTCCCAGATCAGCACGCGGATCGGCGTGGGATTGAACCCGTTGCACGGGTTGTTGACCTGCGGGCAGTTGGAGATCACCACCAGCACGTCCATGGCCGCCTGCAGGTCCACATAGCCGAGCGGCTCGGAGATGCCGTCGTCGATGTTGACCTCGCCGCCCGGACTGATCGGCACGTTCATGAAGAAGTTGATGTTGCCGACGATGTCCCGCTTGGTCATGCCGTATTTCGACACCTCGAGCAGGAAGTTCTCGCGGCAGGCGTGCATGTACTTGGTGTGGTGGCCGAAGCGCACCGTGTTGCTCTCGCACGAGCAGGCGCCGGCCGAGGTGTCGTGGCGGCCGCAGGTGTCGGCGACCAAGGTCGCCATCACGTTGCCCTCGTTGGAGATCAGTTCGGTACCCGCCTCGATATAGGCGGCGCCCTGCGCGGTCAGCGTGTCCTGGGCGCTGTAGCGCTCGGTGGTGTTGCGGGCGTTGTAGAGGATGGTGTCGACGGCTTGCTGGCTTTCCAGGTCGACGATGCGCAGCACCTGGCCCTGCTTCAAGGTGCCGGACCAGGGCTTGCGGGCCGGAATGGTGAAGTCGTAGACGGCGGTCGAATAGTCGCGGTCGATGAGCTTTGTCATGGCCGCCTCCTAAGCCTTGCTGCCGAACAGCGGATCGGTGTTCTCGAAGCCGCGCACCGCCTCCTCGGTGGCCGTGCGGCAGAGGTCGTCCTCGTCGGGCTCGGGCGAGTCCCAGACGATGGCCTCGACCGCTTTCGGCGCGTAGACCGGCGACGGATCGAGCGGGTGCGGGCAGTTGGACAGCACCGCCAGCACGTTCATCTCGGCGCGCAAATCCACGTAGTCGCCGGCCTTGTCGTGGCCGCCGGTCCAGGCGAGGTGGCCGTCCTCGCCGACCATGACGCCGGCGAAGAAGGTGACGCAGGGCGGCACGTCCTTCACGCCCATGCCGTACTTGCCGACCGCCAGCCGGAAATTGTCGCGGCTGTTGCGCAGGGTGTTGTCGCCATATCGGCGGCTGTTGCTGAACGGCGTCGAGCCGCCGGCGATGAAGTCGTGGCGGCCGGCGGTGGTGTCGTCGGTGATCGACATCAGCACCCGGCCCATGTCGGAAAACAGCACCCGGCCCTTCGACAGGTTGGCATGCCATTGCACCTTCACGGTGTCGCCGGCGTTGTACCGCTCGCTGGTGTCGTCGATGTTCCAGAACAGCGCCGAGACGCTGCCGGTGCCGCCATTGACGATGCGCAGCGTCCGGCCGCGCGGGATTACCATGCCCCAGTACCAGCCGCCGGGTATGATCTCCCGGTGGAGAACCTTTTTCGGCTTGATGCGGGCGGGGTTGGACGGCTCCTTGGCCGCCTGGGCGAGGCGCGGCGACTTTTCGTGGGCGCCGGCCCTCAGTTCCTCGTAGCGACGGCGGAATTCTTCCGGGGTGGCATTGTCCAGCGCGGTCATGTCTTGCTCCTAGTGACCGACGCCGGGCCGTCCCGGCAATGCCTCGAGCTCGTCGAGCAGGCGGGTCGTCCCGCCCGAGGCAATGTGCGTGTCTGATACAGGATATTTCGGCGGCCATACAGCCAGATCATGCGTGATCGTCGCGCCATAGCGCTCGCGTTCCTCGGGCCGGTTGCGCGGCCGGTCGAAGGCGATGACGCGGGTGCCGAGATGGAATGCCTCGGACAGATCGTGGGTGACCATGAACACGGTCATCTTGGTCTCGCGCCACAGCTTGAGCATCAGCACGTGAATCTCGGCGCGGATGCCGGGATCGAGGGCGCCGAACGGCTCGTCGAGCAGCAGGATCTTGGGCCGCTTGATCAGCGCCTGGGCGATGGCGAGGCGCTGCTGCATACCGCCGGAAAGCTGGCTTGGGTAAAGATTGAGGAAATCACCGAGTCCGACGGCGGTGAGAATCTCCGCCGCCTCCTCGCGGGCCTGCTTCTTCGCCTTGCCGAACAGCTTGCCGAGGAATGGCGAGGCGGCGAATTCCTTGCCCAGCACCACGTTCTCCAGCACGGTCAGGTGCGGAAAAACCGAGTAGCGCTGGAACACCACGCCGCGGTCGGCGGTCGGCTCGCCCGGCAGGCGCTCGCCCTCGACCAGGATGTCGCCCTTGGTGGGCATCTCGGCCGACAGCAGCATGCGCAGGAAGGTGGACTTGCCGCAGCCGGACGGGCCGACCAGGGCGATGAAGGAATGGGGCTCGACCTCGAGCGAGACCTGCTCGAGCACGATGCGCCCGTCATATTCCTTCCAGACGTTCTTCACGCTGACCGCGGTCATCAGGCTCTCCCCGCGAACCAGGGGAACGCCTTGCGCTGCAGCCGGCGCAGGGCGAAATCGAGGGCAAAGGCGAGCAGGGTGATCCACGCCACATAGGGCAGGATGGTGTCCATGGCGAGATAGCGCCGCAGCAGGAAGATGCGGTAGCCGAGCCCGGACTGGGAGGCGATGGCTTCCGCCGCGATCAGGAACAGCCAGGCCGAGCACAGCGACAGCCGGACCGAGTCGATGAGCCGGGGCATCATCTGCGGCACCACCACGCGCAGGGCGATCTGCCACGTGGAGGCGCCGAGGGTCTGGGCCTTGACCATCAGCTCCCGCGGCATCTCGTCGACCCGCAGGATCATGTCGCGCATCACCACGGGGGCGACGCCGATGACGATCAGCGCCACCTTCGACGTCTCGCCCAGCCCGAAGATGATGAACAGGATCGGCAGGATGGCGAGCGGCGGGATCATGGCGATCACCGCCACGAAGCCGTTGAAGGTGGTGCGCACATAAGGCACCAGGCCGATGGCGATGCCGAACACGCCGGCCATCACCGTGGCGATGGCCAGCCCGGCGAGCAGGCGGGCCAGGCTGGCGGCGGTGTCGACCCACAGCAGCACGTCGCCGGTCCGCGGGTCGGCCTCGAACGCCATGCGGGCGAAGCCGGCGCCGATGGACGCGAAGGACGGCAGCAGCTTGTCGTCCGGATTGTCCGCCAGCCGGGCCGCCGACCCGGCCAGATAGGCGAGCAGCAGGAGGAGGAAGGGGAGCGCGGCGAGAAACAGCGCCACGCCCCGTGTCGGGTAGACATTGATCATGCGCCTGCGCATGACCGCCGGCCTGCCGCCCGCCGCCGTGTCCATCGATGCGTCCTTACTTGGCGGCCTTGGCGGCTTCGTTCATGTAGGCGGCGGTGAAGCGGAACTTCACGTTGTCCTTGTCGCCCAGCACCTTGCCGTCGGGAAAGGCGATGCCGACCACGTCGGCGCTGGCCGCGCCCTGGCCGAGAAGGCCGTGCGAGAACAGGAAGGTGCGCACCAGATCCATGGTCTTGTAGAGCGAGGCACCCATGGTGAACTTGGTGGCCTCTTCGGGCGTGTAGAACATGCGCGTGGTGGCGAGCTGGGCGTCGTAGCCGGCCAGGTCGGTGCCGGACGCCTTGCCCATGGCCTCCCGGGCGGCCTTACCTTCGGGCGTATCCGAGCTCATGATCTTCATGGTCTCGTACCAGGCGCCTGTCAGCGCGCGGCCGAAGTTGGGATTGTCCTTCAGGGTCTGGGTGTTGACCACCGACAGGTCCATGATCTCGCCGGGGATCTGGCTGGAATCGAACACCTTGTGGGCGTCCTTGTCGGCGAGGATTTCGGCGACCAGCGGGTTCCAGGTGACCACCGCGGTCACGTCCTTGGTCTTCCAGGCGGCGACCATGTCGGCGTCCGAGGTGTTGACCACGGTGACGTCCTTCTCGGTCTTGCCAATCGACTGCAGCGCGCGGGCCATCAGGTAGTGGGACACGGACAGCTCGACCAGATTGACCTTCTGGCCGGCGATGTCGGGCAGCTTGGTCTTGCCCTTCAGGATGATGGCGTCGTTGCCGTTGGAGAAGTCGCCGACGATCAGCGCCGTGGTGTCGACGCCGCCGACCGACGGAATGGCCAGCGTGTCCATATTGGTGGCGACCACGCCGTCATAGGCGCCGGCGGTATACTGGTTGATCGACTCCACATAGTCGTTGAACTGCACCACGTCGATCTTGATGCCGTACTTGTCGGCCCACTTCTTGACGATGCCCTGGTCGGCGGCCCAGCCCCAGGGCATCCAGCCGGCATAGATCGACCACGCGAACTTGAATTCGGTCTTCTTGGCGGCGCTCGCCGGCGCGGCGAACGCGGTCAGCGTCATGGCGGCGATGGCCAGCGCGGCGACGAATTTTGATGCTTTCTGCATAGTCCCAATCCTCCAAAAACGAGTGCTGATCCGAGGATTGGCGAGGCCGAAGGTATGATGCCAATCCCAGCATCATGGTGACCTCCCGGGCTTTTGTCCCGCCGTGTACTCGGCCGCTGTTCACCGGACGAGCGGCGGCTCTCGGACCAGTCGCGCGGAACATCCGCGCCGGAACCCTAGCCGCCCTATGCCATGTAATAAGCAACTCACGTGCCAGCGGCACAAACGCGGGGTTTCTCGAAGCGATTGCGTCGCCGTCCGGGCGCGGAGGCCATTCCATGGGCATGGAATGGGCAAATTTTAATCAATCCGGGTCATCGCCCATATTTTGATCATTTGCTGGACGCTTGGCCAGCCGCGGCTGGTGCATTACATACGGGCGACCACTTCCTTTCTGGCAGAGACGCCCGTGTTCGATTTTCTCACCGACAGCCGTTCCGACGACACCATCGCCATCACCGCGCTGACCGAGGCCGCGCTGCCGGACTGGCTGGACACCCAGCCGGCATCGGTCCGCAAATGGGCCGACTTGCAGGGCTTCAAGGCGAAGAAAGCGCAGATCGTCTCGCTCCCGGGCGACGACGGCGGCGTGGGCCGGGTGCTGCTGGGCCTGGGCAAGGAGGGCGAGGCGCTGTCTCCCTGGACCTTTGTCGGCCTGCCGGCGACGCTGCCGCGCGGCAACTATGCCTTCGACGGCGTGCCCGACGCGGCGTTCGCCACCACGGCGGCGCTGGGCTGGGCGCTCGGCACCTACCGGTTCGAGCGCTACAAGCTGTCGGACAGCGAGGCGCCCAGGCCGCATCCGCACCTGGCCATCCCCGAAGGCTGCGACCGCGCCTATGTGGAGGCGGCGGCCCGCGCCACCTTCCTGGTGCGCGACCTGATCAACACGCCGCCCAACGACATGGGTCCGGCCGACCTGGAGCGCGAGGCGTTCGACCTGGCCGCGCGCCTCGGCGCCGAGGCGACCAGCGTGATCGGCGAGGACCTGATCGATGCCAACTTCCCGGCGATCTATGCCGTCGGCAAGGGCAGCGAGCGTGCGCCCCGGCTGATCGACCTGCGCTGGGGCGATCCGTCCCATCCGAAGGTGACGCTGGTCGGCAAGGGCGTCTGCTTCGACACCGGCGGCTATAACCTGAAGCCCGGCTCCGGCATGGCGCTGATGAAGAAGGACATGGGCGGCGCGGCCCATGTGCTGGGCCTGGCGCACATGATCGTCTCGCTGAACGTGCCGGTGCGGCTGCGGGTGCTGGTGGCGGCGGTGGAGAACAGCGTATCCGGCAATGCCTTCCGTCCCAGCGACGTCATCGACACGCACAAGGGCCTGACCGTCGAAATCGGCAACACCGACGCCGAGGGAAGGCTGATCCTGGCCGACGCCCTGTCGCTCGCCAGCGAAGAATCGCCCGAGCTGATCGTCGATTTTGCAACCCTGACGGGTGCCGCACGCTCGGCGCTCGGCCCCGAGCTGCCGCCTTATTTCACCGATGGCGAGGATCTGGCGGCGGCATTTTCGGCTTCGGCGGCGGCGACCGCCGACCCGGTCTGGCGGCTGCCGCTGTGGCCCGCCTACGCCGACAACCTGAAAAGCAATATCGCCGATTTACGTAATGATGGCGGTCCTTTCGCCGGCGCGGTCGTGGCCGCGCTGTTCCTCAAGCGGTTCGTTGCGCGGCCCGAGCGGTGGATCCATCTGGACATCTATGGCTGGAATCCCGAGAAGCGCGCAGGTAGGCCGGTAGGCGGTGAAGCCATGGCCATGCGCGCCATTTTCGACATGATACGGACGCGTTTTGAGAGCTAAAATTGTTCCGGGGGGCGCTTGTAATCAATGACAGGAAACCGATACTCTTTCTATGACGTTACAACTGACAAATCCCCAGGCACTGAGCCTTTGGCTGAACACCGTAAGCACGCTGGTTCGCGGCGAGGAAACGCACGATCTGACCTCGCGTCAGATGGCGATCCTGCTTACCGTCTATCTCAACCCCGGACCGCACACCGTACGCGGTCTCGCCGCCGAGCTGGATATCACCAAGCCGGTGGTGACGCGGGCGCTGGATACGCTCGGCAGGCTGGGCCTGCTGAAACGCCGGCGCGACATGACGGACAAGCGGAACGTGCTGATCGAGCGGACGCCGCGTGGCGCGAACTATCTGGGCCAGCTCTCGGACATCATCGTCACGGCGGGCTGCGACGCCTGACACGGCCTTGGCCGTGAAGGGCGATCCGCGCATCACGCCGGCCCGCGAGGATCTGGCCGCAGACTATTTGCGCTCGGTGGTCAAGGTCGCCAGCTACGCCAAGGGCGTGCCCAAACAGGTACGGCTGCCCTATGCGCCGCTGCACAAACTGCCCGACACCGCCACCGGCCGGCTGACCGAGGCGCTGATGGGCGAGGCGGTCATCGTCTATGAGGAGAAGGGCGGCTGGTCGTGGTGCCAGCTCGCGGCCGATGGCTACGTGGGCTACATGCCGAGCGTGGCCTTGGGCGAGCCCGGCCCGGAGGCGACCCACAAGGTGGCCGCGCTGCGCACCTTCATCTACCGCAACGCCGACCTGAAGTCGCCGGTGATGGGCGCCGCCAGCCTGGGCGTCACCGTCGCCGCCACCGGCGACGAGGGCGAGTTCACCGCCATCGACGGCGGCGGCTGGGTTTTCACCGGCCATCTGAAGCCGGTGGACGAGGTTGAATCCGACTACCTGACGACGGCGATCCGTTTCATCGGCGTGCCCTATCTGTGGGGCGGCAACACCAGCATGGGCCTGGACTGCTCGGGCCTGGTGCAGACCTCGCTGCGCTTCGCCGGCATCCTCAACTGCCCGCGCGACAGCGACATGCAGGCGGCCGGCCTGGGCGAGCCCGTCGAACCCGACGCCCGCCTCGCCCAGCGCGGCGACCTTGTGTTCTTCCCCGGCCATGTTGGCCTGGTGATCGACGACGGCGTGCTGCTCCACGCCAACGCCTGGGACATGATGGTCTCGCCCCACCCGCTGCGCTACGTGGTCGCCGAGATCGCCAAGAAGAACCCGACCCCGATCACGGCGATCCGGCGGCTGGTTTAGGGCTGCGGTTCGTCAGGTCCCCACCGCGTCCGCGTGGGCGACCTCCAGGTTGAACGCTGCAGCCATCAGCGCCTTCGTGTAGTCGGTCTGCGGGCTGTCGAAGATGCGGTCGGCGGGGCCGTGCTCCACCACCTTGCCGTCCTTCAGCACCAGCACCTGGTCGGACAGGGCGCGCACCACCCGCAGATCGTGGCTGATGAACATGTAGGTCAGGTCGTGGCGCGCCTGCAGGTCGCGCAGCAGGTCGACGATCTGGGCCTGGACCGACATGTCGAGCGCCGAGGTCGGCTCGTCGAGCACCAGGAAGCGCGGCTTGAGCACCAGGGCCCGGGCAATCGAGATGCGCTGGCGCTGGCCGCCGGAGAACTCGTGCGGATAGCGGTGGCGCATGTCCGGGTCGAGGCCCACCTCGTTCATCACCTCGACCACGCGCGCGTCGCGCTCGGCCTCGTCCAGCTGCTTCTCGTGGATGGTCAGGCCTTCCTCGATGATCTGGGCGACGGACAGGCGCGGGCTGAGCGAGCCGAACGGGTCCTGGAAGACGATCTGCATCTCGCGCCGAAGCGGGCGCATGTCGTCGAACGAGCGTCCCGCCACGTCCTGGCCGGCGAAGCGGATCGGCCCATCGCTGGAGATCAGCCGCAGGATGGCGAGGCCGAGCGTGGTCTCGCCCGAGCCGGATTCGCCGACAACGCCGAGCGTGGTGCCGGACCTGACGGATATGGTGACGTCGTCGACCGCCTTCACATGGTCGACGGTCTTGCGCAGCAGGCCGCCCTTGATCGGGAAATAGACCTTCAGGTGGTCGGTCTCGACCAGTACCGGCAGGCCGTCCGGCTTGGGCGCGGGCCGGCCGCGCGGTGCCGACGCCAGCAGCTTCTGGGTGTAGGGATGCTGCGGCCGGGCGAACACCTCCTTCGAGGGGCCGCTCTCGACGATCTCGCCACCCGTCATGACGCAGACCCGGTCGGTGAACTTTTCGACGATGCCGAGGTCGTGGGTGATCATCAGGATCGCCATACCCATGCGCTGCTGCAAATCGCGCAGCAGCGCCAGGATCTGCGCCTGGATGGTGACGTCGAGCGCCGTGGTCGGCTCGTCGGCGATCAGCAGGTCCGGCTCGTTGGCGAGCGCCATGGCGATCATCACCCGCTGGCGCTGGCCGCCCGACAGCTCGTGCGGATAGGCTTTCAGCCGCTGGGTGACGTTGCCGAGCCCGACGAGGTTGAGCAGCTCGACGATGCGGGCGCGGGCCTGCTCGCCGCGCATGCCCTTGTGGATCGCCAGCACCTCGCCGATCTGGCGCTCGATCGTATGCAGCGGGTTGAGCGAGGTCAGCGGTTCCTGGAACACCATGGAGATGCGGTTGCCGCGGATCGACCGCAGCGTCTGTTCGTCGGCGCCGACGAGTTCGCGCCCCTCGAAGGTGATCGAGCCCGTCGGATGGAACGCCGTCGGATAGGGCAGCAACTGCAGCACCGACAGCGCGCTGACCGACTTGCCCGAGCCGGATTCGCCCACCAGGGCCAGGGTCTCGCCTTTGCCGATCGAGAACGAGACGCCGCGCACCGCCTCGACGATCCGGTCCTCGGCCCGGAAGTGCACCGACAGATTGGTCACCTCGAGCAGGCTCATTTGCGCCCGCCCACGGTCTTGCGCGGATCGAATGCGTCGCGCACCGCCTCGCCGATGAAGATCAGCAGGCTCAGCATGAGGGCGAGCACCAGGAAGGCCGAGATGCCGAGCCACGGCGCCTGGAGGTTGTTCTTGCCCTGCTTCAACAGCTCGCCCAGCGAGGCAGAGCCCGGCGGCAGGCCGAAACCCAGGAAGTCGAGGGCAGTCAGCGTAGTGATCGAACCGTTGAGGATGAACGGCATGAAGGTGAGGGTCGCCACCATGGCGTTGGGCAGCACATGCTTGACCATGATCCGGCCGTCACCGAGGCCAAGCGCGCGGGCGGCGCGGACATAGTCGAAGTTGCGGGCGCGCAGGAACTCGGCGCGGACCACGTCGACCAGGCTGGTCCAGCGGAACAGCACCATGATGCCCAGCAGCCACCAGAAGTTGGGGGTGACGATGCTGGCCAGGATGATCAGCATGAACAGCTCGGGCAGGCCGCCCCAGATCTCGATGAAGCGCTGGCCGGCCAGGTCGACCTTGCCGCCGAAATAGCCCTGCATGGCCCCCGCCCAGACGCCGATGATCGACGAGAACACGGTGAGCAGCAGGCCGAACAGCACCGAGATGCGGAAGCCGTAGATCACCCGCGCCGCCACGTCGCGGGCCTGGTCGTCGGTGCCCAGCGGGTTGTCCCAGCTGGGCGGCGCGGGCGCCGGCACCGGGATATTCCGGTTGATGGTGTTCTCGCTGTAGGGGATCAGCGGCCAGACGATCCAGCCGCCGGTTTCCTTGATCAGGTTCTGGACATAGGGATCGCGGTAATCCGTCGGCGTCTCGAAGAAGCCGCCGAACTCCGTTTCCGGGTAATCCTTCACCACCGGAAAATAGAGATCGTTCTTGTACTCGAGCACCAGCGGCCGCTCGTTGGCGATGAACTCGGCGAACAGCGACAGGACGAACAGCACGCCGAATATCCACAGCGACCAGTAGCCGCGACGGTTGCGCTTGAACACGGTCCAGCGGCGCTCGTTGAGCGGGGTCATCTTCCAGAACAGGAAGCGGCGGGCTTCGGGCTTTCCGGTCATCCGACGTCCCGCGTGGCGAAGTCGATGCGCGGGTCGACCCACACATAGGTCAGGTCGCCGATCAGCTTCACGATCAGGCCAATCAGGGTGAACACGTAGAGCGAGCCGAACATGATCGGATAGTCGCGCTGGATCAGCGCCTCGAAGGTCAGCAGGCCGAGCCCGTCGAGCGAAAAGATGAATTCAATCAGCAGCGAGTTGGCGAACAGGATGGAGACGAACAGGCCCGGGAAACCGGCGATGACGATCAGCATGGCGTTGCGGAACACGTGCCCGTAGAGCACCCGGCGCTCGGTCAGGCCCTTCGCGCGGGCGGTCATTACATACTGCTTGTTGATCTCGTCGAGGAACGAGTTCTTGGTCAGCATGGTCAGGCTGGCGAAGCCGCCGATGGTCATGGCGAGCACCGGCAGGCAGATGTGCCAGAGATAATCGAGCGTCTTGCCGAACCAGGTCAGCTGGTCCCAATTGTCGGATGTCAGTCCTCGCAACGGAAAGATGTCCCAGTAGCTGCCGCCCGCGAACAGCACGATCAGCAGCACCGCGAACAGGAAACCGGGAATGGCGTAGCCGACGATGATGGCGGCGCTGGTCCAGGTGTCGAATCGGGTGCCGTCGCGCACCGCCTTGCGGATGCCGAGCGGGATCGACACCAGGTAGACGATCAGCGTGGTCCACAGGCCCAAGGTGATCGACACGGGCAGTTTCTCCAGGATCAGGTCGATCACCGGCCGGCCCTTGAAGAAGCTCTCGCCGAAATTGAAGGTGGCGTAGTCGCGCACCATGATCAGGAAGCGCTCATGGGCCGGCTTGTCGAAGCCGAACTGCTTCTCGATACGGGCGATCAGCGCCGGATCGAGCCCCTGCGCGCCGCGGTACTTCACGTCGGCGCCCGCGCCCTGTCCGGCCACGTCGGCCTGGCGGGCGGCCGAGCCCATGTCGCCGCCGGTGCCGCCGCCCAGGCGGGCAGTCGAACCCGCGTCGGTGCCGGTGATCTGGGCGATCATCTGCTCGACAGGGCCGCCCGGCGCCACCTGCACGATGGCGAAGTTAATGACCAGGATGCCGAGCAGGGTCGGGATGATCAGCAGCAGGCGGCGCAGGATATAGGCGGCCATCAGCGTCCCCGCGCGGCGGCCAGCGCCCTGGCCTTGGCCGGGTCGAACCACCACAGATCCTGCACGCCGCGCTCAAAGGGCGGTTTTGCCTTGGGGCGGCCGTACTTGTCCCACCAGGCGATGGTGTGGCTGCCTTTGTAGTACTGCGGCACCATGTAGTGATTGAACATGATCACCCGGTCGAGCGCCCGCGCGGCGGCGATCAGCGCCGGCCGGTCCTTGGCGTCGAGGATCGCCCGGATCATGGCGTCGACCACCGGATTCTTGACGCCGCCGAGATTGAAGCTGCCCTTGGTGTCGGCGGCGGCCGAGGACCAGTAGGCGCGCTGTTCCACTCCCGGCGTGTTCGGCCAGGCGATGCGCTCCATGGTCAGGTCGAAGTCGAACTCCTTGACCCGCTGCTCGTACTGCGCCGGATCGACGGTGCGCAGGCTCGCCTGAACGCCGATCCGCTTCAGGCTCTCGATATAGGGCAGCAGCACCCGCTCGAAGCCAGGCTCGTAGTTCAGCAACTCCACGGTGAGCGGCTTGCCGTCCTTGCCCGCCAGCATGCCTCCCTTCACGGCGTAACCCGCCTGCTGGAGCAGCGTCACGGCCTTGCGCAAATTCTCGCGGTTGCCGCCCTGGCCATCGCTTTTCGGCGGCTCGAACGCCGGGCCGAACACCGCCGGCGGCAGCTGCTTGCGGTACGGCTCGAGCAGCGCCAGCTCGGCCGGGCTGGGCATGCCGGTCGCCGCGAGCTCGGAATTCTCGAACACGCTGCTGGTGCGGCCATAGGCGCCGTAGAAGATCGCCCGGTTGGTCCATTCGAAGTCGAACGCCAGGTCGAGCGCCTGGCGCACCCGGACATCCTTGAACTTGTCGCGGCGCAGATTGATGAAGAAGAATTGGGCGCCCGATGGCCGGTTGTCCTTCAGCGTGTCGCGGACGATCCATTTCTTGTCGATGCCGGGCCCCTTGTACTCGGTGGCCCAGGTCTTCGACGTGAACTCCTCACGGAAATCGTAGGCGCCGGCCAGGAACGCTTCCATGGCGATAGCGCGGTCCTGGTAGTATTCGAGGCGGATCGTGTCGAAGTTCATCCGGCCGACGCTGACCGGCAGGTCCTTGGCCCAATAATCCTTCACCCGCTCGTAGCTGACCGACCGGCCGGGCACGACCTTGCCGATCCGGTACGGGCCGCTGGTCAGGGGCGGCTGCAGCGACGGCTTGGTGAATTCGTTCTTCGTGTACCAGGCCTTCGACAGGATCGGCAGCTGGGCGACCGTCATCGGCAGGTCACGCACCGCGCCCTTCGGGTCGAAGCTGAACTTCACCCGCGACGGCGACAGGACGGTCGCATCCTTGACGTCGGCGAGCACCACGGCGAATCGCGGATGGCCCTTTTCCTTCAGCGCCGTGAAGGTGTAGGCCACGTCGGCGGCGGTCATCGGCGTGCCGTCGTGCCACCGGGCCTGCTTGCGCAGGTTGAACACCACCCAGGTCCGGTCAGGCGCCAGTTCGGCGCTCTCGGCCACCAGGCCGTAGACCGCGTCGGGTTCGTCATAGGCCCGGACCATCAGCGAATCGTAGACCAGGCTGCGCGGATCGCCGCCATCAATGCCCTCGGCGCCGGTGCCCTCCAGCAGGAAGGGGTTGAGGCTGTCGAAGGTGGTCTTCCCGCCGCTGGGCAGCAGCGCCATGGAACCGCCCTTGGGCGCCTGCGGGTTCACATAGTCGAAATGCTTGAAATCCGGCTTGTATTTCAGCGCACCGAAGGCCGACAGGCCGTGGACCGGCGCGGCGGTTGCCGGGCCGGCGATGGCGATGCCGATGAACAGGAAGGCCGCGACCGCGGCGGTGGCGAAGGCTCTCATGCTATGATCATAACGGCATCGCCGCCCGGTGCCACCCATGTTGCCAGGCGCCGTTCACTTCATCTTCGCCTTCAGCGCAGCGTCCTTCGCCGGATCGAGCCACCAGATCACGGGGAAGCCGTGATGATGTGCTGGCATCTTGGCGGGGCGGCCGAACCTGTCCCACCAGGCGATGCGGAATACCCGGGTGTGCCACATGGGGATGACGTAGTAATTGTTGAGCAGCACCCGGTCGAGCGCCCGCGTCGCGGCGACCAGACCGGCGCGGTCCGGCGCGTAGATGACCTTGTCGATCAGCGCGTCGACCGCCGGGTCGCGGATCCCGATGACATTGCGGCTGCCGGTGCGCGTGGCCGCGGCCGTGCTCCAGAACTCGCGCTGCTCGTTGCCGGGCGATTCCGACTGGGGGAAGGTCTCGACCGTCATGTCGAAGTCGAAGTCCTTCATCCGCTGCTCGTACTGCGCCGGATCGACGGATCGGATGTTGGCGTCGATGCCGAGCCGCTTCAGCGCCTCGACATAGGGCAGCATGATCCGCTCGAACGCCGGCTGGGCGTTGAGTATCTCGAACTTCAGCGGTTTGCCGGTCTGCCTGTTGACCAGCGCCTTGCCCTTGATCTCGTAGCCGGCCTGCTGCAGCAACGCGACCGCCTGACGCAGATTGTCGCGGTTGTTGCCGGTGCCATCGGTCGCGGGCGCCTTGTAGGGCTGGGTGAACACCGCCGCCGGGACCTTGCCCTTGAGCGGGTTCAGCAGCGCCAGCTCGGCCGGCGACGGCAGGCCGCTGCTCGCCAGGTCCGAGTTGGAGAAGAAGCTCTGCGTCCTCGTGTACTGGCCGTAGAACATGTTCCTGTTGGTCCACTCGAAGTCGAACGCCAGCCCGAGCGCCTGGCGGACGCGGGCGTCCTTGAAGATGTCGCGGCGGATATTGAAGGCGAAGGCCTGCATGCCGGTCGGATTCTGGTGGCGCAGCTCCTCCTTCTTCACCAGGCCAGCCTTCAGCGCCGGAAAGCTCTCCGGCGTATACTGGGTGGCCCAGGTCTTGGCGGTGTTCTCGCTGATGAAGTCGAACTTGTAGGTCTTCAGCGCCTCCAGCTCGACCGTCTCGTCCTGGAAGAATTCGTAGGTGATGCGGTCGAAGTTGTAGAAGCCCTTGTTCACCGGCAGGTCGGCGCCCCAGTAGTCCTTGACCCGCTCATAGGTGATCGACCGGCCCGGTTTCACCTCGGCGATCCTGTACGGCCCGCTGCCCAGCGGCGGGTCCTGCGTGACCTTGTCGAAGGGCTTGCCCTTCCAGTAATGCGCCGGCAAAACCGGAAGCTGGCCCATGATCATGGGCAGCTCGCGGTTGCCGGCCTGGTCGAAGCTGAACTTCACCTTCCGGGGCCCGGTCTTCTCGGCCTTCTTCACGTTGTGATAGTACTGCGCCCAGAACGGCGTGCCCTTTTCCATCAGCGTATTGAACGAGAAGATCACATCCTCGGGCGTGATCGGCTTGCCGTCATGCCACTTCGCCTTCGGATTGAGCGTGTACTCCACCCAGGAATCGTCGGAAGGCACGGTGATGCTCTCAGCGATCAGGCCATAGGCGGTCGACGGTTCACCGATGCTGTCCTGGGTCAGGCTCTCGAACACGAGGCCGATGCCCTGCGGCGGCGTGCCCGCGACGATATAGGGATTGAGGCTGTCGAAGGTGCCGGGCGCGACGCTGAGCCTGGCGGTGCCGCCCTTGGGCGCGGCCGGATTGACGAAATCGAAATGGTCGAAGCCGGGCTTGTATTTGGGCTCGCCGATCAGCGACAGGGCATTGACCGTCCTGGTCGTGACAGGCTGCTGCGCCATCGCGGGAGCCATGCCCGCCAAAACCAGCACCGCGGCCAGAATCACATTCTTCATCGGTATGTCGCCTCGCTGTCCCAACCCGTTCCGCAAGATATAACACCCACGCCGCCGGGCGCAAAAAAAGGGCCGCCGAAGCGGCCCTCTTGATACCAGAGCGGCTGGCTTGTTCAGCCGTGCGGCGCAGGCGCGGCAGGAGCCGCCGGTGCAGCGCCCTCGGCTGGCGCGGCGCCATCCGCCGGAGCCTCGCCTTCGGCCGGGGCGGCGGCCGGCGCTTCGGCCGCCGCTGCCGGCAGCGGCGGCGCGTTCTCGGCGTTGGCGCGCATGTACAGGATCACGTCGGCGCGGTCCTGGGCATCGGGAAGGCCGGCGAAGCCCATCTTGTTGCCCGGGATGTAGGCGCGCGGGCTGGTCAGCCATTGGTTCAGTTCGTCATAGCCCCAGGTGCCGCCATGAGCCTTGACCGGCTCGGAATAGGGGAAGCCTTCCATGTGGGCGAAATGGTTGCCGACGGTGTTGTAGAGATTCGGGCCAACCTTGTTGGCGCCGCCCTTCTCGACGGTATGGCAGGCCATGCACTTCTTGAACACCTTGGCGCCGTTGTCGGCGCTGCCCTTGGCCAGCAGCACCGCGAGCGGCTCTTCCTTCGGCGCCTCGGCGCCGGCGGTCTCGGTTGCCTCGACGCCGGGAACCTGCCAGCCCTTCACGGCCACTTCCGGCTCGTGATTGACGATGCTGTTGACCTCACGAATGCCCATCACCACAAGGAACGCGAACAGCACCGCGCCAGCGATCTTGTTCCACTCAAAACTGTCCACTGTTTCCGCCCTTCTTCTTCAGGCCGTGCTCCAGGCCCCTGAGGTCCGAAATTTGCGCGGAATTTAGCCGCTTCCCCCATTCGTTTGCAAGCCGTATAACCGGCCACCTGTCCGCACATTTACGCGGCCGAGGAATGCACGAAACGAGCCGAACGTGAGTACCCGGGAAGGCACGACCCCCGCCGACACCATCGCCTTCCAGGGCGAGCCCGGTGCCTATTCGCACCTGTCGTGCCGCAACGCCCGGCCCGGCATGACCCCGCTCCCCTGCGCCACCTTCGAGGATGCCTACCAGGCAGTGACGGAAGGCCGCGCGGCGCTGGCAATGATTCCGATCGAGAACTCGCTGGCCGGCCGCGTCGCCGACAACCACCACCTGCTGCCGGATTCCGGCCTGCATATCGTCGGCGAGCATTTCCAGCGGGTGAACCACAAGCTGCTCGGCGTCAAGGGCGCCGCCATCGGCGACCTGCGCGAGGTGCACAGCCACGTCCAGGCGCTGGGCCAGTGCCGCGAGCGGTTGCGCGGGCTGGGTCTGAAGCCGGTCGCCAACGCCGATACGGCGGGCGCGGCGAAGATGATCGCCGAGCGCGGCGACCGCCATCTGGGTGCGCTGGCTTCGTCGCTCGCCGCCGAGATCTACGGCCTCGACATCCTGCTGGAGGAGGCCGAGGACGCCGGCCACAACACCACCCGCTTCGTGATGCTGTCGCGCGAGCCGGCGGTGCCGGCGCCGGGAACGCCGACCATGACGAGCTTCGTGTTCCAGGTGCGCAACGTGCCGGCGGCGCTCTACAAGAGCCTGGGCGGCTTCGCGACCAACGGCGTCAACATGACCAAGCTGGAAAGCTACCAGCTCGAAGGCAGTTTCAAGGCCACCATGTTCTATGCCGACATCGAGGGCCACCCCGAGGACCGGGCGGTCCAGCTGGCCATGGAGGAACTCAGGTTCTTCTCGAGCACGGTGAAGGTGCTGGGCGCCTACCCGAAGAATTCCTTCCGCGACACCCTGGATTAAAACCCGCGCCCTCTCGTTGCCCCGGAACTGGCCCGGCGTTGTCCCGACGCGCAACGGAACGTCTGACACGGAACCTGGATTGCCGGCACCCTCACATGGCTGTCATGGCGGTTCCGCCGTTCACTTCCTGCCTTAGCGGCGCTATCTGACGCCCAGGCCCACAGCGGAGACACCCTATGGATGTCGACCCGATCCTGCTCAGCCGGTTGCAGTTCGCGTTCACCATCGCGTTCCACATCCTTTTTCCCACCCTGACGATCGGCCTCGCCTGCTTCCTGGCGGCCGTCGAAGGGCTGTGGCTGCGCACCAGGGACACGCGCTGGCGCGATCTCTACAAGTTCTGGGTGAAGGTGTTCGCGCTCGCCTTCGGCATGGGCGTGGTCAGCGGCATCCCCATGTCGTTCCAGTTCGGCACCAATTTCAGCACCTTCTCGACGGCGACCGGCAACGTCATCGGCCCGCTGCTGGGCTACGAGGTGCTGACCGCCTTCTTCCTCGAGGCCAGCTTCCTGGGCATCATGCTGTTCGGCTGGAAGCGCGTCGGTCCCCGCCTGCACTTCTTCGCCACGCTGATGGTCGCGTTCGGCACGACGCTGTCGGCGTTCTGGATCCTGTCGGCCAACTCCTGGATGCAGACGCCGCAGGGCCATGTGCTGGGCGCCGACGGCGTGTTCCATGTGGCCGACTGGTGGCAGGTGATCTTCAACCCGTCGTTCCCCTACCGGCTGGCGCATATGGTGACCGCCACCTTGCTGACCACCTCCTTCGTCGTCGCCGGCGTCTCGGCCTGGCAGGTGCTGAAGGACCGGCATGCGGACACGGCGCGCAAGGCGCTCAAACTCGCGATCGGCGCGGCGGCGGTCCTCGCTCCGCTTCAGCTGTTCATCGGCGACCAGCACGGCCTCAACACGCTGGAGCACCAGCCGATCAAGGTCGCGGCCATGGAGGGCAACTGGAAAACCGGTCCCGGCGTGCCGCTGCTGCTGTTCGCCGTGCCGGACGAACGTGCCGAGATGAACCATCTGGAGATCGGCATCCCGAACGGCGCCAGCCTGATCCTGCGCCACGACGTCGATGGCGTCGTTCCCGGCCTCACCGACGTGCCGCCGCGGGACCGCCCGCCGGTCGCCATCGTGTTCTATGCGTTCCGGATCATGGTCGGCATCGGCATGCTGATGATCGGCATGGCCTGGCTCGGCGTGCTGCTGCGCAAGCGGTTGCCCCGGCCCTATCTATGGGGTCTCGCCGCCATGGCACCAACCGGGTTCGTCGCCACCCTGGCCGGCTGGACGGTGACGGAAGTGGGCCGCCAGCCATTCACCGTCTACGGGCTCATGCGCACCGCCGACAGTGTCTCGCCCCAGCTTCAGGGACCCGAGGTGATGACCTCGCTGATGCTGTTCGCGGTGGTCTACAACATGGTGCTCGCCGCATTCCTCTACTTCGCCGCCCGCGCGGTCCGCGGCGGCCCGGCGCCCGACGACGCGCCCGCGCCGAAGCCGGCGCTCGCGCCCACCGCAACGACGGGAGACGCCTGATGGACCTGCCATTGATCTGGGCCTGCGTCATCGCCTTCGGCGTTGCCATGTACATCATCATGGACGGCTTCGACCTGGGCGTCGGCATCCTGTTCCCGTTCGCCCGCCACGAGGAATGGCGCGACGTGATGATGGACTCGATCGCGCCCGTCTGGGACGGCAACGAGACCTGGCTGGTGCTGGGCGGCGCTGGCCTGTTCGGCGCGTTCCCGCTCGCCTATGCCACGACGCTGCCGGCGCTCTATGTGCCGCTGATTCTGTTCCTCGTCGCGCTGGTGTTCCGCGGCATCGCCTTCGAATTCCGCCACCGGGCCGAAACCAGCGGCTGGGCGTGGAACCTGTCCTTCGCCGCCGGCTCGACTCTCGCCGCGTTCGCGCAGGGACTGGTGCTCGGCAGCTTCGTGCAGGGCATCCCGATCGAGGACGGCAAATTCGTCGGCAACGCGCTGTCGTTCCTGACGCCGTTCAGCGTGTTCACCGGCGCGGCGCTGGTGGTCGGCTATGCATTACTGGGCTCGACCTGGCTGATCCGCAAGACCGAGGGCGATCTGCAGGACTGGGCCTATGGATGGGCCAAAGGCCTCGCCGTCGGCCTGCTGGTGGTGATCGTCGCGGTCAGCCTGTGGACGCCGTTGATGCAGCCGGCCATCGCCGCGCGCTGGTTCACCATGCCGAATCTGCTGCTGCTGGCGCCGATCCCGGTGCTCACCGCGCTGTGCGGGCTGGGCCTGCTGCTGGCGCTGAAGGCCAAGCGCGAGAAGCCGCCCTTCATCCTCGCC